>CAJQOG010000117.1 GCA_905479875.1 uncultured Gammaproteobacteria bacterium
TAACTCTTGTCTAAACGCTTCTTCATGTTGATAAGCAGCCTGCAGACCCTGCCAAGAATACTTCATCGCATTGCGAATCCGTTTCAGGCCAGTAACTTTTTGATTAGCCAATTGATTCCCCTTCTACTTCTACTTCGCCACCTTTAGGACCATAGAAGAAAACCCAAGTTGAAAAGTCGTCAGTGAAATTTATAAAACAATGCTCGACACCAGCTTTCACAAAAATAACATCTCCAACATCAAAGGCATGTTGCGTATCACCATTGATAAACTCTCCTGACCCACTAGCGATTACATAGATTTCATCACGTGTATGTGGAGACTGATTATCAATTTGTTCGGGTTTATAAATTTCGACTAATAGGTTGCCATCACTAAATAATATCTCTGCCGTTTCGGTAGAGTCATTAAGTACGGCTAAAGCCTGTTTGACACTTGTATGCATAGCATAAAGTATATATTAGGCAACACCTTTTTGATAGCGCACATCCAGCTGTTTTGCAGCACGTACATCATCCAAGCGACGAACTGGCAATGTATACGGCGCTGCTTTCACATGTGCAGAGTCTTTTTCAGAATTTCTTAATACGTTAACCATTGCATCCACAAATAAATCTAACTCTTCTTTGGCTTCTGTTTCTGTAGGTTCAATCAGTAAACACTCAGGAACCAACAATGGGAAATATGTAGTTGGAGCATGGAAACCTTCATCAAGTAATGCTTTTGCAAAATCCATTGCATTAACATTTAATTCTTTAGCTTGTTTTTTTAGAGTCACAATAAATTCGTGTGTAGCTCTACGCTCAGGGAAAGCTAGGTCAAATCCGGCATCCGCTAAACGCTTCATTAAATAGTTAGCATTTAAAGTAGCAAACTCTGCAACACGTTGCATACCTTCTTTACCCAACATTCGCGCATAAACATAAGCACGTAAATTTACTCCAGCATTACCCATAAATGCTGACAAACGACCAATGGTTAGAGGCAGTTCTTTTTCAGTGACCCAATCGTATTGCTGTTCACCTTCTTCTTTGTTCTTTTTAATAAAAGGTATTGGCATAAATGGAAGTAAACGCTTACTTACCCCAACCGCACCTGAACCCGGACCACCACCACCATGTGGTGTTGAAAAAGTTTTGTGTAAATTCATATGAATAACATCAAAACCCATATCACCAGGACGTACCTGACCTAATATTGCATTTAGGTTTGCACCATCGTAATACAACAATCCACCAGCATCATGCACCAGCGCAGCAATTTCTTTAATACGTCTTTCAAACACACCCAAAGTAGATGGATTAGTTAACATGATACCTGCTGTTTTAGGACCAACTACTTTTTTAAGTGCGTCAAAATCAACATCACCATCTTTCATGGTAGGAATTTCAATAACTTCACAACCGCACATAATAGCCGTGGCAGGATTAGTTCCATGAGCCGCATCTGGAACAATAATTTGGGTACGTTCTGTATCACCACGTGCCTTATGATAAGCCGTAATCATTGCTACACCTGCAAATTCACCTTGTGCACCAGCCATAGGCGTTAAAGTAACACCAGCCATACCAGTCACATCTTCAAGCATTTCCTGTAGTTCATACATACACTGCATAAAACCCTGACCATGAGAAACAGGTGCTAATGGATGCCTACTTAAAAATTCTGGCAACATCGCTAATGAATTACAAGCACGCGGGTTGTACTTCATAGTGCAAGAACCAAGAGGATAAAATTGCGTATCAATTGAAAAATTCTTTTGCGATAAACGTGTGTAATGGCGAACCGCTTGAAGTTCTGAAACTTCAGGTAAGCCTGCACGTTCCGTACGTTGCAAATGTTTTGGAATAGCCGTTTCAGCAACGTCATGAGGTGCTTGTGCAGTTGAGTAACGACCAGTATGTGAATGTTCAAAAATAAGCATTTTTTATCTCTATTAATTTCTTTTAGTATTGTTTTATATATTTACTTTAAAGCTGCGATAGCCGCTTCATAGTTAGGTTCATCAGCAATTTCACCAACAAGCTCCGAATAAACTACTTTGTCATTTTCATCAACAACTACGATTGCTCTTGCTGTAATTCCAGCCATTGGGCCTTCTGCTAACAAAACGCCATAGTCTTCTGAAAAAGATTGATTACGCATGATCGACAAAGCGTGAACATTTTCCAATCCTTCGTCGCCACAAAAACGGCCTTGTGCAAATGGTAAATCCGCAGATACCATTAACATAACTGTATCGTCATGTGCACGTGCATGATCATTAAATTTCTTAGTTGAAAGTGCACAAACTGGCGTATCAACACTTGGGAAAATACTGATTAGTTTTTTCTTACCAGCAAAACTTGCTAGCGTTACGTCTTCAAGCTTGCCATTGGTTAAAGTGAAATCTTTAGCACTCTCACCAGCTTCTGGAAAAGAACCTTTTAATGCAAATGGGTTACCACCTAAAGTTACTGTAGTCATAATATTTTTCCTTTAATTAAATTTATCTGATGATTAAGTTAAAACAGATTTAAGTTCTTGAGCAAATAACTCTAAATCTGCATCGGTTTTAGTTTCTGTTGCACATACGAGAATGCAATTTTTCAGTTCCGGATAAAACTCACCAAGTGCAAGTCCGCCAGCAATATGTTTATGCGAAAGCGCTTCTAAAACTGTTGGCGCATCTTTGGGAAGTCGAATAACGGCTTCATGGAAATTCTCACTCGTGAAGACTGATTCAACTCCATCAATTTTTGTAAGCAAACCAAGCAATTTTTTAGTATTGCTATAAGAACTTGCGGCAACACGCTCTAAACCTTGGGCACCTAAAATAGACATATGAATAGTCGCTGCAGTCACCATTAAACCTTGGTTGGTACAAATATTTGAAGTGGCCTTAGAACGTCGAATATGTTGTTCACGCGCCTGCAGTGTTAGTGTAAAACCTTCTTTACCTTCTAAATCAACCGTGCGCCCAACAATACGCCCTGGCATTTGTCGAACATAAGCTTGTTTACAGCACATATATCCAAAGTATGGACCGCCCGATGAAACTGGCACACCTAGAGGTTGACCTTCACCACAGACAATATCGGCACCACGATTTTCTTCAGCATTTCCCCACTCACCTGGAGGCTTAAGTAAAGCTAAGGTCATTGGGTTACTAACAGCAATCGCTAGTCCATTATTAGCATGAGCAATATCAACCAACTCATCAACTGGCTCTAAGCCACCAAAAAAATTCGGCGTTGGGATTACGATGGCAGCAATACCCTTTTCACATTCGGCTCTAATGGCATTTAAATCAGTTAAACCGGTTTTTGCATCAAACGGTATTTCTACAAACTCTAAATTTTGCCCACCAGCGATATTAGTAACTACTTGACGATAAAATGGGTGCACTGTAAGTGGCATTAATATACGAACACTTTTATTTCGGCGTTGAGCACGAATTGCCATTAAGCATGATTCGGCCAATGCCGATGCGCCGTCGTACATTGATGCATTAGACACATCCATACCGGTCAAAGCAGTCATCATGGTTTGGTATTCATAGATTAACTGCAAAGTCCCTTGACTGGCTTCTGCCTGATACGGGGTGTAAGCACTGTAATATTCACCACGTGTTGCAATTTGCCAAACAGCCGCAGGAATATGATGTTCATAAGCTCCCGCACCAATGAAATTAAGCACTTGACCGTCTTGCTTAGCTCGATCATGCATCAAACGAGTAATTTCCATCTCGTTCATGCCGGTAGGAACATTTAATTCTTTGATGCGTAATGACTCTGGAATTTCATCAAACAAGGCATCAATGGTTGGCGCGCCGATTGTATCGAGCATGCTTTTGATATCGGATTCAGTATGGGGAATAAAAGGCATAATTTTTACTTTTAATTTAATTTACGTCATTGCGAAGTGGCGCAAGCCGCTGTGGCAATCTGTTGATTTTATACGTTTAACTTCTACAATTCAGTTATGAGATTGCCGCGCCAATATTATTGGCTCGCAATGACAAGAATTATTTAGCTATCTTCTTCGTCAAGTTGTGCTTGATACTCTTCAGCACTTAACAATTCATCTAACTCACTCATATGTGCTGGCTGTATGCGGAAAATCCAACCACGCTCATAAGCATCTTCGTTAACTAATTCTGGTGTCGCTTCTAAATCTTCATTAGCAGCAATAATTTCACCCGTGATTGGTGTATAAATATCAGAAGCTGATTTTACTGATTCAACAACTGCTACAGAATCACCTGAAACAACTTCGATACCTGTATCAGGAGTTTCGACAAATACTAGTTCGCCAAGCGCTTCTTGCGCATGATCACTAATTCCAACAAGAATACTGCCATCTTCTTCTAGTTTTACCCATTCATGAGTTTTAGTGTATTTATAATCTTCAGGGATATTGCTCATCTTTCTTACTCCAGAGTTTTCTGATTCAAATTTTTCAAAGTTCAATCACAGCTTCGCCATTTCGGACGAAACTGAGTTTAGTAATTTTTGCATCTAAATGTTTATTGCGAATTTCAACTTGGCATACACCTTTCGCTTTTTTAGGAATACGTGCGTAGGCAATTGATCGCTGCAAAGTTGGTGAGAAACCTCCACTGGTAATTTCACCCTCACCAAATTCCGTAATAACCTTTTGATGCGAGCGCATTACACCACGGCCTTCTAGCAAAAGCCCTACTAGCTTAGTCTGCACTCCATCTAGTTTTTGTTTTTCTAAAACACTGCGGCCAATAAAATCTCTATTTTCAGGCTCAAAAGCAATGGTCCAAGATAGAGCCGATTCAAGAGGTGATGTCTCTTCGGTCATATCATTACCATACAAATTCATACCCGCTTCTAAACGTAAAGTATCCCGCGCACCTAAACCACAAGGATGTACTCCAGCCTCTACAAGTAAATCCCAAAGTTGAATTGCTTTATCAGCATTAAGTACAATTTCAAAACCATCTTCTCCTGTATAACCGGTACGCGCCACGAATGTCTCTGGCTCATCAGCACCA
>CAJQOG010000118.1 GCA_905479875.1 uncultured Gammaproteobacteria bacterium
CCCTTAATGAACGGCCAATTAAACGTTGTATTTCTTGTGTACGCCCACTCTGTTTTCCACGTGCCGCTTCGCGACCGCTACGTGTGTGAGTTGCACCTGGCAACATGCTGTATTCAGCAGTGACCCAACCTTGACCTTTTCCACGTAAAAATGGCGGTACACGATCTTCAATACTTGCAGTACACAAAACTCGGGTGTCCCCACAAGAGACTAAAACCGAACCAGCCGCATGTTTAGTAAAGTTACGCTGAAAACTTAAGTCGCGTATTTGATGGGGAGTGCGTCCGCTAGGGCGTAAAGACATGAGTAATCCTCAAAGCATGCAAGGCAAGCTTAATAAAATTTTAAATTGTGAAGGTGGTACAAATTTATAGCTGTAAGTTTGTCGCAATCAAAGTTCATTTATCTGCAACAAAATGCCGCTAGTGTTATCGCTAATCGGGTGACAAATTTCAACAGCTGCATTACATAAAGTTTCTAGCGTGTTTTGCGGGGTATTTTCCGTTGAGGATAATAACGTAGCAATTTCCTCATCTTTAAACGCGCTCCATAAGCCGTCACTACACATTAAAATACTGTCATTGGCATTAAGGTCTATTGGCCCCGACTCGGTCAGTATGCTCATCTCAATCTCACCACCCAAGCACGACTCTACAAAGTTACGCATAGGGTGTTCATTAACCTGAGCTTCAGAAATAAGACCTTGTTGCACCAGCATTTCAACATGAGTATGGTCGCGTGTACGGGTTATCATTTTACCTTGGCGAATCAAATAAATACGGCTGTCACCAACATGAGCCCAATGCATACGGTCACGCTGAATCAAACAAACGGCCGTTGTTGATCGCGGCATCATATCGATTGGCAATCCAAGACCAGCTTTTATTACGGCTTCATGCGCCTCAAGAATTAACTCTGTTAAAAAGGCCTGTTCTTTAATCAGAGGCAATTTGACCTTTGCAAAACGGTTTAGCATGCATTCAAGGCCAACCTCGGCAGCAACATCACCTTGTGAATGCCCACCCATTCCATCCATGACAACAGCTAGCAAAGTATCGCCTCTACGCAATACTCCTACTCGATCTTGGTTTTGATCTCTATCGCCAAGCAAACTGGCTTTAGCTGTAACTATCTGCACAAATAGCCCTTTATGGTTATTTTTATTATTTAAGGCGGTATGCCCGAAAGAGAGGAATATATATCTCTTTGTTAGAATATTATGTCACTTAGGTCATACTATATTGGCCGTTTAACCCAACACATTTTTTCTTTAAAGGCTATATTATACGCATATAACTCATTAAAACGACCTATTACAACATGTGGTGAGGCTTTGAGTGTAATTAATTGTTACTGTAGAGTTAATCCACCTAGTTTTACAGCAAATGCAAACCAGCAATAGATAAAAAGGAAAAATATGGCTAATAGCATGACCGGCTTTGCGCGCTCTCAAGGCGAAAATGAACAGCTTGTTATTATTTGGGAATGTCGCTCCGTAAACCACCGATACCTAGATATAAATTTTCGTATTCCAGAGCAGTTACGTGCGCTGGAATCTGCAATGCGCGAGCGTATAAGTAAAAAACTAAAACGCGGAAAACTAGACTGTGTACTGAAGTATGAAATAAAGCACAGTAGCTCTTCTGAATTGAATCTAAACCCAGAACGCGTGCAACAATTGTTTCATTTGCAAACAAAACTGAAGCAGCATCATTCATGTATCCAAGAAATGACTGTAGCGGATATATTAAATTTTTCAGGGGTACTGGATGAAGCTAAACCTGAAGAAAGTTCAATGCAAAAACTTGCTTTAGTTGTTTTAGATAAGGCCTTAGATGCACTCAATGAAGCACGAACTGCTGAAGGCGAACGAATGATTGAGTTCATACAACAACGCTCAGACAGCGTTAGTCAGCATGTAAATGCCCTACGCACATTATTACCAGAAATTCGTGAATATCTAAGAACAAGAGTTACTTCTAAATTAAGCGAACTAGAGCAAAAACCAGATCAAGAACGCTTAGAACAAGAACTAATTTTTTATGCACAACGCTTAGACGTGGATGAAGAGCTTGATCGTTTAGACAGTCATTTAATTGAGCTTAATAACACTTTAAAACAAAATAAACCAATAGGGCGCCGTTTAGACTTTCTTATGCAAGAATTTAATCGGGAGGCAAACACGCTTGCCTCAAAATCGCAAAATGCTACTAGCACTCAGCACGCCGTTGAACTAAAAGTGCTGATTGAGCAAATGCGAGAACAAATCCAGAATATAGAGTGACCAAAATACATTAAAATACCCTAGCTTCAAAATTATCAAAAAAGATTGCCGCATGACAAAACATACAACTCACACCAATAACCCTCCACGCCTTTATGTAATAAGCGCGCCGTCTGGTGCAGGCAAAACCACACTGGTGAGAGCGTTACTATTACGCAACCCGCGCGTGCAATTTTCAATTTCATATACCACGCGTAAGCCTCGTGTCAGGGAAAACAATGGGGATGACTACTTCTTTATAAGCAAAGAAGAGTTTGAACTTATGGTTAAAGATGATGATTTTTTGGAGCATGCTGAAGTCTTTGATAACTACTACGGCACTGCAAAAAGCCAAGTGCAAAATCAACTCGATGCCGATAGACACGTTTTACTAGAAATCGACTGGCAAGGCGCTCAACAAATTCGCCACGCATGGCCAACTTGCGTTAGCGTGTTCATTCTGCCTCCATCCTTACAAGAGCTTGAGCGTCGTTTACGCACGCGCGCAACTGACTCTGAAGAAGTAATACAACGCCGTTTAAAAGACTCTATAAGTGATATCAGTCATTGGTCGGAGTTTGACCATGTCATTGTCAACGACAATTTAGATGATGCGTTGCAAGAACTTGAAGCCGTAATTATTGGTGAAGGGAATGACTCATTAGCTAAAAATTACCTACGCCGTGAGCTCATCCAAGATTGTGGGTATGCCATGCCAATTGAGAATAAAATCCTGGATAGCGAAGAGTAAATCCCAAGTGATTTTTCATATTCACACAAAAAGCTACCTCAGCCTGTGAAAATTAGCTAAAATGTGTGCTAATTCCAGTGAATTTCCCTTGCTTGAACACCGTTTTGATGACTTCAGATGAAGTTCGTCGGAATTAGTGTCCGTTCAAAGCCCATAAAATAGCTCAAAATACGAGCGTTTTACGGATTTTGGAGCAGTGAAAACACTTTTAAAACATTGCTTTTCAGCATCTATATAGCTAAAACAGGAAAACACTATGGCTCGTATCACAGTTGAAGATAGCCTTAAAAACTCAGACAATATGTTTGAAATGGTTTTGTTAGCGTCAAAGCGCGCTCGCCAAATTGCCAATGGTTCAGAACCAATGGTTGCGCGTAATAACGACAAGCCAACAGTCATAGCTCTGCGCGAAATCGCAGATGGACTTATTACTCATGAAATCATGGAAGCTCGTGAAAAAGCTGTTCAAGATGAAAAATTAGCAGCCGAGTTTAAAGAACTTGAAGACCAAGCGGCTACTGAAACGGAACTGATGGCACAAGAGTAAAGGACAAATGGAGGTAGGCACATCGATTCTTGACCGCCTCCACCCAGGCAAACGCGCTCTGGGAATTGTCAATTTACTCGACAGAGTAAAAACATATCTTAGCCCCGAAGAAGTGGGGCAAATTCAAAAAGCCTTTACCTTTGGCTTCAAGGCCCACGACGGACAAAAGCGCCAGAGTGGGGTGCCGTATATTTCACACCCTGTTGCTGTTGCTTCAATATTGGCTGAGAAAAGTCTTGATGCCCAAACAATTATTGCAGCCATTCTGCATGACACCATTGAAGATACCGATGTTGCACGAGAAGATGTAGCCTCTGAATTTGGTGAGCCGGTTGCTCGATTAGTAGATGGCGTCAGCAAGTTAGATCAACTCAAATTTCGTTCCCGCGAAGAAGCACAAGCAGAAAGCTTTCGTAAACTCATGCTTGCGATGAGTGATGACGTACGTGTAATTATTATCAAGCTTGCAGATCGTTTACATAATATGCGTACTTTAGGCAGCCTAAAGCCTGAAAAAAAACGCCGTATCGCAAGAGAAACTCTTGATATATACGCGCCACTTGCTCATCGTCTTGGCATGCATGAAATTAAAAACGATTTAGAAAAACTAGGTCTCAAAGCACTGTATCCTGATCGTTACCGTGTGATCAAAGAAGCCATACAAAAAACCAGCGGTAGTGAAAAACAACTAGGCAAAGATGTTTCTAAACATCTTAAAAAGCTTATGCAAACGGCTAATATTAAAGCGAAAATTCAAAGCCGTAAAAAAGAAGTTTTTTCTGTATATAAAAAAATGCAAGATCAAAAATTGCCTTTACGTGACATTGTAGATATTTATGGAATGCGTATAGTAGTTGAGACAGTAGATCAATGTTATCGAGTGCTTGGTTTAGTACATACACGTTACCGCCCTATGTTAGGTAAGTTTAAAGACTATATAGCGATACCAAAACAAAATGGCTATCAGTCTTTACACACTACTGTTCTTGGTCCTCGCGGCATGCCATTAGAAGTACAAATTCGCACTCAAGACATGCATAAGCTGGCTGAAGAAGGAATTGCCGCCCATTGGCATTATAAAGACGATGCTGATAATGAAATGGCCCCACAAATCAGAGCTCGTGAATGGATTCATAATTTAGTCAGTCTTAACCAAGATACCGGCAATACACAAGATTTTGTTGACGATGTAAAAACGGATTTGTTTCCTGGCAAGGTTTTTGTATTCACTCCCAAAGGACGTATCATTCGTTTAGCCCGGGCATCTACTCCAATTGATTTTGCCTATGCAATCCATACAGATGTAGGGCATCGCTGCATTGGAGCAAAAGTTAATAGGCGCATGGTGGCCCTAAGTACACGTCTAGAAAACGGTCAAACAGTGGAAATCATTACTGACAAAAAATCCAACCCTAATTCGGCATGGTTAAATTTTGTAGCCACGCCCAAGGCTAGACACAGCATTCGTCAGTACATAAGTTCGCTAACTGATACAGGTGCCGAAGACTTAGGTAAACGTATGCTTGATAGAGCATTACGCAATCTTGATTCGAGTTTGAAAAAAATTACGCGTGCAAGCTTGCAAACCTTAGCGGAAGAATATAATTTACAACGTAAACGTGATTTATTCAAAGAGATTGGCCTAGGGCAACGACTAGCGCCTTTAGTGGCTCAACGCTTAGTACCTATTAAAGACACTACGATTTTAGATATAGATGGACGGCAACAAAGTTTAACTATTAGTGGTACTGAAGGTTTGGTAGTTACCTATGGTAAATGCTGCTATCCATTACCAGGCGACTCAATTATAGGCTACCTAACTACAGGTAGAGGCATAGTTATTCACCGCGATACTTGCGGCAATTTGGTAGATTACCGAAATCAACCAGCGCGTTGGTTAGATGTCATGTGGGAAGAACAAATTCAGTCTGATTTTTTATGTGAACTCAAGATAACTACTAACAATGAGCCCGGCGTTTTAGCAGCACTGTCAACTCGAATCTCTGGGCATGATACCAATATTGCTTCCGTCAATGTTCAAACTAAAGACGACGATGTTAGCTATTTAATTTTTCAGTTTTATGTGAAAAGCCTTGAACATTTACAAAACATTCTGCAAGATATTGAAAGCTTGAGCTTTATCATCAATATCGAACGCAGTTAAAATTATTACTAATTCTTCATCCAAAAAATCGTCCAGTCTTAGTCTAAACAACCTTAATGGGGTTGGGCCTGCTATGGCCAAAAAATTAGAAGACTATGGAGTTAAAAACCTCAAAGATTTATTATTTCATTTACCGGCGCGTTATGAAGACCGCACCAGAATAATACCAATTGCTCAATGCCAACTTAACCAAAGAGCGGTTATCGAAGCCAGTGTAGAAACTTGCCAAAGCGTTTTTCGCGGCAAGCGCTCAATGCTAGTAACACTTTCAGATGGTTCAGGAATGCTAACCTTACGGTTTTTTCATTTCAGCAAACAACAGCAATCCCAATTTTCTCAAGGGGCTACGGTTCGCTGCTTTGGTGAGGTACGTCGCGGTAAAAAAGGCTGGGAAATGATTCATCCTGAGTACCGAATCTTAAAAGACTTT
>CAJQOG010000119.1 GCA_905479875.1 uncultured Gammaproteobacteria bacterium
TTTAACTCGCTGCTAACAACATAGAAGCAATCAAGTATAATTTTAGCTAAATATTCTCGTATTTTCTAGACATTTAAAGAAAATGGGTGCATTTAGCAACAAAATAGACGGAATCATCAAAAGGTACAAACTATGTCCATGACTCCACGTGAAATCGTGCAAGAACTAGACAATCATATTATTGGCCAAGACGCCGCTAAAAAAGCCGTAGCCATCGCATTACGTAATCGGTGGAGACGTGCGCAAGTGCTTGAGCCATTACGCAGTGAAATTACTCCAAAGAATATATTAATGATTGGTCCCACTGGTGTTGGTAAAACTGAGATTGCTAGACGTTTAGCTAAACTCGCCAAAGCACCCTTTGTAAAAGTAGAGGCAACTAAATTTACTGAAGTTGGCTATGTAGGCCGTGAAGTCGATTCCATTATTCGTGACCTAGTTGATGTTGCCATTAAGCAAACTCGTGAACTTGCTATTAAAAAACTCCGTCCTCGTGCAGAAGATGCGGCCGAAGATCGAGTTTTAGATGTGTTACTACCGCCTGCTCGTTATGCAGATGGTGAAACTACCACTGACAAAGAAAATGAGACTCGTCAGAAGTTTCGAAAAATGCTACGCGAAGGAAAGTTGGATGACAAGGAAATAGAAATCGACACCAAAGCACCAGCAATGGGCGTAGAAATTATGGCCCCTCCTGGCATGGAAGAAATGACTGGACAGTTGCAGTCGCTTTTTCAAAACATGGGTGGTGGTGATAAGAAAAAACGTAGACGTTTAAAAGTTAAAGAAGCCTTAAAGCATCTTATTGATGAAGAAGCAGCAAAACTTATAGATGAGGACGAACTTAAGCAAGAAGCTTTAGATGCGGTAGAAAATCATGGCATCGTGTTTTTAGATGAGTTTGATAAAATTGCTAAAAGTAGCAATAGCTCTAGCGGTGATGTCTCGCGAGAGGGCGTACAAAGAGATTTATTGCCCTTGGTAGAAGGTAGTACCGTTAATACTAAGTACGGTATGATCAAAACGGACCACATTTTATTTATCGCTTCTGGTGCTTTTAGTTATTCTAAACCTTCAGATTTAATTCCAGAATTACAAGGCCGATTCCCTATTCGAGTTGAGCTTAATGCTTTGACTGTGGAAGACTTTGTGAAAATCTTAACTGAGACAAACGCTTCATTAACAACGCAGTATCAGGCTCTGCTTCAAACTGAAGACTTAACAGTAAATTTCACCACTGAAGGAATTCAGCGTATTGCCGAAGTGGCTTTTAAAGCAAACGAGCGTATGGAAAATATTGGTGCCCGTCGTTTACATACTGTAATGGAACGTCTCTTAGAAAAGCTTTCTTACGATGCCTCTGATAGTTCGGCACAGAGTATAGATATTGATGCGGTTTACGTAGATGCACAACTCGATGCATTGGTAGAAGACGAAGATTTGAGTCGTTATATACTCTAGTCTTTATTTTTAAAATATAGATTGCCACGCCGCCTTTTGGCGATTCGCAATGACGATAATTGTTGCTACTGTCATTGTGAGCACCCAGTCTAGCTGAGTATAAACTCTGCGAGGCATTTTCAAGGTTAAAGCGAATAAATTAAAATGACATCACCTCAAGTCCCCACTGAAATTAAAATGCGACAAGAGTCACGTCTCTTAGATGTGACTTTCGCAGATGGCAATACTTTTAGTTTGTCATGGGAATATTTACGCGTTTTCTCCCCATCTGCTGAAGTTCGTGGGCACAGTCCCACTCAAGCGATTTTACAATTAGATAAGCAAGATATCCGTATAGTGCGTATAGAACCTGTAGGACAATACGCTTTGCGACTCGAGTTTGATGATGGACACAATACAGGGCTGTATTCATGGTCCTATTTGCATGAACTTGGCGTAAAATATGCAGAGAACTGGCAAGATCACCTTGCCAAACTGCAAGCAGCTGGACACACCTACAGCAAAAACTAGCTTTTCCAGCACTTGCTAATAGTTTTATTGAGAACACTATGGCAACAAATACAGACAAATCTACTACTCAGCAAGATTCAGACCAAGAATCAGACACTACTCACTTTGGTTATAAAGAAGTGCCGGTAGGCGAAAAACAAGAAAAAGTAAAAGGCGTTTTTGATTCAGTAGCTAAAAACTACGACATCATGAATGACCTAATGTCTATGGGCGTACACAGACTGTGGAAAAAATTCACACTTGAACAAACCGGTTTACGTGAAGGCATGATTGCTCTAGATGTTGCAGGTGGCACGGGAGATATTACCAAAGGCTTGAGTAAGCAAGTTGGTAAAACTGGGCATGTATTTCTTACCGATATTAATGAAAGTATGCTGGAAGTAGGACGAGATCGCTTACTGGATGCTGGTATTGGTGGCAATGTCTCATTCCAAACTGAAAATGCCGAAGAGCTTTCATTTGAAGACGAATCTTTTGATTGTGTAACCATTGCATTTGGTTTGCGTAACGTTACCGATAAAGATAAAGCCT
>CAJQOG010000120.1 GCA_905479875.1 uncultured Gammaproteobacteria bacterium
CTGTTACCAGCGGTTAATGTACCTTGACCAGATTTTTTATCAAAAGCAGGTTTGAGTTTAGCTAAAGACTCCATTGTGCTTGTAGCGCGTAAGTTGTTATCTTTTTCTAAACCTAAAAATGGAGTGACTAAATCAGAATAAAAGCCATCTTCATATGCTGAGGCTGTTTTTAAATGACTTTCTAAGGCCAATTGATCTTGAGCTTCTCTAGTTATGTTCCATTCTTTGGCCATTAACTCACAGCTTTGGCCCATGGATAAACCAGTACGTGGTTCAGTAACACCAGGAAATTCTGGCTTAAAATGACGTGGACGAATGCCTAATAAGGTTTTGAATTTACCCATACCAGTACGTTGACGATTAAGTCTTAAGAGTAATTGCTGATACTCACGTGCATACACAATTGGCGCGTCACTCACAGTGTCACATCCGCCTGCAATGCCTGAATCAATCTGTCCAAGAGCAATCTTATTTGCAATCTGAATAGCTGCGGAAAGGCCGGTGCCACAAGCTCTTTGTATATCAAATGCCGGAGTTTCACGAGACAAGCCACTGCCGAGTACGCTTTCTCTAGCCAAGTTCCAATCTTTAGAGTGTTTAATAACAGCACCTAAAGATACATCTCCTAATCTTTCACCATGCAAATTGGTTTTATCAACTAAACCCTTAAGGGCGACGGTCATCATGTCTTCATTGCCTACACTTGCGTAAGCTCCATGAGCACGGGCAAAAGGAATTCGGTTTGCAGCCACAATGGCCACACGTTTTGGATTGGAAAAACTCATTTTAAAATTCCTCGATATTGTTACTAAATTAATTACGGCGTGTATTTGCTTTTATTAAATACATGAGTGCAATAAGACCTATAATATTACTATGTTTACACGTAAGTTTTTTCCAATTCTTTTAGCAATTAGCTTTGTGATGGCGCTAGTTTTATCTGTATTGCTGTTAAAGCCCTCCGCACCGCAAGAGTCAAACCAAGATACAGTACTCGATCGACCACTGACACCGCTTAGCCAGTCAGAAGAAAAACACAATAATGAAGCCATCAAACAGCAATCTACTGAAGAGACACCGTCAGTAGAATCTAGAACACCAAGCTCAACCTTATCGGCCGCATTACAAGCCGTTAAAGATGGAAAAAGCTCAATTATTAGTACTATTTTTAATGCTGATGATTTAAATGCTCAAGTTAACGACTTATTAGCGCTTTCCGAACAAGGTGAAGCGTGGGCTGATTTTGCGATTGGGCAAGTTGCAGAAATGTGTGGTTATTTGTATGAGACTCCTGAGTCACAACTCATAGCCATGTTTACCACTAATAGCCTTACGGCCAACCCTGAACAACAAAGCCAAATGTCACAATTACTACCGGTAGTGCTTGATGCGTCTAAGCGCTGCAAAACTATGGATGGCGAACAGCTTAAAGAAATTGGTAACCCGCGTGATTGGTTTGAAAAGGCTGCAGAAGCTAATCAAGCAAGTGCTTTTGTTAATAGAGGTTACTCCATAATAAGTGACCGTCTGCGAGAAGAGCAAGAACTAGACCCAAACGCAACTAAAGAGGATCTTCGGCTTTTATCTAAAACCACCAGAGAAAAAGCAAAAGTTGAGTTTCATTCAAAAATGCGTGAACATTTTAAAGAAGGACGAGTTAATCCTGAAACATTAATGTCTATGGCCGAGCATTTGAATTTATTTTATGAGGGTGGTCATCCTTACAAAAATAAAGAGGCGTGGATGTTACTTGCTTGTGATCAAGGCTATGAACAAGGTTGTTCGCAGAATAGTAAGATGATGAGTTTATATTGTATGTTTGATGCTAGTTGTCAGTCGGGAGGAAACTTTCAACAAGGCATTGTTTGGGAACAAGGGCAATTCAAGTATGACGAGTACCGACGTACGGCTGATGAGTTAAAACAAATTTTGGATACTAAGGACTGGGAGAGATTAGGTTTTTAATTTTTTTTTGCAAAAATTAAAGTTACACAAAATCTAATAATAAATAAGCACTATGTCCTCTAAGCCTTCTTTTTTTGATAAAAAACACGCACGTTCTATTTTTAGAATTGGTTGGCCTTTAATTATTAATAATTTAGCCATCATGAGTATGAATCTGACCGATACCATTATGTCAGGGCGACACAGTACTGATTCTTTGGCGGCAGTTGCAGCGGGTGGTGCAGTTTGGACTATTGTCTTTTTAGCTGGCATGGGAATTATTATGGCTCTGAGTCCATTAACGGCTCAGTATCATGCGGCAGATCAGTCCGAAAAAGCTGGCTTCTTTTTGCGACAAACATTATGGCTAGCTGTATTTCTTGGAATCTCTTTACTAATTCTGGGTCAAAACCTTGAATGGGTATTTGTCTTTTTTGACCTTGAGCCGGAGATTGTTATTCTGGCGGATCAATATTTAAGCTATATCACATTATGTTTACCATTTGTTTTTGCTTATATGAGCTTGCGTATGACAAGTGAAGGCATTGGACATACACGACCCATTATGTATATTGGTTTATTTTGTGCCTGTTTAAATATTTTATTAAATTGGATTTTTATTTATGGCAAATGGGGCTTTCCAGAAATGGGGGCTGCTGGATGTGGTTTAGCATCTGCGATGATTTTTGCTTTAATGTTTTTTTTATTACTCACATATATATCAAAAGTATCAATTTATAAACCTCTCAAGCTTTTTGAAAAATTTGATTGGCCTCAGTTTAAAGCTTTAAAAGAACTACTTGTTTTAGGGATTCCGATTGGAATTAGTATTGTTGCTGAGATTAGTTTATTTAGTGTTGCAGCATTGCTGATGGGCTCTTTAGGAAAAAATGTTTTAGCTGCACATCAAATTGCTCTTAACTATGCAGCGTTTATGTTTATGGTGCCATTTGCTTTAAGCATGGCCAACACTTCTGTGGTTGGACAGCTATTGGGGCAAGGTCAGGCCGATGAAGCACGTATTGCAGGCCGTACCGGGATTATAATTGCCACAGGTTTTATGACTTTGTCGGCAATAGTAATGATTTTATTTGCTCAACAAATAATAGGTCTATACACTCAAGATGTACTGGTTGCCAAAATTGCTGTTAGTCTTTTAGGCATGGCCGCCGCTTTTCAAATTGTTGATGGAATTCAAGTTGCTGCAAGTGGTGCGTTACGTGGCTATAAAGATACACAAATACCGATGTACGTTAATTTGTTCTCATATTGGGCGGTTGGTTTTGTGATGGCTTGGTATTTAGGCATTAAACTTGAACTTGGCCCAACCTATATTTGGGCTGGTCTGGTAGGTGGTTTGGCAGTTGCATCGGTGTTGCTAAGCTGGCGATTTGAGAAAATTTCTGGAAGAGCCGTTCGTTTATCGGTTAACTAACTGGTCTTAAAGTTATGAAAACTACATTTGCTTTAATTTTTTGTATTTCCGTCATTCTCTTGATGTATTTATCTGGGGCGATTAATAAATCCAAACCAGAGCTCATCGCGCTGCAGGATTTTTCGCTCTATGACAAAATTGAATGCACTCAAGATTGTGCAAACAATAAAGTTATCGGCGAGATACAAAAAGGTGAGCAAGTTAAAATGCTTTCGCAGATTAAAGGCAAAACCAAAACGGTTTTAAGGCTTGAGTCTAATACAGCAGCGGGATGGGTTGCTTACGATGAGACATTAATGCAAAAAATTGAAGACCTAAAAGAGGGAGCTGAAAATTAATATTTCTAACCACGATGGACCAACATCTTTTAAAAAGAATTCTTATCTAACACTTACCAACAGCATAGTGGCTATAACCGCTATCATTTTCTTTGTCAGTGAAAGCGGTGTGTTTGGCGAGCCAAACCTGATGAAGCTGTACTTTTCAGATAATCCAAATAATCGTGTGTGGCAATATCTCAGTCACATATTTATGCATGGAAGTATTAATCATTTACTATTCAATATGTTTGGTCTTTGGATGTTTGGGCAGATTTTAGAAAAAGTTTGGGGCGCAAAGAAATTTCTCATCTTTTAT
>CAJQOG010000121.1 GCA_905479875.1 uncultured Gammaproteobacteria bacterium
ATATGCGGATTAATACTTTCCCAAGATTCATCAGGAGAATGAGCGTCTTTGCTTGTACCGCCACGACTTATTGTGACCGATGGAATACCCAGTGAAATAGGAACATTGGAATCCGTTGATGAGGCTTTTAATTGAGGTTCAATACCCATTGCTTGCATTACAGTAATAGCGTTTTGTACTAAAGAAGAACTTCTATCGCCATTACCAGCAGGTCGTTTGCCAACCGGTTTAATATCAACCGTTAAAGATTCATCTAATGTTTTACGTGCATTTTCTTTTTCTAAAGCGTATTGCATAGCCGCTTGAAATGTTTTATCGAGTTTAGCTAATTTTTCAGGGTCTTGTGAACGCATATCAACTTCCATCCAACTACTAAACGGAATCGAGTTAATTGAAGTCCCTCCTCCAATTCTACCAACCGAAAAAGTTGCCTTTAAACCCTCTAACTCTGTTATTGATTTTGCATCTTCAGTAAATTTAATAATCGCTTCAGCAAGTGCTTGATGTGGATGCGCTCGACCGTATGCACCATAGGAATGACCGCCAGGACCATTGAAAGTAACTTTATAACGATTCGAACCAACTGCATCAACAATTAACCGTTCAGACGCGCCACCATCCATTGCGATGAAGCTATCAATCTTTATGCCCTTGTCACTAAACAAATGGCGAACACCACGTAGATCGCCTAAACCCTCTTCCCCAACTGAGCCGATAAAAAGAATATCGTTTTCCGTTTGAATATTAAATTCTTGCATAACTTCTATCATGGTTAGCATCGCAATTAAAGCTTGCGTATTATCACCCACACCTGGTGCGGTTAATTTTTTACCTTCACGAATAACTTTAATCTCCATTTCTTTAGGAAAAACCGTATCTAGATGAGCAACTAAAGCTACCGTTTTTGTACTCTTTGTTCCTGATCGTTTAGCAATAACATTACCTGTCTCATCAATTAGCACATTACTCAAACCAGCTGCTTTAATCAGCCTTACAAATTCAGCAGCACGAACTTCCTCCATAAAAGGCGGAGCTGGAATCTCTGTAAGCTCTATTAAGCGAAGAATATTACTATCTTCCATTGCTTCAATTTTTGTAAAGGCATTTCTAATTTTTGTATGCTGCATGATTTCTTGAACTTCATTCTTAAGCTTCATGTCTAATACAGGAGAACTTTCTTCGGCTGTGGGCAGCAAAGGAGTTGCACAAGCCAATAGACTGAATAACATTAATATGAAAGTTGTTTTAATTTGTAGTGTGTTCATAAAGGTCCAAAAAAATAGCAATAAACTAGTAGTTAATTATCACATCTTAAGAACTGATTTGCATGCCTGTTACTGAATTTACATTAGAGCTTCAAATTGTCTATTTTCAAGGCAGTTTCACACCAAATTTGTGGCTTATGTCTAATTATTGTGCGCTGCACAAGATTGCTTTTGCTTTATAATATATTTAAACAAACGTTTAAAATTCCCAATCGAATTAAGGTAAGCACATGAGTAATCATCTTTCTATTGGCAACTTAAAAGTTGCAGAGTCATTATCAAATTTAATCAATCAACAAATATTGCCTGGCACTGGAATAGCGGTTGATGACTTTTGGGTAAAATTCGAAAATATAATTCATGAATTCTCACCTCGCAACAAGCAATTGCTTGCAGTTCGTGACGATCTTCAACGCAAAATAGATGTCTGGCATACAGAAAGAAATGGCCGAGCACATGATGCTGTAGCTTACAAAGCGTTTCTTACTGAAATTGGATACTTGCTAAAGGAGGGTCCAGATTTTAAAGTGACTACTGAAAACGTTGATACAGAAATTTCACATCAAGCTGGCCCTCAACTGGTAGTCCCAGTCAAAAATGCACGCTTTGCTCTTAACGCTGCTAATGCGCGCTGGGGTAGTTTGTATGATGCGCTTTATGGTACGGATGCAATCTCTCAAGACGGTGGCGCTGAGCGTGCCGGTGCATACAATCCAGTTCGTGGAGCAAAGGTCATTGCTTTTGCAAGAGATCATCTAGATACCGCTGCCCCACTCGCTTCAACAAGTCATAGTAATGCTCTACGTTATTTTGTTGAAAACGATACTTTAAAAGTTGAGATTAAAGATGATGTTGTTGATGAACTTGCTAACAATGCACAATTCCTTGGCTATCAAGGTAGCAAAGAGAACCCAACAGCAATCCTCTTAATTAATAATGGCCTACACATCGAAATTCAAATCGATGCAAATCACCCAATCGGTAAAACAGATGCGGCACATGTAAAAGATTTACTGGTTGAAGCAGCCATAACCACAATTATGGATTGCGAAGATTCGGTTGCTGCAGTGGATGCTGAAGATAAAGTCGAAGTTTATTCCAATTGGTTAGGCTTAATGAAAGGTGATTTAACTGCTGACTTACATAAAGGTGGCAAAACGATCACACGCACCTTACATCCTGACCGTTACTACACAGCAGCAGATGGCTCAGAACTTCGCTTAGCTGGCCGTAGTCTTTTATTCGTACGTAATGTTGGACACTTAATGACAAACCCAGCGATACTCGATAAGGATGGCAATGAAGTGCCTGAAGGCATTATGGATGCCATGATCACTTCACTAGCGGCGATACATGATTTAACCAGTGACAAATCTGACCCAGAAACAAAAAGTAACTCGCGTGCGGGCTCAATCAATATAGTAAAACCTAAAATGCATGGCCCTGATGAAGTTCAGCTGACTGTTGATTTATTTGCAGCCGTGGAAGATGCACTTAACTTAAAACGCAATACAATTAAAGTAGGCATCATGGATGAAGAACGTAGAACCACTCTTAATCTAAAAGAATGTATTCGCGTAGCCCAAGATCGCGTGGTATTTATTAATACAGGCTTCTTAGATCGTACTGGCGATGAAATTCATACCAGCATGCTGGCCGGTGCTTTTGTCCCTAAAACAAAAATGAAAGAACAAGCCTGGATTGGCGCTTACGAAAACTGGAATGTTGATGTGGGCTTACAATGTGGTTTAGCAGGTAAAGCTCAAATTGGTAAAGGCATGTGGGCCATGCCCGATGAAATGGCAGCGATGTTAGAACAAAAAATTGCTCATCCAAAATCAGGTGCTAATACCGCTTGGGTTCCTTCGCCCAACGGTGCAACCTTACACAGCACCCATTATCATCAAGTCAATGTGCTTGAGCTTCAAAAAGAAATAGCAACTCGCCAACACGCCAGTATTGATGATATTTTGACTATTCCATTACAAGCAGATGTATCCACACTTACAGCAGAAGAAATTCAATATGACTTAGACAATAATGCTCAAGGTATTTTGGGCTACGTTGTGCGTTGGATTGATCAAGGTGTGGGCTGCTCTAAAGTTCCTAATATCAAAAATATTGGGCTTATGGAAGATCGTGCGACTTTAAGAATATCTAGTCAACATATCGCCAACTGGTTAGAACATGGCGTAGTATCAGAAGATCAAGTAATGCAAACCTTAAAACGCATGGCTGCAATTGTTGATACGCAAAATGCTGGCGACCCTTTATATAAAAATATGGCACCAACTTTTGATGGTATCGCCTTCCAAGCCTCTTGTGATTTAATCTTTAAGGGCAAAGAACAACCCAGCGGTTACACAGAGCCTCTGTTACATGCACATAGATTGGCATTGAAAGGCTAATAAAAAAATCAAAGAGGGCTTGCAGATGCAGGCCCTTTTTTATTCTGATACTAAATTACAACGTAGTTTCAGATAAAACTAAATGCTCAAATTGGTTATAATACATTTTTTAATCGACCACCATAGAGACCGAGCATGTCCTCATTACCTAATTTCAACTGGCAAGATCCTTTATTACTTGAAGAAAACTTAAGCGAAGACGAACGCATCGTTATGGACAGTGCACGAAATTATTGCCAAGAAAAACTAATGCCTAGAGTCTTAATGGCTAATCGCAATGAAACCTTTGATCGCGAGATAATGAGTGAAATGGGCGAGTTAGGACTGCTGGGTGCAACTATTGAAGGTTATGACTGTGCAGGTTTAAATTATGTCTCGTATGGATTAATAGCCCGTGAAGTCGAGCGTGTTGATTCTGGATATAGATCAGCAATGAGTGTGCAGTCTTCTCTAGTTATGCATCCAATCTATAAATTTGGAACAGAAGAACAAAAACAGAAATACCTTCCCAAACTAGCCTCTGGCGAATGGGTTGGGTGTTTTGGATTAACAGAACCTGATGCGGGTTCTGATCCAGCAGGGATGAAAACACGAGCTAAAAAAATTGACGATGGCTATCGTTTACAAGGCTCAAAAATGTGGATTACCAACTCACCCATTTCCGATGTGTTTGTAGTTTGGGCAAAATGTGATGACGAGAAAATTCGTGGTTTTGTTTTAGAAAAAGGCATGAAGGGATTAAGTGCTCCGAAAATTGAAGGCAAGTTTTCCTTACGTGCATCTATTACTGGTGAAATCGTTATGGATGGTGTTGAAGTTTCAGATGAGCATCTACTCCCTCACGTTGAAGGTTTAAAAGGACCCTTCAGCTGTCTAAACAGTGCTCGTTATGGAATTTCTTGGGGCGCATTAGGTGCGGCTGAATTTTGTTGGCATGCCGCTTTGAACTACACTTTAGAACGTAAGCAATTTAATCGCCCTCTTGCCGCAACACAGTTAATTCAGAAAAAACTGGCTGACATGCAAACTGAAATCACTTTAGGCTTACACAGCAGCTTACAAGCAGGTCGTATGATTGATGCAGGTAAATTAAACCCAACCGCTATCTCACTAATTAAACGCAATAGTTGTGGCAAGGCTTTAGATATTGCACGTAATGCTAGGGACATGCACGGCGGTAATGGGGTTTCAGATGAATACCACGTAATTCGTCACGTAATGAATCTAGAAGCCGTAAATACTTATGAAGGCACGCATGATGTGCATGCTTTAATTTTAGGAAGAGCTCAAACAGGTATACAGGCATTTGGGTAAAGAAATTGATTGTAGGGGCAGATCAACCCCTACAATACTCAGCTACGATTTCCCTTTTACAGCCTTAATCCAATTTGTAAATTAACGCTCCAGAAATAAGCATAATTAAGGCTTTAATCACTGTTTGAGTTTATTCAGCGGCCTTTATTGCTGTAAACGCTGAATACAAATATAAGCTCATAGAAATCAAGGTTAGCAAAGCAGCAAAAATTAAGCTGTAATAACCTATTTGATAAGTTGGTAATTTAAGTAAAGGAAATTGATAGAGCAAAGCGAAGAGTGAGCCCATTTGAAAAATGGTTTTCAATTTTCCAATAGCATGCACTTTCACCGCATTTCTTAAACCTAAACCTGCCATCCATTCTCGCAAAGCCGATACAGCAATTTCTCTACCAATAATGATAATTGCCGCTAAAACCAATAAGATATCTTGATCATAACTTATCAATAAAATCAAAGCCGTAGAAACCATAAGTTTATCAGCAACAGGATCTAAGAAGGCTCCAAAATTCGAGGTTTGGCCCCAACGTCTAGCCAAGGTTCCATCTAACCAATCGGTAAAGCCTGCGATAGCAAAAATCACACCGGAGATCGGACGTGCATACTCTAAGTCAGAAAAAAAGATGATTACAAATATAGGGATTAGAACAATACGTATCCAGGTCAAAATGTTTGGTAGTTGTGATTTCATGTAGTGATTATAGCGACTAGACAAATTGTGTGCGAACATTTCATAATCTGTCTATTTCTCATGCAAATGTTTATAAATACGTTCAGCAATAACCTTGCTAATCCCTTGTACTTTAGCCAGTTCATCAATGCTTGCTCCCGTGACCTCTTGTAAACCGCCAAAGTGTTTCAGTAACATTGATCGTCGTTTAGCACCTAAACCTTCCACCTCTTCTAGCATAGACCGAGTTCTGGACTTACCACGACGTTTTCTATGACCCGCTAGTGCAAATCTATGTGCCTCATCTCTGACTTGCTGAATAAGCTGTAAAGCTAAAGACTCTGCACCAAGTATCAATTCCTTTTGTAAATGCGGCATAACAATTTTTTCCGCACCAGCTACACGAGCTTCTCCTTTTGAAACGCCTGCAACAAGAAATGGAGGTAATTCAAGTTCTCCTAAATTATCAATTGCTTTTAGAACAGAATTAACTTGACCTACTCCACCATCAATAAGCATTAAATCAGGATAACGTGCAGCAGGTTTTTTATCGGCCTGCTGGTCCTGATAAACTCTTTGCAAATAGCGCGTCACGGCCTCTTGCAAAGCCAAATAATCATCACCCTCTGTAACGGCACGAATATTAAAACGTCGATAGGCAGATTTCTTAGCACCCTTAGAATCAAAAACCACACAAGATGCTGTTGTCGCCTCGCCCATGGTATGACTGATGTCAAAGCAACAAATAAGCTGTGGCACCTCAGCTAAATCTAAAACCTCTTTAACCTTTTCGAATCGTGTATCCAGCTGTTGTTGTTTATTAACGTGTTGCATAACCGCATGTTCGGCATTCATCCGAGTCATCTGCATAAGTTGCTTACGTTTACCTCGTATATCTGATTTAATTTGTACTTTATGTTTGGCTTGCACACTCAGTACATCTTCAAGTAATTCCTTTTCACTTAAAATTTGATCTAAAAGAATTTCATGAGGAGGATAATGATGTAAATAGTATTGAGTTAAAAATGCATCTAAAATTTCAGTAAATTCAGTATCTTTGGCATAACGTGGAAAATAACTACGACTACCTAAATTCCTACCTTGACGAATGAACATGATAGTTACACCAGTCACTCCATTTAATGTGTGCGAAGCAATACAATCTAAGTCTTTATCAAAGCCTGACATTAATTGTTGAGCTTGAATTTTCTTTAAATTAGCAATTTGATCTCGATAGTAAGCCGCCTCTTCATATTGCATTTTCGATGCAGCATTACCCATTTTAGCTTGCAGCGTTTCAACTATGCTCAAACTCTTACCTTTAAGAAATTGTATAGCATGCCCAATATCTTCTTGATAGTCGGTAGCACTAATTTTCCCTACACAAGGAGCACTACAACGTTTAATTTGATATTGCAGACAGGGGCGACTGCGGTTGGAGAATTCACTGTCTTTGCATTTACGTAAGCGAAAGAGTTTTTGCAATTGATCTAAAGTTTCGCGAACTGCCATGCCACTGGGAAAAGGTCCGAAAAATTCGCCTTTTTTACTCCGTGCACCACGATAAAATTTTACTCTTGGAAATTCTTGGTCTGTAGACACATGAATATATGGAAAGCTTTTATCATCACGCAATAACACGTTATAACGTGGCTGGTGCCTTTTAATTAAATTAGATTCAAGTAGTAAGGCTTCAGTTTCAGTATTGGTTACCGTAACTTCTAAATTTTTAACTAGCGATAACATACGCATAGTTTTTTTAGTTTTTGGGCTACCCGAAAAATAACTACTAACACGTTTTTTTAGATTTTTTGCTTTACCGATATATATAATTTCAGCATCAGCATCAAGCATGCGATACACACCTGGCCTGCTAGTCATTTCTCCTAACTGAGCTGAGGGATCAAAATCATTCATCTCAGGCATCTAATTCAGACTTTATATCTGCAAACACGTTTTCGAACATTACAGGAGTTAAGCGCTTAGTATTAGTGTTATAACGGCTGCAATGATAACTGTTATACATCACTAAATTATGACTTAATTCATAGCGTGCATTATGAGAAAACTTAAAAGCCGATTGCGTGTAGTCCATTGCTTTTAAAATCGCTTTATGCGCCACGCCACCCAAAGCAAGCACAATAGAATTTTTTGGCATATCTTTAAGTTCTTTTGCAAGATAGTGATTGCAGGTGTTTATTTCAAACGTGGTAACCTTATTCTGTGGTGGCAAACACTTAACCGCATTACTAATACGACAATTTAAAAGTTTAAGTTTGTCGTTAGCATCTGTACGGCCGCGTTCGATTTGCATTGGCTGATTAGAGAAGCCATACTTATGCAAAGTAGCATATAGAAGTTCGCCGGCATAATCTCCAGTGAAGGGTCTACCTGTTGCATTTGCACCATGTAAACCTGGCGCTAAGCCAACAATTAGAAAACTAGCTTTAGCGTCGCCAAAAGGAGCAACAGGAAGATTATGGTATTTCGGGTACTGTTTTCGTAGTTCAGACAAAAAATTTGCGAGGCGCGGGCAATCAACACAATTTAAATTAAATTTTGAGCTCATGCTTTTCACTTACCTAAAAACTTGCCGTACTTAAAACAACGGCAAGGTATAGCATTAATTAACTTTGCGTTACCACATGGTGTGCAATCGCCATTTTAATAAGTTCAGCATTATTACTAGCATCAACTTTGTCACGCATTCTTGTGCAATAGGTGCTGACCGTTTTTGGACTCACATGTAGTAGATCTGCAATTTCTACATTACGTTTTCCGCGAGCCATTAATTGTAAAACCTCAAGCTCCCTACGTGAAAGATCATCAAAACGTTCATCCTTTATGTCACCAATGTATTGCTTGGCCAGTAATTCTGAGATAGTTTTAGACAGGTACTTTTCACCACGTGCAACCGTTCTGACCGCTTCAGCAATCTCAGCTACGGCAGTCGTTTTACTTAAATATCCTAAAACTCCCATCTCTAAAACCAGTTTAGGTAAAGGGCCTTTTTCTTGACTGGTTAAGAAAATAATTTTAGTTTCACTTTGTCGTAAAATTCTTTCAGCCGCTGACAAACCATTCATCTCTGGCATATGATTATCTAAAATTAAAACATCTGGATTTTGTTCGCGACAGAAATCTAATGCTTGAATACCTGTTAAGGCCTCATGCACAACTACAATATCTTCGGTTTCACCTAAAACTAATTGTAATGCGGCACGAATAATATCGTGATCATCAGCAATACACACTGAAATTGCTTGTGACATAGACCCACCCTGTTCTATTTTAATGTTGTTAATTTTCTAATTCTATTTAATTGTTTCTTATAATTTACGCACTATGTCATTTTATCAATTACGGCACTAGCAAAACCATCCGTTCCAACTAGAGTTACACCTTCACGATTCACCGTTTCGGGCGCACCAGCCTTACGATCTGCTGCTTCACGTTTAGTACGTTTAGAGGCCGGTTCGCGAGCTAAATCAAATGTTACCTCAAGATTACTAATTGCGCCAGCAACGCCACTCAAAACGAGTTCAGCTGCTTCCGTCCAGCCAAGGTGTCTAAGCATCATATCGGCAGAAAGAATTAATGATCCAGGGTTAACCTTATCTTGACCAGCAAATCCTGGGGCTGTGCCATGTGTTGCCTCAAAAACAGCCACGCCTTGACCAATATTCCCGCCTGGTGAGATACCAATGCCACCAACTTGTGCAGCAAGCGCATCAGAAATGTAATCGCCATTTAAATTAAGCGTTGCAATCACATCATATTCTTCAGGGCGTAATAGAATTTGTTGTAAAAAATTATCAGCAATCAAATCTTTTATAACAATTTCATTACCAGTTTTTGGATTAGTCAATACGCACCATGGGCCACCGTCAATCTCTTCGGCACCAAAGTCTTTCATTGCAACTTGATAACCCCAATTACGAAAGCCACCTTCAGTGAACTTCATGATGTTACCTTTGTGCACTAATGTCACCGAAGTCCTATCATTTTCAATGGCATACTGAATAGCCATTTTCACTAAACGTGCTGTACCTTCTTGCGAAACAGGCTTAACCCCAATACCAGAAGTTTCCGGAAATCGAATTCGATTAACACCCATCTCTTCTTGCAAAAATTTAATCACTTTTTTAACATCATCTGAACCAGCAGCCCATTCAATTCCAGCATAAATATCTTCAGTATTTTCACGAAAAATAACCATATCAACTTGACTGCAATCTTTCATTGGACTTGATATGCCCTCGAAATAGCGTACAGGGCGAACACAAGAATATAAATCCAAATTTTGACGAATCGCTACATTCAAAGAACGCATTCCTCCACCAATTGGAGTTGCCAGTGGTCCTTTGATTGACACCACATATTCTTTAAGTGCATCTAAAGTTTCTTGTGGTAACCATGTTCCGGCTCCATACACCTCAACCGCAGCTGAACCTGCGTAAACTTGCATCCACTCAATTTTGCGCTTTCCACCATAGGCTTTTTGAACTGCAGCATCTACTACCTTTTGCATTGCGGGGGTTACATCTATACCAATTCCGTCACCTTCAATAAAAGGAATAATAGGCTTATTAGGTACATTTAAACTGTAATCTGCATTAAGCGTGATTTTTTCACCATGCACTGGAATCTGGATGTGTTGTGGCATCATGTCTCCTTAAAAGACTATTATTTGTTATTCTTAGAACTACTTAGTCCAATAAGATATATTGTAACAAAATAGTGTCACCTTGATGACAATCAGCATAAAATGATAAAAAAACTAATTCGGAGCAAAAATGAACAAATTGACAGCACTACTTACACTTACCTTACTTCTATCGGCTTGTCAGAAGTCTACCGCACCCAAACAAGAGTTGGTAAAACCAAACAACAATGTCGCCGTTGAGCAAGTTAAAGAAGCAAGTCTTGAAGAATCATTTTGGAACGCTTTAACTGAGCAATGTACCCATATTTTCACAGGACAGTCTTCATATCCCTCCACACCGGAGGATAGTTTTTATGTAAAGAATTAGTGGCTAATTTTATTAACTGTACTGATACACAAATCCACGTTCCTTTTCATGTTGGGGATAATAAATCACGTACGTGGATATTTACAAAATTAGATAATGGAAAGTTACAACTCAAACATCAACACTTACATGATGATGGTAGTGCTGACGAAGTTAGTAATTATGGCGGAACAGCTGATGGTGGTGAAATTACAGTTACGCAAGGTGTAAAAAGTATACATATGCATTTCCCTGCGGATGACTTCACGAAAAAATTACTTCCAGAAGCCAGCACTAACGTATGGACTATTGAATTAATTAGTAACGGAAATCCAGCACAAGATGCTATGACTTACAATTTGTACAGACATAATAAAAAACGCTTTATAGCCTCACTAACAAAGACAAAATAGATCTAAGTCTATGGCCTACGAAGCTAAAACCAAGCTCAACGATGCCAGTGTTAAACAATTTTTAAACAGCGTTGAAAATGAACAACGACGAAATGATGCTTTTGAAATTTGTGACATGATGGGTGCCATTACAAATGAAGAACCTAAAATGTGGGGCAATTCTATTGTTGGTTTTGGGGCATACCATTATGTCTACGCTTCAGGCACCCAAGGCGATTGGATGCAAGTAGGTTTTTCACCACGAAAAACCGCCCTGACCTTATACATCATGTCAGGGTTTTCAGCTTATGAAAATTTGATGGAAAAGCTAGGAAAATATAAAACTGGAAAATCATGTCTCTACATCAAAAATCTCGAAGACATTGATAAAAAAATCTTAAAAAAACTGATTCGAGAGTCAGTTAAATATATAAAACAGAAATACTAAGAGCCTAACGCAATGTTACACCTGACTCTAAGTTCAATTGTCCGTCTCTTTCTAATACACCGACTTGATTTCCTTGAGGGTTGACCACAATGACAGTCGATTCTTCCTGACCAGTTCGACGAATGAACTTAAGTTCCCAGCCATAACTTTCAATTGTAGAGAGCATTGCTTTTTGATCCAAGTTAAGCCACTCTTCCAAACTTCTCGGAATTGGCACTAAACCCTTGCGTTTTTCTGATTGCATCTCTATGTCCTTTTTATCTGTGAATATGTGAAATCACCTGCTTCCATTCTAACTAAATAAAAACCATAATATAAAGTTAGTTTGTAAACTATCGATAACTCTATAAATATAATCGCTTTTAATCACCATTATTCAGACTTAATCCTTTACGGAATCAATAGATTTAACTTTATACTTACCAAAAACCATAAAAGTTCTAGCGGCATAGCAGTATTTCGCTTTGGGTGAGGATTTAGAATAACGCTGTGTTTTCTTAGATTTTTCTAATAGTGCTCTAGAATCTTCACAACGTTTTTTGAACAGACTCTTCGCTTCAATACGACAAAACCGATACTGGCGTGGCGCTTCTTTGTAATCAGCACAGACAGAGCTTTGAATAATGTGATGGTTTTTTTCTTTCCATGTGATGTCTAAAGCAATTTTGGCATCTAAGCTAGCAGTTACGAGCAATAGCACTGCAAGTATTATTTTTTTGTTAAGAATATCCATATTCTTGTCCTTAAATTATCAATGACTTATTGTATTTAGAAATTCGATAAGAATCTGTCGGACTATGGATTCATTTTTTGTAGGATTAGTCTGAAAATCAGCCAATTCATTTATCCTATAGACAAAAAACGGCTCCTCGTTTTATGCACTTCCTACACTCACCGCCAAGGGTGTGGGAAATGCATAAGAGTTAGAGGAACAATTCATGCCATGTAAATCAATCAAGCAGCCCCAGTACTAGATGCAGAGTACAGCATGATAAATAATTACTACTGCACAACAGGCATTGCAAATTCTACCGTAGCTCCACCACCTAAGGGCAAACCAAGTCCGGCCCATAACATCGTTAGCAATAAACCACTTATTAACATCCACACTGAATACGGAATCATAATTGCAGTCAAACTACCTAAGCCGTAATCTTTTTTCCAGCGTTGTGCAAAAATCAGAATTAATGGGAAGTAAACCATAAGTGGCGTAATGATATTGGTTGCTCCATCACCTACTCTGTATGCCGCGGTTGCCATTTCAGGACTGATACCAGAAAGCATTAACATAGGTACAATTACTGGAGCTAAAAATGCCCACTTGGCGCTGGCTGAACCGACAAACAAGTTCAGTAAACCACTGAACAGAACCATAACTCCTAGTACCGCAAACACAGGTAAGTTTGATGCTTCAATAGCAGATGCTCCTTTAATTGCAAAAATCAATCCTAAATTTGACCAATTAAACATGGCAACAAAGTGTGCAGCCACAAATGAAAGCACTAAGTAGTAAGCCATGTCTTTCATGGCCTCAGTCATCATACCTACTAAGTCACGATGATCCTTAATACTGCCTACTGCTTTACCATAAACCCAGCCACAGAAAACAAACAATACAAAAAATGCGGCCACTAGAGAAGTATAAAACGGCGTAAGTCGGGCTTGTGCTGTACAAAAACCATCGGCAATCATTACATCAGTACATGCCGCCTCATTCACTAAGGGTGTGCCTGGAGCAAACAGCATGGCAGCCCAAGCAGCAATTACAATTAAAATAGCAAAGCCAGCATGCTTTAAGCCTTTACTTTCATCGGGGCTTATTTCGCGTTTTATACTTGCCTGTCCCGAACCAGCCTGATCAGCGTATTCTTCAGCCATACTTGGGTCCCACTCTCCAAGTTTAGGCTCAATAACTTTATCGGTAACATACCAAATAATTGGCACATAAATAAACATCATGGCAACAATAAAATACCAGTTTCCAGCGATATTCACAGGGTAATCGGACATAAGAATTTCTGCTGCTTCGCCAGTTATACCTAACAATAATGCATCTAACTGCCCCATCACTAAATTTGCAGAAAAGCCACCAGACACACCGGCAAACGCAGCGGCAATACCAGCAATTGGATGACGACCAGCCGCATTAAAGACAATGCCAGCCAAAGGAATTAATACAACATAAGCCGCGTCTGCTGCTAAATTACCCATCATGGCAATAATTGCAATTAACGGAGTTAAAAGATATTTAGGAGCATCACCTAATGCTGCTCGCATAGCTGTACCAAATAAACCTGAACGCTCGGCAACACCAGCACCAAGCATAACTGTTAATACCAGACCTAAGGGATGAAAGTGAGCAAAAGTTTCTGGCATTTGCACAAACAATTTTTGTAAGTTTTCTCCAGACAATAGACTTTTTACTTTTACTAATCCATCTTCTGAAATACCAAAACGCCCTTTTTGTGCTTCAGGCATTCCAGAAAGAATTTCAGGGCTCAGTATTTCTGACAAACCCAAGAGAGCAGATATAACTGAAAGAACTACCAAACCAAGAATCAGATAAACAAATAAGAAGACTGGATCAGGCAGGGCATTACCAGTACGTTCAATCCAGGCTAAAAAACCTTTCTTATTACCATTTGTGGCCGTGTTCATCTATCTCTCCTGATTAGCTAATATTAAAATTTAACAATGAAACATTGATATGTAAAAAGAAGCAATACTACACTAATGTATTAAGATACGAAATAGTCAGTACTAGTATAGACAAACCCGCTTGCATAAAAAAAGCCCACATCAATGATGTAGGCTTTAAGATTGTCATACTGAATCAAGTTCAACACAAGCTTCAAAGGACTCAGCAATTGATTGCTTTTAATGAATCAATATCAGAACTGATTCATTGTGTTTTTACCACCACCCGCTTTCAATGCTTGTTCGCCAGCAAAGAATTCTTTGTGATCATCACCAAGATTTGAACCAGCCATTGCCTGATGCTTAACACAGGCAACGCCTTTACGAATCTCTTGGCGTTGAACACCTTTAACATATGCCAACATTCCTAAGTCACCAAAATAACCTTCTGCAAGGTCATTCATGTGTAAAGCTGTGGTGTGATAAGTTGGAAGTGTAATCAAATGATGGAAAACACCTGCATCACGTGCAGCATCTTTTTGGAATGACTGAATCATGTCATCTGCTTTGTCTGATAAACCAGTACCATCGTACTTAGCATTCATTAGGTCAGCACGATCATACTCAGATACATCTTCACCCGCTTCTGTCATTAGATCAAACGCTTGTTGACGGAAATTTAAAGTCCAGTTAAATGATGGCGAGTTGTTATAAACCAATTTAGCATTTGGAACTTGCTCTTTAACACGATCAACCATCGCAGCAATTTGCCCTACATGTGGAGTTGGTGTCTCAATCCACAACAGATCAGCACCGTTTTGTAAACTAGTTACACAATCAAGAACAACACGATCAATATTAGTTTCTTCACGGAACGCATATAAACCATTTGGTAAACGTTTAGGTTGATGTAATTTACCATCACGCTTAATTAAAACAGTGTCATCACTCACTTGGTCAATAGATACTTCTTCTGTTTCTAAGAAAGCAATGTATTGAGAAGCTAAATCACCCTTCTCATGTGACACAGGTACTTTTTGAGTCAAGCTTGCACCTTCAGAATCAGTACGTGCAACAATAACACCTTCATCAACACCAAGCTCTAAAAATGCATAACGAACTGCATTAATTTTTGCTAAGAAATCTTCATGCGGTACTGTTACCTTCCCGGCTTGGTGACCACATTGTTTAGCGTCTGATACTTGGTTTTCAATTTGAATTGCACAAGCACCCGCTTCAATCATTTTCTTTGTTAAAAGATAAGTTGCTTCTTCGTTACCAAAACCAGCATCAATATCAGCAATAATTGGCACTACATGAGTTTCAAAATTATCAATTCGACTTTGCACACCTGAGGTATCACCACCAGCAGCCGTAATAGCTTCCAGTTCACGGAATAAATCATTTAATTCAGTAGCATCTGCTTGACGCAAGAAAGTGTATAACTCTTCAATTAAAGCGGGAACTGAGGTTTTCTCATGCATAGATTGATCAGGTAAAGGACCAAACTCAGAACGCAGAGCTGCTACCATCCAACCTGAAAGGTAGAGATAACGTTTTTTAGTGGTACCGTGATGCTTCTTAACTGCAATCATTTTTTGCTGAGCAACAAAACCATGCCAACAACCTAATGACTGTGTGTAGCTTGAATGATCAGCATCATATTCAGCCATATCTTTACGCATAATTGCGGCTGTATATTTAGCGATATCTAGACCCGTTTTGAAACGATTTTGCACCACCATGCGAGCAGCGCTCTCAGGGTTGATGGCATTCCAATTAGATCCGTGCTTTGCTTTAAGTGCTTTTACTGCATCAATTGCAGAAGTATATGTAGACATTAATTATTTTCCTATCATTTAAAGGTGTAAACAATTACTCAACATAAGCGGTTAGAACAGGCTGTTCGCCATTCTCACAGAAGTAAAACACATGGTTTGTTTGAAACCGAGTGATAGTCTCTATCTGTCTGTGTGCTCTTGTCTTCAGATTGCTTGAAAAAGAATTTGTGTTCACTAGTTTAAAACGTTTGTTTTATATAACAAGCAAAACGCGACTTATGTCTACAATTCAGACATTGTCAGCCACTTGACAAATGAACAGTTTATATATAACAATCAATAGGTTAGGGGATTTACTAGAAGCGTTAGAAACTTCTCTGACTTAATGAGCAAAAGCCATCTATACCAATTCTGCGCTTTTTGTGTTGCTTTGCAACATAGTAAGACGGGCATTTTTAAAGAATATAGTATTTTTTTAGTTAAATTAGCTCAAAATGTAGCAAAAGCTGATTTCAACACTCTGTTATTATTCGGCACTAAATTCTAATTACAAATAAAAAATAAAATATCAAAGGCAATCTCCATGACTATTGATTTAGTTAGCTTACTAAAAGAACAAGCATCAGGCCCCCTACTAGAAAAAACCGCAGCACTGCATGGCGAAAATGTTGATGTAGTAGAAAAAGGTATTTTAGCCAGTGCAGGTGAATTACTAGGCTGTATCCAAGAGAAGTTCTCAAGTGGGCAAGGTGAAGACATTTTTAAATCATTTGGTGATGGAAGTAAATTAGATAAATTACCTCAACATCTAGCTGGTGGTAATCAAACGGTTAATTATCTAAGCCAAGGCTTAGATAAAAGTCGTGAACTATTTGGTTCAAATGCCGATAGTATTATGCAAAATATTGCTGGAGTTTCAGGCCTTAAACATTTCTCAGTAGGTTCACTACTTGGAGTAGTAAGCCCAATGCTTTTAGGTTTATTAGGCAAACAAAAAGCGAATGGTTTAGACATTGCTGGTTTTACTTCTTTATTGGAGTCTCAAGCTTCAAGCATTGCAGACTTAGCAAAACCAAGTGTTGAATTTGT
>CAJQOG010000122.1 GCA_905479875.1 uncultured Gammaproteobacteria bacterium
GTTGGTATTGGTTTTGGTTTACAGAATATTGTTAATAACTTTATTTCTGGTCTTATTCTATTATTTGAACGCCCAATACATGCTGGTGATTATATTAGTGTAGGCAATGTTGAAGGTACCGTAAAACGCATTAGCATTCGCTCAACAGAAATTGAAACCATGCAACGCAGCAATGTAATTGTTCCTAATTCAGAATTAATTTCTGGACAAGTTACAAATTGGGTTTTACATGATTCTTTTGGTGTAGTAAGAATACCAGTGGGTGTAGCCTACGGCAGTGACACCGAAATTGTGAAGCAATTGTTACTTGAAGTAGCACATGCTCACCCAGACATTGTTGCAAGACCTAATTTACAACAACCAGCCGTACGCTTTGTAAAATTTGGAGATAGCTCTTTAGATTTCGCTGTGGTGGCTTTAGTCAAAAATATTAACAGACGTTTTGACATTATTAGTGATATTAACTTTGAAATTGATAAAAAATTCAGAGAAAATAATATAGAAATCCCATTCCCGCAACGTGACATCCATGTTCGTTCTGATTCATCTGGAAAAGAAACTGTTGTTCCGGAACTATTTAAGGAACGTAAAAGTGAGGTAGAGGAAAAAGGCGAAGACGACCAAGATTAATGTAGTGGCAGCTCCCTGTGGCTGCCATTTACTTGATTCAGGCAGCCACGGGGAGCTGCCACTACCTTCTAAATACCTAGCTAATAACTTCCAAACCACCCATATAAGCTTGTAAAACTTCAGGTATACGAATAGAGCCGTCAGCTTGTTGGTAGTTTTCCATCACAGCAACTAGCGTACGTCCCACCGCCAAGCCTGAGCCATTTACTGTATGCAATAACTCAGGTTTACCGGTTTCTGGGTTACGCCATCTTGCTTGCATACGTCTTGCTTGGAAATCTTCAAAGTTACTACAAGAAGAAATTTCTCTATATTTTTCTTGTGATGGTAACCACACTTCTAAGTCATAAGTTTTAGCTGCTGAAAAGCCTAAATCACCAGTACACAATGTAACTTTACGATACGGTAATTCTAAACGTTGTAGAATTTTTTCGGCATGGCCTGTTAACTCTTCTAAAGCGGCATAAGAGTCTTGCGGGCGCACTGCCTGTACTAGTTCAATTTTCTCAAACTGATGTTGACGAATAAGACCACGAGTATCGCGACCATAAGAACCCGCCTCACTACGAAAACACGGCGTTTGAGCTACCCATTTACGTGGCATATATGCATCATCAACAATTTCATCACGTACGATATTGGTCACTGGAACTTCAGCTGTTGGGATTAAATGGTAACCGTGATCACCTTCTAGTTTAAACAAGTCTTCTCCAAATTTTGGTAGCTGACCTGTACCACGTAAACTATCGCTATTAACAATAAAGGGAACATAGGTCTCAGTATAAGCATGCTCAGCCGTATGTATATTCAACATAAATTGAGCAAGCGCTCTTTGCAATCTTGCTAACGCACCCGATAAAACCACAAAACGCGAACCAGCAATTTTCGCCGCCACTTCAAGGTCCATCTGTTTTAAAGCTTCACCTAAGTCAACATGGTCTTTAACTTCAAAACTAAAAGTTGGGACTTCTCCCCATTCAGTCTCAACGCGGTTTTCATCTTCATCTTTACCATCAGGCACACTCTCATGAGGTAAATTTGGAATCCCCTCGAGCATGATTTGCATATTAAGTTGATTTTTATCTAATGCAGTCTCAGCGGTTTTCAAACTTGAACCCAAATTATCAACTTCAGCTAGCAATGGGGCGATATCTTCTCCGGCTGCTTTAGCCTTGCCAATATTTTTAGAACGTTCATTACGTGCACTACGTAAATCTTCAACTTGAATCTGTAAAGACTTTCTCTCTGTTTCAAGTTTTAAATAATGCTCTTTTTCAAAAGGAAAATTCAAACGCGCCAATTGCTCAGCGACAAAATCAAGTTCATTACGTAATATTTTTGGGTCTAACATTTTTTATTCCAATATGTAGTCATTAACGTCATTGCGAGGAGAGTAGCGACGAAGCAATCTCCTGATTTTAGAGATTGCCGCGCCTCGGTAACAGCTCCATGCTTTACTCTACCTCCTGCATCCATGCAGTCGTACCGCTCGCAATGACATTGGTTCTAAACTAAAGTTTTTCCTAAATACAAACCTAAAGCTGCGGCAGCAACACTAGCAAATAAATTTAAAAACATATTCCAAAGTGCCGTAGCTTGTTTACCTGCCATAAATAAATTTACTGTCTCCACTGAAAAAGTAGAAAAAGTGGTAAATGCACCCAGAACACCTACGAATAAAAATAATCGCAGCCACTCAACTGTTGTGTATTTTTGTACCAGCAGAATAATCAGCAAACCTAATAAAAAACTACCCACAACATTGACCACCAAAGTTCCAGTAGGAAAATGAGTAGAGCCTAAATTTTGTACCCATTCGGCTTTAGACACGGCATAACGCAAGACTGCTCCCAGCGCTCCTCCGCATGCTATGGCTAACCAATGATTCATTTATTTAGCTGTAGGTTAATTTAAAAGGTGAATTATACGTGATGCTCGCTAGGAGTTCTTCGTCTTACGGTTTTGCTCACGTAGATAATCAAGTTTTTCTTTAATCTTAATTTCCAAACCGCGTTTCACAGGTAAATAATAGGTTTCCGGCTCAAATCCATCAGGAAAATAATTCTCACCAGCGGCAAAAGCACCATCCTCATCATGCGCATAGCGATAGTCTTTTCCGAAATCTAAATCCTTCATCAAACTAGTTGGAGCATTACGTAAATGTAAAGGTACATCTAAGCTTCCAGACTGGGCCGCATCCTTTCTAGCCATTTTATAAGCCGTGTAAACTGCATTACTCTTAGCAGCAGATGCTAAGTAAACCACGGCTTGAGCAATGGCTAACTCACCTTCAGGACTGCCAAGGCGTTCAAAAGTTTGCCAAGCATCCAAACAAATACTCAAGGCACGTGGATCGGCATTACCAATATCCTCAGAAGCCATACGAATCACGCGTCTGGCTATATACAATGGGTCACAGCCCCCATCTAACATTCGACACAACCAGTAAAGTGCTGCATCTGGGTCACTACCACGGACTGATTTATGTAAGGCTGAGATTTGATCATAAAAGGCGTCACCCTTTTGATCAAAACGTCTTAAGGTTGAATCAATTAGAATAGATTTAACAACATCTTCTGTTAAAACATTATCAAGTGCTAAATCTGCTGCTTGTTCAAGAAAGTTTAAAGAGCGTCGCGCATCACCATCGGCAGTAAGCGCAATAAGTTTTAAAACCTCGTCACAGGCGTTTAATTCATTCAAACCTTGCTTAGGATCATTCAGTGCTCTTCTCAAGACTTCAACTAATGCCTCTGGTGTTAAGGCTTTAAGCACATATACTCTGGCTCTAGAAAGCAAAGCATTATTCAATGCAAATGATGGGTTTTCAGTAGTCGCGCCAATGAAGACAATCGTACCGTCTTCTACAAAGGGCAAGAATGCATCTTGTTGAGATTTATTGAAACTATGCACCTCATCTAGAAAAAGTACGGTTTGGGTTTTCTTTGTTTCACGTAACGCTTTAGCTTGCTCGACTGCAGCACGCACTTCTTTAACTCCCGAGGTAACTGCCGACAAAGCAACAAATCTTGCACCACTACGATGTGCGAGCAAACGTGACAGTGTAGTTTTACCCGTTCCTGGAGGCCCCCAAAAAATCAAAGAATGGAGCTTTCCTCCACTTAAAAGCTGCTCTAAGGGCTTGCCTTGAGCGAGCAAATGTTCCTGCCCAAACACTTCTGGTAGATTCTGCGGACGCACACGATCTGCTAATGGACGGTAATCGTCTGTATCAGCGGCTTGTTGTGGATTATCTTGAGGTTCAAAATCGAACATACCCTAGTTTAAAACAAACTGTGGTTTGGATCAGGTTTAAATTTTGTAAGAATAGATATGACCGTAGGGTGCAATAGAGAATCGTATTACACCTTCAAATCATGTGCGGTGTAATACGCTGAAGCTATTACACCCTACAAAAGCCTAAGCTTTAAGAAACTTAGACTCAAATTTTTGACACCATAGATGCAAAAACCAAACCCCTAAAAGTAATGCAGCGGCTATTCCTAAACCATTAGCGAGTAAATCTTGCCACTCGAAAGATCGATATTTAGATAGCCCTTGTAGGATTTCAATCAGATAACTAAAAGCTAAAAGGCATATACCAAAAACTAAATAGTTCTTGCGCTTAATAATTCCTGAAAACCAAGCAGCTAAAATAAAATAAGCACTAAAATGTACAAATTTATCGTTGACGTTCACTTTTGGTAAATTGGACATTGGCACTAGGCAAAGCACAGCTAAAAACACTATTGCTAAAACTCCTAAGCCTAACCATAATTTTTGATATTTTAGTTCGTTCACAAATACAGCCTATTCATAAAAATTTAGACCAGTCTAGATTGGCTATATGTTATTTATGTGAATGCAATAAGAAGTAAGAAGCTCTTATTGAGCATCACCAATAATATCGACATAATCAGGTGCTGAAAATTTGAATAAACTTTCATTTAATTCTTCATTACGCCTTACAGAATCAAACTCTATTCGAATAATTTGACCGATATTTGTAGCTAGCTCCATTAAACGGATTTCATTGTTACTAAATCCAATGTTTAATTTTGAAAAATCATCATGACTATCATTAGGAATAAGCTCTAACCATTTTATTGTGTCTTGACCGTAAACCGTAACAAAACTATTTTTAATTTCATAGGCTTTTAACACATCTGACTCACCACTTAATAACATAGCAGGAGTATTTGTCAGTGTTTTATCTATCGCTTTAACAGTAGCCTGCTCTAGCTCAATATCGTAATTCCAAAGATTCTTGCCATCAGCCAAAATCAACAATTCACTAGGAGTTGCTACCTGCCAGCGAAATTTACCCGGACGCGCTAATAAAAAAACCCCAGCCGAACTGGCAGTGTCATCTAGATTACCTTCTTCATCAATAACCACTTGTGAAAAATTAGCTGTTAAGGTTTTAGCTTCTGACATAAAGTCTTGCAGTAACTCTTCAGCTGATAAACCAAGAACGGGCTCTTCATTTGGTTCATCTTGTGCAATTAAACTAACAAATGCCATTGAAAAAGCCAGCAATAACAAAAGGCTTTTATTTAATAATTTTTCTGAAATTGTAACTCTCAAGATTTCTCTCCGTATTTTCACTTTACTGTGTGAATCTCAGTATGCAATTAGTTCATTAATGCGAGCTGAATAAGTGTATAAAAACAAACCGCTTACAGGTCTACTCTTGTGACTCAGGTACTAGTATTTCGCGTCGGCCATTAGATTCTAAGGGGCCTACTAAGCCAGCTGCTTCCATTTGCTCTACTAAACGTGCGGCTCGGTTATAACCGATTTTTAAACGACGCTGGACTCCTGAAATTGACGCTTTTCGGGTGGTCAGTACTATTTGTACCGCTTGATCATACAAAGGATCCGCCTCGGCATCTGCATCGCCACCTGGCACCCCATCGGGTCCTCCGTTTGCAGGTCCCGCAAGTACTTCTTCAATATAATTTGGTTTACCCGCCTTTTTAAGCTGGGCTACAACTCTGTGAACTTCATGGTCATCAACAAAGGCTCCGTGCACACGTTGCGATACCGATGTACCCGGCGGTAAGTACAACATATCACCATGACCTAAAAGGTTCTCAGCGCCAATTTGATCAAGGATAGTTCGTGAATCAATTCGTGAAGAAACCTGGAAAGCAATACGAGTTGGAATATTTGCCTTAATCAAACCAGTAATAACATCTACAGAAGGTCTTTGTGTTGCAAGAATTAAATGAATACCCGAGGCTCTAGCTTTCTGAGCCAAACGGGCAATCAGTTCTTCTACTTTTTTACCAACCAACATCATCATGTCAGCTAATTCATCAATAAGGATTACGATCATTGGTAGAGTCGATAAATTAGGATGTACAAATGGTTTTTCTTCATCATACATTTCAGGAGGTGGGGGCTTGGCCAATGGATCTTTAATGGGTTCGCCAGCATCAATTGCATCTTTAACTTTCTTATTAAAGCCTTTTAAGTTACGTACACCCAGCTTTGACATCAGCATGTAGCGCCTATCCATCTCTGCCACGGCCCAACGTAGAGCGTTAGCAGCCTCTTTCATATCGGTAACTACCGGACAAAGTAAATGCGGAATTCCCTCATAAACGGAGAGTTCTAACATTTTTGGATCAATCATGATCAAACGAACTTCTTCAGCGGTAGCTTTAAAAAGCAAACTCAAAATCATAGAGTTTATTGCCACTGACTTACCAGAGCCTGTAGTACCAGCCACCAATAAATGCGGCATTTTCGCAACGTCGGCTACCACGGCTTTACCACTTATATCTTTGCCTAGGGCAATTGTCAGCGGCGACTTTGAATCATCATAAACATTCGATTTAATAATTTCACTGAGCATTACAATTTCACGATTTTCATTTGGCAGCTCAAGACCAATGACTGATTTCCCAGGAATTACATCAACAACACGCACAGAAATAGCAGAAAGCGAACGGGCTATGTCCTTTGAAAGATTTACAATTTTGCTAACTTTAGTACCTGGTGAAGGCATGAGTTCAAAACGCGTGACCACAGGGCCCGGCAGAACCGATACCACTTCAACATCAACATTAAATTCTTTAAGTTTAATTTCAACTAATCGTGACATAGCCTCAAGCGAGTCACGAGAATATTGTGTAGTTCGTACTTCAGGATCATCTAATAAAGCAAGTTCGGGTAAATCACCAGACGTTTCAGTTTCAAACATTGTCACTTGGCGTTCTTTTTCTAAGCGCACACTTTTTTCTATAGGAGCAGCCTTAGATTCAATCTTTGGAGCAATACGAACTTCAGCTTTTTTCTCTACTTCTTTTTGGCGAATTTCATGTTCAACAATACGAATTTTTTTAGCTTCTTCGAACTCATTTTTTTGTTCTTTATCGCTACGCCATTGTTTAAAGGCTTCAATTCGCCCTAATGTCCAGCGTCCTACGGCTTCTGAAAATTTCATCCATGAAATTCCAGTAAATAGAGACACTCCAGTTAACCAAAAAGCAAGCAGAAGCAATGTTGCACCATTAAAGCTAAAACTATTGGCCATGCCTATTCCAAAAGTTTCGCCCAGCACACCGCCCGCTCCAGAAGGCAAACCTTTATTGGCAAAGTGCAAACTAGCTAAACCCGAACTGGTAATAACAGTTAGCAGTAAACCTAGGCCACGAGCAATCCAAATATTACGCGTCCAAGATTCTAATGACTTACGACGTTTATACAAAATGATGGCGCTTAGAAAAATAAGGAAAGGCAAAATGAAAGCTGAACGACCTACCAGAAAATAGAATAAATCTGCGGTCCATGCCCCCACTGGTCCAAAGGCATTATTTATATCCCCAGCTTCACCAGTACTCGTAAAACCTCTATCTCCAGGATCATAAGACCACAAAGCGCCAAATAATAGGATTGCTACAGCCCCTAAAACCCACAAAGCACCTTCTCGCATTGAACGAGAAATACTTTTAACTTGGCGTTGATTAGCCGTTAATTTTGGACTGGGTAATTCACTCAAAATACTTAGCTCGATTATTAATCAGAAATAGTGGGTGGTAATGCATGCTAATTGATTGAAAAACATCACATTTGCCACAATATCCTGATTATACAGCAGCACAGTGTAATTGCATGTTTTCGCGAGGTAATTGCATGTGAATGATTGTCAAATCGGCCAAGCATTTACGCAATTTGAGCCCTACTTTGAAATAGTTTTTACCAAGCCCAGATATTTGGTATCAATATAAAAGCTTGAGCTAAGCACTAATGCTACACACTAAACGATTGTTTAAATCTAAGTCTGCGTAAATTATGTTTTCACCGTAAACTATTGCAACAAATTTAGACCTTAATTTTATATAAAGTAAGACATATTATGAGTACAGAAAATCATCACAAATTAATCATCATCGGTTCTGGCCCAGCTGGCTATTCGGCAGCAGTGTATGCAGCACGCGCCAACTTAAACCCCGTTTTAATTACTGGCGTTGAACAAGGCGGCCAATTAATGACCACAACTGAAGTGGAAAACTGGCCCGGCGACCCACATGACTTGCAAGGACCAGACTTGATGGAACGCATGAAAGTACATGCGGAAAAATTTGATACAGAAATGATTTTTGACTATATCAATAAAGTCGATTTTTCTAAAAAACCCTACACACTTTGGGGCGACACCAAACAATACACGGCTGATGCGGTAATTATTGCTACTGGTGCCAGCGCCATGTATCTAGGACTTGAATCAGAAGAAGCATTTAAAGGCAAAGGCGTTTCTGCCTGTGCCACCTGCGATGGATTCTTTTATAGAGACCAAGATGTAGTTGTAGTTGGTGGTGGTAATACCGCGGTTGAAGAAGCTTTATATCTTTCCAATATCTGTCGCAAAGTAACTCTAGTACACAGACGTGACAAGCTTCGTTCAGAGAAAATATTGCAGGACCGGTTATTCGCAAAAGAAAAAAATGGTAATGTCGAAATTCTTTGGGACCACGAGCTTGAAGAAGTTCTTGGTGATCAAAGCGGCGTTACTGGTGTACAGCTCAAAGGCAAAAAGGATCCGACTTCACGTCCAAAGTTAGATGTGCATGGTGTGTTTATTGCAATCGGACATAAACCTAATACCGGGATTTTCGAAGGCCAATTAGAAATGCACAATGGTTATATCCAAGTGCAATCTGGTCTTAAAGGCAATGCCACAGGAACCAGCGTACCTGGTATATACGCGGCTGGGGATGTAGCTGATCATATTTATAGACAAGCGGTTACTTCGGCTGGTACTGGTTGTATGGCGGCTTTGGATGCTGAGCGATATTTGGATGGCGAATAATCAAGAAGCAGTATTTAATTTCTTAAATACTGCTTCGCAGCCCCGTACTTGATACGAGGTCTTTTAAATCAAGCACAATCATGAAGAGGCCCCGTTTTCCAACGGGGTTTCGTTTTTTTAAGGTATAGACCGTATAATAAATCGTGACCACCGAATCCCACACAACAAAAATAATAAAATCGTTCTTAGATATTGATTCTGCACAATGGAATAAATTAGACGGAGCTAACCACCCCTTCCTACGCTATGAATTTTATTCCGCTCTAGAAAACAATGGCAATCTAAATGCTGAAAGCGGTTGGAATTGTCGTATTGTATGTATTTATGACGAGGACCAATTAATCGCTGCCATGCCCATGTTTTCTAAAGATCACTCATGGGCAGAATTTGTTTTCGACTGGTCTTGGGCTAATGCCTATTCACAACATGGTCTGCAGTATTATCCAAAATTACTAATTACTACTCCTTACACGCCAGCAACGGCAAGAAAGTGTTTAACGCATCCAGAACATAATCGACAAGATTTATCTAAAGAACTAATTAAAGCTGCAATGGATTATGCACATAGCGAAAAATTTTCATCCTTACATGCTATCTTTTTAGATGATTATGAAAAGTCAATCTGGAAAGAACATGATCTTATGGAACGCATAGATTGCCAGTTTCATTGGCAAAATGAATGGTTAGATAAGGAAGAGCCAGAATTTGATGATTTCCTTGCAAAAATGAATTCATCTAAAAGGAAGAAAATTAGACAAGAACGCAAATCACTTATCAAAAAAAGTATTGAATTTAAAATTCAAACGGCTAATGAAATCGATGAAAGTAAGTGGGATGATTTATATCATTGCTATGCCAATACCTTTTTACTTCGTGGCCAGCCTCCCTATTTTGAAAAAGAGTTTTTTCTTGAACTAGCTAGAACCATGGGCGAGCAAATGCCAATCGTTCAAGCATGGCAAGACGATATACTTCTCGCAGCCGCTATTTGTTTTAAATCTGATGATGTATTTTATGGTCGCTATTGGGGCAAGATGGCAGATATCAATAATTTGCATTTTGAAACTTGTTATTATCAAAGCATTGAATACGCTTTAACTAATGGTTTAAAACACATTGAACCTGGAACAGGTGGCACCCACAAACTTCGCCGTGGTTTTCAGCCTACGCTTACCACTTCAATGCATTGGATTGCACATGAAGGTTTTAAAACTGCTATTGAAGAGCACTTGAATAGAGAACGCCCTGCGATTGAGAGTTATTTGGAAGACGCTAAAGAGCATCTGCCCTTTAAAGCTCTTTAAAATATGTAATTCTTTCTAGTTTATAATTGTTTCATGACCACAATACACTGGCTAGAAGAAAACTCTCCTGCCAACTCCTTCCCAAACATAAAGCAAGCTCTGACTGAGCCCGATGGCTTACTCGCAGCAGGTGGAGACCTCTCTGTTCCTAGGTTATTGGAAGCTTATAAAAATGGAATATTCCCTTGGTACTCAGATGATCAACCTATTCTTTGGTGGGCACCTGACCCGCGTATGGTGTGTTTTCTGGAAGAACTTCATATACCAAAGCGTCTACGGTCTTTTTTAAGAAAACATGAATACACATTACGTTTTGATACAGCATTTACCGAAGTTGTTAAAGCATGCTCAGAGCCTCGTGACGAGCATGATGGCACCTGGATTACTGATGAAATGCTTGAAGCCTATTGTGAATTACATGCACAGGGCTACGCTCACTCTCTTGAAGTATGGAAAACTGAGTTTGAACAAGAAAAACTTGTTGGAGGGATTTACGGAGTCGCTATTGGCCAAATGTTTTTTGGAGAATCGATGTTTAGTCGAGAAACAAATACTTCAAAGCTGGCCTTTATAACTCTAGTAAAGCACCTTAAGCATTGGGGTTACCAGCTTCTTGATGCACAAGTAGAGTCGCCACACCTGCGCACACTGGGTTGCCGTACTATCCCAAGAGAACAATTTTCAGTCATCTTAGGTTCAGCTTCTCCTGTCATAATGACGCACAGCTGGAGACTAATACCTGAAATATTAGTAACTTAGCTAGATTCTTCGGAATTTTCCAAGCACCAAAGTGCTTGCATAATGCCCACTAAGTGTGAATAATGCCGCCTTTGCAGATACTTGGAAAACTCTAAGAATTTGTGTTTTATTTACTTTAGGAGAACGCCGGAATAATGGCAAAAGAAGACGCTATACAAATGGAAGGTACTATTACAGATACCTTGCCAAATACCACTTTCAAAGTTGAACTAGAAAATGGTCACACCGTAATCGCACACATCTCAGGACGTATGCGTAAAAATTACATCCGTATACTTACTGGCGACAAAGTCACAGTA
>CAJQOG010000123.1 GCA_905479875.1 uncultured Gammaproteobacteria bacterium
GCCAGAAGTCAGATCCCATTCATAACGAGCCTGCATATTTAGTTGCAATTCAGGGGCAAATGCTAAGTCTGAACCTTCTTCAACAAAATTTGTAACAAAGCTCTTGGTAATTTCGGTATCTAAAATCGAGAAGCCGCTGCTGAGAGTTAAGCCGCTAAGGGACTGTGGGATCCAAATAACTTCTCCCTCAAGGCCCTTAATCTTGGCGTTAGCAGCATTGTCTGCAAAAAACAAATTAGTAATGCTGGGGTCAAATATTCCGACTTGAAGATTGTCAACGTCTATAGAAAAGATATCACCGTTAAAGCGTAAGTTACCACCCAATAGATCGAGCTTCCAACCTAATTCTAAATTGGTCACTTTATCGGTATCAAAAGAGAAAGGAACGGTGTAATCGACATTGCCTGAACCACCTGGGCGGTTAAGAAAACCAGGTCTAAAGCCTTCTGACCAAGTTACATAATATAGCTGCGCATCGCTAGGCGTATAAGACAAACTAACCTTACCAATCACTCCATCTGTTTGAGCTGTGTCATTCACACCGCTAAATATTTCATCCAAATTATTTCCGGCGTTGTTGTCAGTCGTTGCTCCCTTATTACCAAAAGAACCAGCGGCACTACCTTTTAAGTCAACTTCAATATCGTACCAACGTGCGCCAAACGTGGCTGAGAACTTATCCGACATGTCAACGCTTAGTTCACCGAATACACCTAATTGTGAATCATTGCGTAACACGTCGTTGCGGAATATAACGCCTTCAGGCCAAACAGTAGGATCACTGATCGATGCACCTTGAGCCGAAAAATTTGGTCCAAAACTCTCAGCACCCAATAACTCAGAGCCAGGGTAGGTAAATTTATTATCTTCACGTAATTCAAGCTCACTAATAAAGCCACCAGCCGTTAATCTAATTGACTTACTTTGGTCTGTAGAAAAACGCAACTCATGTGTTTGTACTGTGGTCTCTACTCTACTATCAACAAACAGATTTGGTGCCTGACAAGTTCCGCCTATTGGAGCCGCTCCGCCACCGTAAACATCGGTAGTACAAATATAGTAAGGGAGGTATCCACCAACAAACAAATAATCGGTGTAATCCACTTGTTGTTTCGATTCACGATCAGTAAAGGCACCGGTGTAAATAACATCTAATGCGCCCAGACGACCGTCTAGGGTCCAGTTTGCATTCACGTATTCATCTTCAAGTGTGTCGTCTTCATAACGCTGAATCTCAAGCTCATCTAAAGTTGGGTCTTGAAAGAAAACACCTTCGGCATCGAGGGTTTGCTGTGACACAGCAACATGCAGACCCCAATCGTCATTGATATCATAAAGCCCACTTAAACGTGAACCAGAATAAGTTACTTCGTTAAAGTCTTCTTCGACTTTAGCACCGTTGTCAGCAGCTATTAAAGTTACATTAGACAGGTCGGCGTTAGGTTGAAAAGAAGAACCCGGTTGGAATCTTGCACTCTCTGCCGCAGTGATACTGCCAGCAACATTATCGATATAACCGCCTTTGTGATCTACATAAACCACGCCACGAAGTGTCAGTCTATCTGTCACTGGGGCGTTTATCACGGCTTCAACATTGTTGCTTGGCTCACCATGCCTAGTGAATGCCGTACCAAGTTTTACTTTGCCGGAAAAACCTGAGGGATCTGGTTTGTTAGTAATCAGTCGTACCGTGCCAGCCTGAGAGCTTGCACCAAAGAGGGTTCCTTGTGGACCTTTTAATACTTCAACGCGGTTCATGTCAGCCACGTACACATCCAGGTTTCGTCCAGGCTGAGATAATGGCTGCTCGTCTAAGTAAAGTGCCACATTAGGCGCAAGACCCGCAACACCCGAAACGGTCACGTTAGGCGTGGTCGATGCGATGCCTCTAATGTAAATAGTATTTTGGCCTGGGCCTACACCGCCGGATGTTACACCCGGCATTTGTATTAAGTAATCAGAAAAGTCTGTAACGCCTAGCTGATCTAGTGCTTCCTCTGTGAGTGCACTTACAGCAACCGGTATGTCTTGAGTACTCAGCTTTTGCTTAGTTGCCGTTACCAAGACTTCTTCGATTTGTGCCTGAGTACCAGTAGTTGCTGCAAGCACCGCCGCAGTCAGTAGTGCGTTTCGTTTTAACATAATCGTCCCTAGGCCTTTAGCCTAATAAATAGTTTGAATAATAATATTTAGAATACAATCTATTTTACGCAGAATAATACTAAATAACCACCCTTATCAACGTAGTGCACTATAAAAAATATCATAAATATGCTCTTTTAAGCTATATTTCTATGCTCTTAATAATAAATAAAGCATATGAATATATAGAATTCAATATAATATGGCTTTTTCCGTAGAGACATACTCAATAAAACAATAGAACAGTAATCATGATTGATAAACTCACAATGAAAACCAACTCACTGCAGTTGAGGAGACACCATGGCCGAACTCTATAGTTCTGAATATGAAGTAGGCGAAGATAATATTCAGGTATGGGGCTTAGATATACATAACCCTGTTTTTATGGTCAGTTCCTGTCTGATTATTGCTTTTGTAATAGCAACCTTACTATTTCCAGATCACGCAAATCAAATGCTCGCCGATGTGCGTACGTGGAGCCTTTCAACGTTCGACAGCTCTGTAATGATTGCCGTCAACCTGATACTGCTTTTTAGTTTGGCGCTAATATTGCTTCCGGTAGGAGCCATTCGATTGGGCGGTGCAAATGCACGACCCGAGTTTAGTCGCCTAAGCTGGTTCTCCATGTTGTTTGCCGCCGGTATGGGTATTGGCCTAATGTTTTGGGGCGTGGCGGAGCCAATGGCCTACTTCACCGGTTGGGCAGGCACACCATTAAATGTTGAAGCTTGGTCTGAAGATGCTGTGGGTTTGGCAATGGGAGCCACTGTTTACCATTGGGGCCTGCATGCATGGGCAATATATGCTGTTGTTGGTCTCGCACTAGCATTCTTTAATTTTAATTGCGGGCTGCCATTAACACTGCGGTCTGCATTTTACCCCCTGTTGGGTGAGCGATGCTGGGGCTGGCAAGGACATGTGATAGACACCTTCGCCGTGCTAGCTACCATTTTTGGGTTAGCTACATCTCTAGGCTTAGGAGCCTCGCAAGTAAATGCCGGTTTTACCATGCTCTTTGATATAGATGATGCGCTTAACGTTAAACTCTCGATTATTGTTTTGGTTACTTTTATCGCTATTTTTTCAGTGGTTCGCGGACTTGATGGCGGTGTAAAGTTTCTCAGTAATATCAATATGGTGATTGCTGGTCTGCTACTACTCTTTATTGCAGTGGTTGGTTCAATCTCAAGCCTTGGTGGATGGATTTTCTCTACGACAGGGCACTACTTAAGTAATATAATCCCTTTAAGTAACTGGACAGGCAGAGACGATACGCAATGGATGAGAGATTGGACTGTTTTCTATTGGGCCTGGTGGGTTAGTTGGTCGCCCTTTGTTGGCTTGTTTATTGCTCGTATTTCGAAAGGACGTACCGTGAGGGAGTTTTTACTGGCGGTGTTATTTATTCCAACCATTGTGACAATTCTCTGGATGAGTGTTTTTGGTATGAATGCAATTGAGCAAGCGCAAGCCGGCGTTGGCAGTTTGGCTGGGGGCATTAGCTCAGCTAGTCTGGCGACTTTTCAAATGCTAGAGAATTTACCCTTTTCAAGTGTAACGACTGTTATAGGTATTTTTCTGGTATTGATATTTTTTATAACCTCCTCGGATTCAGGTTCGCTGGTGATTGATAGTATTACTGCTGGTGGTAAGCTAGACGCGCCGACTCCTCAACGTATATTCTGGGTTGTTATCGGTGGATTAATTGCCAGCGTTCTATTGTATGGTGGTGGTAAAGATGCCTTAAGTGCATTGCAAGCTGGCACAGTGGCAACCGGTGTGCCCTTTACCTTAGTGCTTTTATTTATATGTGCAAGCTTGTACAAGGGACTAACTCAGAGCCTCAAAGAAGAGAAAGCAAAATTGACTGAAATGATTAAGGATTAAATATGGAGAGAGTTGACGATGTACTTGTGGCTTTGCGTAGGATAATCCGAGCGACAGACCTACATTCCAAATACTTAGTAAAAAGCACTGGCTTAACTACACCGCAAATGTTGTTACTGCAAACACTACGTAATAAAGGCGAACAGACAGTAGGAAGCCTTGCCAAGGAGATAAGCTTAAGTCAAGCGACGGTCACTTCAATTCTCGATCGACTTGAGAAAAAAGAGTTAATTGTTAGAAAGCGTTCCGATAACGATAAGCGAAAAGTTTTTGTTTACCTTCACGACAAAGCGATGCATGTTTTGAAGGATGCACCTATTCCACTTCAGGAGCAGTTTACAAGTCAGTTCAATAATTTGCAGGACTGGGAACAGTTAATGATTATTTCTTCACTCTCTCGTATCGCGAAAATGATGGATGCCCAAGATATTGATGCCTCACCTGTTTTGGATGTTGGGACATTGGATTAATAAGTGGTGATCAATCAAGCATAGATGTTTAGGGCTCAGCAGAAGTGCAGCCTGTGTTAAGCGAGACGAGTCCCATTAGGTACATCAAGGTCTGGGGTTGATAAAACAACTGAGCCATCTTCTCGGTGAAAGCCAGTCACTAAACATTCCGACATTATTGGTCCAATTTGTTTAGGTGGAAAATTAATTACCGCTATAATTTTTTTACTAACTAATGCTTCTTTTGTATAAAGGCTTGTAATTTGGGCGCTGGATTTTTTAAAGCCAATACTTTCACCAAAATCAATTTTTAGAATATAAGAAGGGTTTCTTGCTTGTGGAAAATCTTCTACTTCAATAATTGTTCCGACTCTCATTTCGACTTTTTGGAAGTCACGCCATTCTAGAGTATTCATATATTGCATTGTCTTTATGTTGTTTTTAAATCCAAATCAATAAAGATTGAAAAGAAGATAAGAACTGTAAAAATAAAATTTTAAATTTTTTTCCTCACTTTTTTCTGGCTGTCACTTGAATTTCAATTTTCATTTCATCATTAAGCAATCTAGCTTCAAACATGGTTGCGGCTGGGCGTACATCACCTAACCATTTTCTTAACACCGGCCAACAGGATTCAAAATCATCACGATTAGGGAGTATATAAGTAATACGTGCAATGTTTTCAATACTACTACCCGCATCTTGCAGTGCCTGTTGAATGTTTACAAAGCATTGCTCGGATTGCTCAGTGATATCTTCGCTTATAGACATCGTTTGGTAATTATAACCAGTAGTGCCTGAGACAAATATATAGTCTCCATCGTCCACGGCACGTGAATACGCCATTTTTGCTTCGAATTCAGAGCCACTAGTAATTAATTTTCTTGGCATTATTATCCTCTTTTAGTTATTCCTAAACAGACGTTTGTTTAGAACCATTTTCTAATTACAAGTAAAAGCAATCCTATTACAACTGTTGATCCTATTTAAATGCTTTAATCATAGTCTCTTAATATTTATAGTTCGCTAGACCGATGCGGCGTTATAAAGTATTTTACTAAAGACAGCAGAAGAATAAATAAAGACACATACATAATAATACGCCACACACTGATATAAGTTTTTAATATCTGGAATTCTTCAACAAAAATTGTTTCACAGGCACCATCACCTTCATCATCTCTAGTAATACTGGTACCACGTGATCCACCTGTATTTACATTCTCATACTCTGCCAAATAACCTTTAATACGAATTTGATCACCAATCTTGATTTTGCTAATATTGTTACGTATAAATTTCTCATCGGTAATTAAATGATTATTAGAAATTTGTGAAGCATTAAAATTAGACCATGCTTCTTGATCGCGAGTACTAAAGTTACATGTGAATTGACCATTCCAAAATTTAACTTTAGGTAATGTACTAGCCGCCGCCGTATCTCCCCACACCACACAATAATCAGCAAGGTTTAAATGATCATTCCAACGCTTATGTAAGCGTGTGTTTCCATCATGCAATTTATATGAAACGACCATGCCCACCAGCTCATACTCATACAGTGGTTTAATTTTGTAGTCGACTTTATTTACATTAACAGTAAATTCTTTATTGCTACGTATTCTTTTTTGAACTGGTTCGTAGGAAATATCTGGCAAAAGCTGGATATTTGAGGATATGTCATTTTTTTTCCAAAATCCGGCTGCTAAGGTAAAAAAACTTAGAAGAATGAGAGATTTCCATTTCATACACAAAGCATATCATTTTTTAATTTAAAGAATTTATTTGAATTAATTACTCTGATGCGTCTTCTTAGTAATCGTCAAAAGAAACACACCAATTAATGTGCCGAAAGGTAAAAGAAATAACAAACAAATACCGTAAATTCGTAAAGTAATGCGATACCAGGCTTGAGAATAGTTATATTTATATTTTGCAAAACAAGCAAATATAATACCTGGAATCAAAACAATAACGGCTAAAGTTTGTGTGACTAGCTCTTGCGATAGAGCTCCCGCCATTAATTTAGGGTCACCAGTTCCATATAACTGAATTGCCTGATAGACATTTATAACTCCAGTTAATAAACTTAAGGATGCTATTAATGTCAAAACAGATGGCAGTAAAAATATTACTGCCAGTAGAGCACATATCAATGGTTGCTTGCTATCGGTATGCATAGTTCTTAGAAATGAATCTCTGGTTTAAATATCTTCTCTATCCCGTTTTTGCTAACTGCTTATTGATATACCACTGCTGAATTACGGTTACCGCACTGTTAGTAATCCAATAAAGTACTAGGCCTGCTGGGAAGAATGAGAACAATCCAACCATGGCAATTGGCATAAACTTCATGACCTTTTGCATCTCTGCATTACCACCACTCATTGGTTGTACTTTCTGTTGTAAGTACATAGTAATACCGTATAAAACCGGCAAGATAAAGAGTGGATCTTTTGATGATAGATCCTGAATCCATAATGCCCAAGGTACTTGTCTAAGCTCTACTGATTCAATCAGCAACCAGTAAAAACCTAAGAAGAATGGGAATTGAATAAGGACTGGCAAACAACCTGCAGCAGGGTTAATTTTTTCTTTCTTATACATTTCCATTGTCGCTTTCGACAATTGTTGTTTATCGTCTTTATAACGCTCTTGTAACAACTTCATACGCGGTTGAAGTTTTTTCATATTAGCCATTGAGCGTGCGCTTTTAGCCGTTAATGGATAGAAGACTGCTTTAATCATTAAGGTAACTAGAATAATCGCCCAACCCCAGTTGCCAATAATGCCATGTACAAATGACAGTAAAGAAAACAATGGCTTTGAGATAATTGAAAATACACCGTAATCGGTGGTGAGGTCTAATCTAGGTGAAAGCGCTGCAAGTTCTTTTTGATTTTTAGGACCAGCAAAATAATTCTGTGTAAACATTGCTACCGTGCCAGCCGCTACATTCACACTTGGTGCTGCGGTTGTTAAGCTGTAATCATTTTCACCTTTAGCGGTAACCTGAAACGCATTGGCTTCATCTGCATTTGGAACAATCGCGGTTAAAAAATGATGCTCAATAGCTGCTAACCAACCATTGGTTATTTCTTGTTTAATTGGTTCTTTGATTAAAGATTTAGGTGTAATTTTTTCGTATTTTTCTGAGTTAAACCAAGCTGGGCCTTTATTAGAAAAAGAATCCACATCAAACATCGAACGCTCCAACGGAGCATGTCTACGTTGAATTTGTGCATATGGTCTAACCGTAATATTTTGTGCTGATTTATTATTTACTTGATAGTCAACTTTAATCACATGACTACTACGACTAAAAGTATAAGTCTTAGTAATATCTAAACCTTCTTCAGATGTCCACGTAAAAGGAACTTGAACACTGTCTCTATCACCAAGCTCATACGTTAAAGCTGAACTCTTCCATAACTGTTGATGCGTTGGCTCTACTGCAACACCGCTCGCACGAAGCCCACTATTCAACACATAAGTTTCTTCAGCCGTTTGATTAAACAGAACAACCGGTACATCAGGGTTCTTTTTATCTTTAGGCATATTTGGTAATGTTAAACCAACTAACGAAGCACCTTGTGTAGAAAGCTCAATAGCATAAACATCAGTTGTTACAGTAACTGCTTGCCCTTTTTTAGTTGTAACCGCCGCTTGCTGCTGTGTAGACGCCGCTTGTACTGAAGGTATATCACTATTCGTCGTATCAACACCTGGAACATTTAAGTCTGCAGGTGCCGTGCCTGCTATAGCCGACGTTTCTTGTACTGTTTGTAATGCTGGTTTTGGACCATAATCTTTTTGCCAAGCCTGCATCATGAAAAACATGATAATAGCTAACATGCTCCATAAAAATAAACGTTGATTTTCCATACTTAATTTCTTTATCGGTAAATTATTATTTAATATTATTTAATGAATCTTTTCTTTTAATCTTTTGGAACCGGATCGTAACCACCATCGTTCCACGGGTGACATTTGCAAATTCGTTTGGAACCTAAAAATGCACCCTTTAAATGTCCATGCTCTGTAATTGCATCCACCATGTATTGTGAACAAGTCGGTGAGAATCTACAGTTTTGTCCTAGTAATGGACTAATAAATTTTTGGTAAAAACCAATAATTAATAAGATTGGGCTCCACGAGCGCTTACCAAGTGACTTAATTAAATGTTGATCTATCTTATTGTCGATATTAGTTTCAGACATTGCTATTTATTTTTACGTATCATATTACGGTTGGGCTTAATTTTACCATCAGCAATTTTTTGAAATAAATTCTCGGCACTTTTACGCGTGAGCTTCACATCTTGTGCGGATGTAGATCTACGAGTTAAAGCCACAATATCCATCGCCGGCAAATTATCGTGCAAACGAAAAACTTCTCTAATTTGACGTTTAATCGCATTGCGGTCTGCTGCATGTGGCACGGCACGTTTAGCAATGGCTAAGCCCAATCTTGATTCACCCTGTTCATTGGCATGTACTGCAAATGACAATTGCGAATCAGAAACTCGTGAACCTTTTTTTAAAACACGCATAAAATCAAGGCGCTTTAATAAGCGCCTTGATTTTGGAAATGTGCTTGTAGTAGACAAGCTGTTGCGTCATCTTGTATCGACTGATTAACCAGTCGAAATAACAAGATTATGCAGATAGTACCTTGCGGCCTTTAGCGCGACGACGCTTAAGCACTAAGCGTCCACCTTTTGTAGCCATACGAGCACGGAAACCGTGAGCACGTTTACGTTTTAAAGTACTTGGTTGGAATGTACGTTTCATAATCTTTAACCTAATTGATCGTCGTTATAAGTAATTCATCTCTGTCTCATATAGCGACTAGTTTTTTACTAGGCCAAATGGATGCATATCACGACGTTGACGAACCGCGCAGAATACGGATTAGACCTTGTTTTGTCAAGCTAAAATAGCTTTAATGCTGGTATTCTTGAGAATGATTCTAAGTTGCTATGATGGCTTAAAACCTGAGTTCTAGGCTTTAAAGCGGGTAAAAATTAATCGCACCACTAAGGTCAAGAGCAACTTTACTCTGAAAGGAATTTAATTTTAAGCTGGGACAAGCCTATAGTCTCCGCAGAATTTTACACTGCTAAACTTTACAAATAAGTCAAAATTCATTTTTTGATTTATTTTTAGGCATTTTTCTCTATAAATATTAGGCTCTTAGCTAATTTAAGCAATATTTTATCCACAGGCTGGTCTGGTGCTTTCACAGTGGTACACTAAGCGCCCTTTGCATTATTCTAAAAATTGTATTAATGCCTATTTGTTTATTTATTGGAGTTAGTTAAATTGTCTCATGCATGGCAATTTTGTTTAGATACCCTGAAACTGGAACTCGATCAAGAGCAGTTCAATATCTACTTACGCCCTCTCCACGTTAAGGCTCACGACAATACTATTCGTTTGTATGTACCTAATAATTTTGTAAGACGTTATATTGAGCAAAATTTACTCAAACGCATCACCGAATTACTCAAAACTAAAATTCCATCGGTCAATGTGCAACTGGAAGTCGGTAACCCTACTGAGAATAATGAACCGGTTATTGCGGCCTCAGTTATTGCAACTGATTATGCGATAGACCAAGTCTCGGCTACCGGTGTTAAGCACACAAATAAGCCGTTTATAATAAATAGCCGTCTAAACCCCGATTTTACTTTTGATAGCTTTGTTGCCGGTAAAAGTAACCAACTGGCTCGTGCTGCTGCTTTCCAGGTCGCGCAAAACCCTGGACATTCTTATAATCCACTGTTTATTTACGGTGGAGTTGGTTTAGGTAAAACGCATTTAATGCACAGCATTGGCAATGCCATGTTGGCACACAACCCACAAGCCAAAATTGCCTATGTGCATTCCGAACGCTTTGTGGGTGACATGGTAAGAGCCTTACAACATAACTCAATAGATAACTTTAAACATACCTATAGATCGCTCGATGCGTTGTTAATTGATGACATACAATTCTTTGCTGGGAAAGAGCGTTCGCAAGAAGAATTTTTTCATACCTTTAATGCTTTAATGGATGCCAAACAACAAATAGTTTTAACCTCTGATCGCTACCCTAAAGAAGTATCTGGTTTAGAAGAGCGTTTAAAATCACGTTTTGGTTGGGGATTAACTGTTGCTATTGAACCACCCGAATTAGAAACCAGTGTGGCCATCTTAATGCAAAAAGCTCATCAATCACAAATTCAATTACCAGAGAATGTTGCCTTTTTTATAGCACAAAACATACGTTCTAATGTGCGTGAACTCGAAGGTGCCCTGCGTCGTGTAGTGGCCAATTCACGGTTTTTAGGTGAGCCCATTTCTATTGAGTTTGCAAAAAAAGCTTTAAGTGATTTATTGGCAGTACAAGAAAAACTAATTTCTATAGACAACATACAAAAGACCGTTGCCTCTTATTTTAAAATTAGAGTTAATGATCTTACTGCTAAAACTCGGACGCGTTCTATTGCACGGCCTCGTCAAGTTGCTATGGCTTTAGCTAAGGAGCTAACCCGTTTAAGTCTGCCAGAAATAGGAAAAGCTTTTGGTGGACGTGATCATACAACCGTTATTCATGCTCAAAAGAAAATAAAAGAGCTGCGTGAGACTGATCATAGAATGCGAGAAGATTACGATAATTTATTTAGAACACTGACTAATTAATTAGTGTTTGTTTAGATAGTAAGTACTACAAATTTTAGAAAATAACTCTTAAGAATTAGTATTTAGTAGATGAAGCCTTTAAGAATGTTTTACAATAATATGACCTATTATTTAGGCAAAATTTTGGGCTGTTTTACTTGTGTATAAGACTTGTATAAGCCTGTGGATAAAAATCTAATAAACTGTGTGTAAGATAATTTTTTGACTTATCCACAATTTGTCCACAGATTACAAAGTGGCTTATACAGTATTTAAACACAGAGTTAGAAATCAGTAAATCACTGATTTTAATAGAGAATTAGGCTTATCCACAGAAAATGGCTTGCCTAATAATAGTAATAATAAAGTATATATATAAAAGGTTTTATTAATAATGTTATTCACCATTTCAAGAGATTCCTTCCTAAAAACCTTACAAGCCGTCATTGGAGTTGTAGAGCGAAGACAAACAATGCCTGTTTTAGCTAATGTGCTTTTACAGGTTACTGATACTGATTTATCAATGACCGCTTCGGATTTAGAAGTTCAATTAGTGGCTGGTACTTCAGACTCACTTAAAGTGGAAAAAAATGGTGAAATTACGGTTCCTGGTCGTAAGCTTTTAGATATCTGTAAAAACCTACCAGCAGGCACTGATTTACGTATCTCCTTAGACAAGGAGCGTGTCACCTTACGTTCTGGTCGTTCACGTTTTACTTTAGCCACCTTACCAGCTACAGAGTTTCCAGTATTGGAAGCGGTTAAGGGAGCGCAGAGCTTTAGTATTGAACAAAATAAACTTAGACAACAGATAGAACGCACTCAGTTTGCCATGGCTCAACAAGACGTACGTTATTACCTAAATGGTATGTTGTTTGAATTAAAGAACAATGAGCTCGTTACAGTGGCCACTGATGGCCATCGTTTAGCTATGGCAGCTCAAGCGGTTAGTCATGACACTGATGTGCAAGTAATTTTGCCACGTAAAGGTGTAATGGAGCTTTCACGTTTACTGGATAATGAAGGTGAATTAAAGATCACATTAAGTCAACATCATTTACAAGCAGTATTCGGTAATCGTAGCTTTATTTCTAAGTTAATTGACGGAAAATTTCCTGAATATCAAAGAGTTATACCATCTTCAACCTCAAATAATATCACTGCAGAGCGTCAATCTTTTCGTGCTGCACTGCAGCGTGCTGCAATTCTATCGAATGAGAAATTTCGTGGTATTCGTGTAGAACTTAAGGAAAATACTTTGGGTATACATTCGCATAATCCTGAGCAAGAAGAGGCTGAAGATGCGATTGAGATTGAGTACAGTGGTGATGAAGTTGAAGTGGGTTTTAATGTTAACTATCTATTAGACGTTTTAGGTATTTTAGAATCAGATATTATTAATATCGGTTTAACCGACTCAAATAGCTCCTGCCTCATTACAGATGACAAAATGGAAGGTTGTAAGTTTGTGATCATGCCAATGCGTCTATAGACCATCTTTTGAGGAATTAATACTTAATTCTTAATGACACAGCAAACTGTTTTTAAATATCTATTAATAATATGCACCTGACTGAATTAGCGATCACGCATTTTCGCTGTTTAGATCAGGTGCTTTTATATCCCTCTCCTGGTATAAATTTTATCTTAGGTGCTAACGGAGCTGGAAAAACATCAGTACTCGAAGCCCTCTTTTGTCTTTCTAGAGGCCGCTCTTTTCGAGCTAATTCTTTAAATAAGTTAATTCAAGATGATACTAAATCTTTTATTGTAAGAGCTAAGTTACAAACTGAAATCAGTCAGTATATTGCTCTTCAAGCTAATAGAGATAATTCTGGCTCAAATTACCAAGCTAAAATTGATGGTGAACAAATAAAGAGTTTGGTCGAACTAAGTCGTGTATTGCCTGCAGTAATAATTGATCCAGCTATACATAAACTCATTGAGGAAGGACCAAAACTTCGCAGACAATATATTGATTGGGGAGTGTTCCACGTGGAACCTTTGTTTATTCATGAATGGAAGCGTTATCAACAAGCATTAAAACAACGTAATGCTGGACTAAAAAAAGGTCTACCTCACACTCAATTACAAGCCTGGACAAAGATACTGATTGATTCCGGAAATAGAATTGATGAGCTTAGAAAGGCCTATATTGCACAATTATCGCTAGATATCAGTGATTTTGCGGCTGATTTGCTGGATTCAGAGCTAAAATTGGCATATCGCAGTGGTTGGCCTAAAGATCTTAGTTTTTCTGAGGCTCTTAATAAAAATATAGAGCGAGAACAGAAAGTAGGTTTAACTGTTGTTGGACCGCACCGAGCTGACTTGATTATTCAAGTTGGTGACCTAGTTCTCAACACTGAAGAAGAGAATGATGAAAACCTTTCTGATGATCCTTCAGATAACACCAAAAGTAAAAACCAATACTATGCTGTTCAACAACGTGTTTCTCGGGGACAACAGAAACTCATTGCGGCTAGTTTAATGTTAGCTCAAGTAAAACACTTTCGTGATATACATAATATTTCTCCCTTGCTTTTAATTGATGATCCTTTTGCCGAATTGGATCAAGACCATTCAAATCGCCTTTTAGAAAAAATTGACTCCTTACAAGCTCAAACATTTATAACCACACTCAATTCTTTGAGCCATTCTGTCTTTGAAAACGCAACAAAGTTCCACGTGGAACATCGTAATATCTTGAAACAGAAAAATACGCAACCGACTAAAAATGATTAAAATTTAATCATTGTGCAGCGCATCAAACGCGATTAGAATCTGCGTATTAAATAATCATTAAAAACCCGCCTTTTTAAGCAATTTTAAAATACTTTTAATACTACGACTAAGCTAAAGCAAAAAATCAGTTTAAAGCCGTTTGAAAGCGATATAGAGCAGGTGAGCTAATCTAATAAATGTTATAATTGTTGGATAATTTGAACCAAAAAGTAGAGTAATCAATGACAAGCGAATCAAGCTCGAACACTCCAGAAGAAAAAACTTACGATTCCAGTAATATCAAAGTTCTCAAAGGCCTTGAGGCAGTCCGAAAAAGACCAGGTATGTACATCGGTGACACTGATGATGGCACAGGATTGCATCACATGGTTTTTGAAGTTGTGGATAATTCGATTGATGAAGCCTTAGCGGGTCATTGTTCAGAAATAACGGTGACTATTCATGCTGATGAATCTATTACTGTAATAGATGATGGGCGTGGAATTCCAACTGACATTCATCCAGAAGAAGGAAGATCGGCCGCTGAAGTTATTATGACGGTACTGCATGCGGGTGGTAAGTTTGATGATAACTCTTATAAGGTATCTGGCGGTTTACACGGCGTTGGTATTTCAGTAGTAAACGCCCTCTCGGATGAATTGGAATTAACCATTCATCGCAAAGGGAAAAAGCATTATCAAAAATACGCCGGTGGTGAACCTTTAGCACCTTTAGCGATTATTGGTGACACGGAACGTTCAGGTACTACTGTTCGTTTTAAACCAAGCCCAAAAACCTTTACTAATATTAAATATTATTTTGATATTTTGGCAAAACGTTTACGCGAGCTTTCATTTCTAAATTCTGGTGTTCGTATAGTTGTTGTTGATGAACGCGATGATAGAAAAGAAGTTTTTGAATACGAAGGTGGTATTAAAGCATTTGTTGATCACTTAAATAAAAAGAAAACACCTCTGCATGATAATGTTTTTTACTTCACTGATGAGGTGGATGACATTGGAGTTGAGATTGCAATTCAGTGGAATGATTCGTATCAAGAAAATATGTTTTGTTATACCAATAATATTCCACAACGTGATGGCGGTACGCATTTGGCAGGATTTAGAGCTGCTTTAACGCGTAGTTTAAAAGGTTACATGGATAAAGAAACCAGTAAGAAAGATAAAGTAACTGCCAGTGGTGATGATGCTAGAGAAGGTATGACGGCGGTTCTTTCGGTTAAAGTTCCTGATCCAAAGTTCTCATCACAAACAAAAGATAAGTTAGTTTCTTCTGAGGTTAAGTCGGCTGTAGAAACTTTAATGGGTGATAAATTTAAAGATTTTCTTTTAGAGAACCCAAAGTCTGCAAAAATTATTTCTGGGAAAATGATTGACGCTGCACGTGCACGTGAAGCTGCACGTAAAGCGCGAGAAATGACACGTAGAAAAGGCGCTTTAGATATTGCTGGTTTACCGGGTAAGCTTGCCGATTGTCAAGAAAAAGACCCATCCAAATCTGAACTGTTCTTGGTGGAGGGTGACTCTGCGGGTGGTTCAGCAAAACAAGGTCGTGATCGCCGTACACAAGCTATTTTGCCTTTAAAGGGTAAGATACTAAACGTTGAAAAAGCACGTTTTGATAAAATGTTATCTTCACAAGAAGTAGGTACGCTAATTACAGCCTTAGGTACCGGCATTGGACGTGATGATTTTAATTTAGAAAAACTTCGTTACCATCGTATTATTATCATGACCGATGCTGACGTGGATGGTTCTCATATTCGAACATTGCTATTAACTTTCTTCTATAGACAAATGCCAAGTTTGGTTGAAGCTGGCCATATCTATATTGCTCAACCCCCTTTATATAAAGTGAAACGTGGTAAATCTGAAATTTACGTTAAAGATGATGCTGAACTGAATCAAATTTTATTGAGTAATGCTTTAGATAAAGCCGCCTTGCATGTGAATGCAGGAGCACCTGCTATACAAGGCGTATCGTTAGAGAATTTAGCAAAACAATACATGATGTTTGAAAATATTATTCAGCGATGGTCGCGACGTTATGATGAAAATGTACTACGTCAAATGTTGCATCTAGAAGCCATCACTGCAGAAAATCGTAATGACAGAGGCTTTATGCAAGAGTGGTCGCAAAAGCTTGCTAAACGTTTAGAAAACAGTGACGATGCGGCTCCAAAATATGAGGTTGTATTTGAAGAGCATGATGAAGACATTGGTTATACTTTGGATATTCAACGTCATTATCATGGTGTGACTACTCATAAACGTGTGCAAAATGAATTCTTCTTATCATCAGAATACACACACATTGCCGAGTTAGGTAAAGACCTGGCGAATTTAATAGGTGAAGGTGCTGTGGTAAAACGTGGCGAGAAAGAAGCACCAGTGACTATTCTTAAGGAAGCAATAGATTGGTTAATGAATGAAGCTAAAAAAGGCCAAAGCATTCAACGTTACAAAGGTTTGGGTGAGATGAATCCAGATCAATTGTGGGATACAACAGTTAATCCTGAAACTCGTAGACTCTTACAAGTAACCGTGAGAGATGCGGTTGCAGCGGATGAAATTTTCACAACTTTAATGGGTGATCAAGTAGAACCTCGTAGAGAGTTTATTGAGAAAAACGCATTGTCTGCTAGTAACTTAGATGTGTAAATACATCTGAATTATTCCATACAAAAGGCTGCAAGTTTGCAGCTTTTTTTATTGCTTTAGTTCAGTATTTTTCAAAGTAGATAAACTAACTTGTAAGCTTGAGTTAAAAAATATTTAATATGAACTTAGATAAAATTTTAAAATTAGTTAATCAAAATAATAAATTTATAATTCCAAAAAACTGGGCACAAGGACGTACAGTATATGGTGGTTTATCAGCATCTATAGCTTATCAAGCAGCAAAGAATGAGTTGCAAACAGAACGCCCTATTCGATCCATGAGTTGTAATTTTATTGGACCATTTAAGGTTGAACAGGAGTTTTTGATTGATACCGAAGTACTGCGTGAAGGTGGTAATGTTAGTTCTGTACAAACAAGTTTAATTCAAGATAAGCAAGTGAAAGTACGTGCTCAATTTGTTTTTGGTAAAGCGCGGGAAACAAAAATAAGTGTAGATAATAAAATATTACATACAATGCAAGTTCCAAAGAAACCAAGTTTTATGCCAAATATACCAGGCTTAACGCCGAAGTTCTTAGAGCACTTTGACATACAGTTTACTGATGGTGGAAAACCTTTTACAGGAAGTAAAAAAGATCACATATATGGCTGGATGAGGTTAGCAATACCCAGTAAAAGCTTAACACATGCACATTTAATTGCTCTTATTGACGCTTGGCCACCTACTGTATTGCAAAAACTACGTCTACCCGCTTCAGGTAGCACAATGACTTGGAATCTAAATTTTGTAAATCCGTTACAAAGTTTTTCTGACAGTGAATGGTTTGCATATCAAGCAGAAACTTTACAGTATTCAGAAGGTTATGGGATTACAACAGCAAATATTTGGGATTCGCAAGCTAATCTGATTGCAATAAGTACACAAAATGTAACGGTATTTGCATAAGGTAATGGTATGAAGATAATTTTTTCGCACGGTAAAGAAAGCGGGCCATGGGGCACTAAGATTAAACGGCTTGCCAAGATAGCTGAGCAATTAAATTGTTCGGTTGAAAGTATTGATTATCAAGGCATGCAAGATGCTGATAGCCGCGTTGAGAAATTAGTGCAACATTTAAAGGATGAGACAGAAGAATATATTCTAGTTGGTTCCAGTATGGGCGGTTATGTTTCTTTAGTTGCAGCTAGTCAGTTAAACCCAAGAGGTCTATTTCTCTTAGCACCTGCTTTGTATATGCCGGGTTATGAAAGTAAAGATTACGCTTTGAATCAAAATAATGTTTGTATTGTGCACGCCTGGGAAGATGAAATTATTCCATATGAGAATGTTCTTTTATATGCTAAAAGGACACAATGTGAATTACATTTAGTTAATAGTGATCATCGTTTAGTATCAGTATTGGAACATGTAGGGAATTATTTCATCACGTATTTACGACCTTTACTCTTGGATGATAATATCATTTGATATGCCTTGTTGAGAAGTATGTATGCCCTTATCAACACGACGCATGATATCTCGTGCAGTTTCAAACGCACCGTAGCATTGAGAGACGGCTAAATATATCTCTATATCAATTTGAGTATCTTTAACAGGCATTGGTCTAAGTTCTTCTCTCATCTTATTTAGGAGCTTGCTTGTTTCTATAGCTGAAGTGTCTTTAAAGAGTAATAAAAAATCTGCATTTGCGATTCTACCTATAAATACTTTATCCTTAAAAACAGCTTTTAAGTGATCTCCTATATGATTTAGGAGTGAACGGGATATTTCAGTACCATAATCTTCGTTTATATTTATATAGTCGCTTACCTTCAATAAGGCAATAGATGAAGGTTTATCCGAGTACTGGGTATCTTTGATAAGTAAATCAAGCTCTTCAAATATAGCCGAACGATTAAGTAATTTGGTAATAGGGTCTTGTTTAAGTTCATTACGAATATCATTAACTATTTTTGTATTTAATAATGAACGTACAACTTCAGTAGCGTAACGGTGTAAAGAATTTTTTTGAGCTTCACTATAGTCTTGGTCATCTTTTAAGTTAATGAGCATTCCACTCCACTCTTGACCACGTAAGAAGACTGGGATTACCATAAGTTTGGTTTTTTTGTGAAAGTAGGCAGAGGCTTTTTTTGGTTTTATTTCAGTAATACTGTTGCCATGACACAGTCGTGTGATTTCAATGAGATTATCATTAATTAAATCAGTGAAGTGTGATTGGTGTTTTTTTAAGTCGGTTTTTACCTGTAGTTTTGAATCAACTTGATAAACTAAAGCTGCTTTTTCAAAAGAGAATAAAGGTTTAAGTTGTTCAAAAAATCGGGTAACTATTTCATGGTCTTGATCAGCGTTTGGATTAAAACGAACGTAGTTTTTAACATGATTAATTAAATCTGCATGTTCTTTCTCAATTTTTAAAGACAGAGTCTGTTGTCTATTGTTTTCTTGTAGTTTATGTAGTTGTTTTCTTATATCAAATACGCTACTGGATAAACCAAAACCTATAATTAAAGCATGTAGGACAAATCCAACTTGCATTGCAGTGTGAGTGTAAACATTTTTAGGAAGACTTTCTATTGCTGTTAATGAATAAATAATGAATGCAATAATAATTGGTATTATGGAATAAAAAATATAGCGAATGTCACGATTCCTTAGTTGCCAATGCATTAAGGGAATAATTGAACAAGGCAAAATCAATAGTATAATTGATAAATTAAAAACGGATTCTATTAAACCTGGTAATGGACGTAAGGCAATACACAAGCCTATAATTAGTGCAAAGAATAGTTTAACGCCTTCGGTACATTTAAACAGCCCAGTAGTGGTTGATTTCATACTAGCAAGGTTTTGAATAAGCATTATAAGAAGTAAAGCGCTAAGCGACTTTACTAAAATTATCTTATTAGTACTTGTAGCTAGATAGCTAGCCAAAGTGTATTCAAATATTTTTCCAGAAGCGCTAGCTAAAGCTACCAATAGTCCGATTACATATAAAGAGTACAATAAGTACTTACGTTGCCGAAGAGTAATAAAAAATAATACATTTATAACTATAGCGATTAAAAGCACACCATAAAGCATTGAGAGAAAAATATTAAAACTCATATCTTCTTTGTAATACTCATCGGCGTTCCATAACTCAACATCTAGTTTGGTATTGCTTTTAGATTTTATACGTAAGAAAGCGACTTTATAATCCTGGGTTTCAGGAAGTGTAAATACAACAGCTCGTTTTGAGTATTTAACGATTGTATTAACGGTATTGGACTTGCTTGATTCAATGGGTTTAGTAGTGTTTATGGTGGGTATAAATAATTCAACACTATGGAGCGTGTTTGGTTTTATAACTAGTAAATGGTTATTGTTCAAATAGTCATTATCAGAACGAATTATCTTAACCCAATATTCTAAGTTTTCTAAATTTCGAAAGCGAATTGGCCCACCGTAATAACTAGCGTATTGATAATTTTGATAATTTTTGTTTCGAAGTTTGTGATTACGTCTAACGTCAATAAAAACACTCAGGTCTATATCGGTTTTTTTTTCAATCTGTGTTTTTGGATTTATTGTTTGTGATGTTGAAATTTGATTTTTGTAAATGTTCTTTTTATTTTCATCTTGTGCATATAGTAAAGAGTAACTCAATATAAGCATACAGAAAAAGAATGTTAACTTAACTAAGAGTTTTTTTGTAACACTGTTCATTGATATTCTTTTCTTAATATTATAAATATATTGTGATATCTATGTAGCAATAGTAATCTGATTTCGGCCATTTTCTTTAGCGATATACAGAGTTTCATCAGCTTCACGTAACAAGGATTTAACGTTCATTACACCTGGTTTGTATTGAGTTATGCCAATACTTAATGTAAAGCTACATTCTTGATCGTCAATAATTAATGTTTCTATAGATGCAACTGTGATTTCTAAACTTTCTTTTACCTTATGAGGCAAGAAATTAGGAAACACAAATAAAAACTCATCACCACCCATGCGCCCAACATATGCACCTTGGGGTAAGTAACGTCTGCATTGCAATGCAAGATAAGATAAACAGGTGTCTCCCGCTTCATGTCCATAGGTATCATTTATAAGTTTGAAATGATCAATGTCAAGAAAAGCTATAGAAAGCGGTAGTGCTGAAATTAAGGCGGTATCCGTTTCAGTATTAAGCACATCTAAAATAGCGCCACGGTTCAGTACTTGAGTGAGATGATCAGTTTCGGCTCGCTTTGAGATGTCTTTGATTTTTTCAGCATTAACCAGTGTACGAATTAATTCAGTAGAGTATTTTTGTAAGGTATCCATTTCTAGAGAAGTAAATTGACGAGTCACTTCAATATTTAACACCATACAACTCCATTCGTGCCCGCGCATATTTACAGGCAAAATTAACATTTTAGAAAATCGAGAGAAAAACGGATGCTTATAAATAGTCAATTCATCAATGGTGCCAGCATGACATATTCGAGAAATTTCCAAAACATGATCATGCACATAACTGTCAAAACCAGTTTGGCTAACAGTTGAATTTGAGAGTACTTTTAGTTCAGACTCAATCTGAAAAATAATTGCTCCTTTATTTATATTGAATAAAGACTCAAGTCTTTCAAAAAACTTATAAATAATAATTTCATCATGCTCTGCCGTTGGGTTAGAACGCACATCTGAACCTAAAGTGGATAAAAATTTGGAAAAATCTTTATCTTTTTTAATTAAAGAACTAACACTATCACTATGATCTTGAGCGTCGTCTCTTTGTTGTCTAAGAGAGATAATTCTATCGGCTAATCCAAGTGAGAGTATTAAGGCTTGGAAAACTATCGCGATTTGAAAACCACTTACAGCAAACCTCCATTCAGGTAGGACCTCAATTATTGCAAAAATTCTAAGTGTTATAAAAATAAATAAAGGAATAAATGCTAAGTAAAAATATTTAGCAGGTCGATGGCCTTTTGTCCAAATATAAATTGCAGCAAGAATACAGAGTGGCATGCAAAATAAGGTAACAAAATTCAAAATTGAAAAACTAATATATGGCACAGGCTTGATAAATAAAGCAACTAGTACTAAAACAATAAGTAAAGCTGAGATCATTTGAGTAAAGCGATAAAACTTGGGAGTAAACTCTTTAAGTTTTAAAAACCCCTGAGCAAACAATATAAAAGAGAAACAGGTAAGCGCAAATAATGCTGTGGATGCGTTATAACTTCCAGCAATATAACGACCGCTCGAAAAGTTATATATTTTTCCAGTGGTCATTAAGATAAATAATAAAAAACAAGCTAAGTAAAACACATAGCGTAAATAACTGTCATCCCCAATTGCCAAATAGAAAATAAAATTAATTAAAATAAGTATAAATAAACTGGCATAAACAGCACTATAAATAGAGTTGTACTTTCTATCGTTAATTAAATATTCATCATGTTCCCAGTATTTAATAAGAATAGAGCCACTATTTCTAGCGGATACATAAAATAGAATAGTTTGACCCGTTTTATAATTGTTCGGTATTTCAAACACACGTGAACGGCGTGAAAATTTTGCTTGGGTGTTTATATCAAAACGCCCAGATGAAATTACTGGTGTTGTTCCAGCAACCTCTGGAATATACATATCAATCATGTCTAAGGAGGTAGGATTTATTGTAAATAAATCGCCAGGTTTAAACTCTCGGCCATTGGTTAATGTTGGCTTTATCCAATAGCTACTACTGAGATCAGGCTTAAAGTTTAAATGTTGTTTACCAAGACTTTGAAAGCGACTATCAATAGGGATGGAAAGTTCTTGGTGTTTTCCGACATGCACTACTTTAATGGTTGGTATCAAAGGCTCTGCAAAGTTGCTTTGGCTAATTAATAGGCAAAAGAAAGCGACCAACACCATGACTGCATAGCGTTTACTTATAGAATTTAAATCAATATATACGCCCATCTATTACTAATCCCTGTAGTAATTTTTAACTTTATTGTTTTATTATTGAAACATTATAGAGGTTTCATTTTGTATTATTACTAGTTTGTAAACAAAAGTAAACTGAATTTGTGAGCTTTGTGTAGTCCTAGTTGTAGGAGTAATATTAGATTTAAATGTTATAAATCAATTATTTATGTTGTATGATTTAACTTGAATCGTTTAATTGCTTAAACTAGGTTTAAGCTTACTAACTTTTCACGTACATTTTGTAGCAGATTAGCGTCAATATCGGTGTTTTTAGCCCATTCGGTCAAAGTTAACCATTCAGATACTTCTTGCAACTGCAATGAATACTTTGCTGCAATGATTTTTTCAGCGATTGGAGAGTCCTTGAGTTCTTGAGCCGTTTTAAGCACGGCACTCACCATGCTTAAGATGCGATCCTGCGCCTGCGCATAGAGGTCTTTACGCACACAGACCACAAAGCATGGCCATGGTGTGCGTAGATTGGCAATTCGTCTAAATTCTCCGTTATCTACGTAGGGTTGTGTCATAAATTTTTCCCACAAAAACACAAAATTACCTCCCTGCTTAAAAAGCTTTCTAGCTCCAGCTAGATTATTGATGATTTTAAAACGATCTTCATTTAATGCCATCTTTTCTTGTTCAGCCAATAGATATGCCATTAAATGTGAGCCTGATCCAAGTCGACTAATAGCAAATTTTGCCTTATTAAGATCTTTTGACTGGTATAAGTCAGAATTCTTGGGAACATTCACGCCCCAAATTAAAGGAGATTGGATATAAAGAGAGATAATTTCAAAATTCCCACCTTGTGCTTGGGCTTTGACAGCGCCCTCGGTCAGTAACATGGCCACATCTACTTCATTATTGTTCAAAGCCTTGACCATGCTTCCAGTTCCACTTGGGAAATCACTCCAAGTCGCATCAATGTTGTACTCTTTAAGCACGCCAGCATTTATGGTTAAATGCCACGGTAAATTAAAATGCTCAGGAACACCACCAATGCGTAATTTTAAGTTTTTCATAGTAAGATTATAACAATGCAAACTTCATTTTTTCAGCAAAGTGACAATCTACTTCCCTGTGATGGCGAGGTTTTATTATTTTCAAACTCATTGAGTGTAAATTTTGATGAGTTGAAAGAATCCATTTTATGGAAACACGAAGAAATTAAAATTTATGGGCGTTGGGTATTACAGCCTCGATTGACTGCTTGGTATGGTGATGAGGGAACGGATTATGTCTATTCGGGTCTTAAAAATACTCCGAATACTTGGAATGAAATTTTACTTGGGCTTAAAGCTAAGCTTGAAACAATAACTGGTATAAGTTTTAATTCTGTATTACTCAATTACTACCGAGATGGTCAAGATAGTATGGGTTGGCATCAAGACAATGAAAAAGAATTGGGAAATAACGCCACAATTGTGTCATTGAGCTTTGGAGAGAGTCGTGAATTTCAGTTGAGACATAGGTTTGATAAACAGATACCAAAAGTAAAGTGTATGTTAGAAAATGGTAGTTTATTAATTATGTCGGGAGCTACACAGCAATTTTGGCAACACCAAATTCCAAAAACAAAAAAGCAAATAGGTGAGCGAATAAATCTCACTTTTCGAAAAATTTTATAATAATGGTAATTACTAATGAAAAGTTTTTTAATAGTATTTGTATTGAGTTTGTTTATGTTGGCCTGTAAACCAGACACTAAGGCTCGAGAAGTTATGCATGATAAAACAGATGTAACCAATAATGACCAAGATAGTATGCAAGAGAAGGAACATATTGCTGAGATTCGTTTAAGCGTACCAGATTCAACTTGGAGCTTAAAGATTGTGAATGTCACCCAAACAGCAGGTGAACTGGCTGTTGTTTGTCAGCTAATGCAATCAGACATGATGGGGCTGATGGTAATTTCCGAAGTGGTAGATGCAGTAAAATTTACTGCAAAGGATTTACCAATTAAATATTACATTAAAGGTAAAACTTGGAACTGGGAAAATCAAGAAGGCTACACGTTTATGGACGATGAAAGCAATTTTCATATTCGAAATGGTGAGCCTATTGTATTTGAAAATATTGAACCTACGACAAAAGATGGCCCTAAAAAACAACCAGATAGTATGCCATTATAATAGTTTATTATCGATTCATATAATGAGCTGAATAAGTTTATTCTGTTCTATATTATTGAATAATATATATTTATTCAGCTCATTATTAAGTATTTCTGTTCTAAAATATTATAAGATACCATTTAAAGAGGTCCACAACTGGCCAATACGTTGATCGACCCATGCTCTCTTAATCTTTTGGTAATGCCTTGTTAAGTAGTTTCTTTATTGTTGTGCCTTGCACTAAGATTGAGAATATCACCACGCAGTAAGTTATTGTCAAAATGGGATCTCTTACCACTTCGTCCTTAGGAATAGATAAAGCCAGAGCCACAGAAATGCCGCCACGTAGTCCACCCCAAGTCATTATTTTTATCGCATGTGGGGTAAAGGTTTTTTTACTCTTCATTAGCTGTACCGGTAAACCTACACTGATCCAACGAACAAACAATACAACTGGAATGGCGATTAGACCAGCGAGTAAGTACTCACCTTTGAGACTCAAAATTAAGATCTCGACACCAATGAGTAAGAATAAAACGGCATTTAAAATTTCATCAATCAATTCCCAAAAATCATCTAAGCGTTCTCGTGTTTTGTCACTCATAGCAAAACTACGGCCTTGGTTGCCAATAAATAAACCAGTAATAACGATAGCAATTGGTGCTGATAGGTGGAAGTGTTCAGCTAATGCATAACAGCCTGAAACCAAGCCCAATGTAATTAAAGCCTCGACTTGATAGTTATCCACTTGCTTAAGCATCCAAAAACCAATGTATCCTGATACGAAACCAAAGATAGCTCCACCAATAGCTTCTTTGCCAAATAAACCTAATACATGTGATGGAGTTGCTTCGGTTTGTCCGGTAGCTAGCCCTAACAAAACTAGGAAAATAACAACACCAACGCCATCATTAAATAATGATTCGCCAGCAATTTTAGTTTCTAAAGATTTTGGTGCGCCAACTAATTTTAAAATACCCATAACAGCAATAGGATCAGTTGGAGAAATTAAGGAGCCAAATACCAGGCACCAGAGGAAATTTATTTCAATGCCTAGTGCTGCAAAAACAAAATACATAACGCAGCCTACTAAAAAAGTAGACATAAAAATTCCAATGGTTGCTAGCGTTGCAATGACCCATTTTTGTTCGCGTAAATCATTCAAATTTACGTGTAATGCTCCTGCAAAAAGTAAAAAGCTTAGCATTCCATGTAAAACGGTTTCATTAAAGTCAATTTGATGTACTAAGGTTTCGGCTGATGCCCTTACACCGCTAGAGAAATCTCCTAAAAGAATTATAAGCAATGAGAAAACCAAACTTAACAGCATGATGCCAATGGTAGTTGGTAGTTTTAGAAATCTATAATTTAGAAAACTAAAAACTGCGGTTAGTGACAAGAGTGCAGCAAGTGTTTCAAAAAGACTCATAGTAAGTTTCTTATTGGTAGTGATTTAAGTGAGGGCTATTTTAACCTATTAGATGCGTATATTATTTTTTTACTAAAAAAACAAAAAAGCCAGCATAAAGCTGGCTTTTAAAAGTCTGTAGAGAAATGTAATATTAAAAATCAGCAAGCGTTGTTGTATTGGCTGTAATTGATACATTTTGTTGATCAATGAATGTTAAATCACTAATCACTGGATCAGAAGTTGGGTTTGCATTATCAACTTCAGGATCATCAAGGTCAGCTGTGCATGTTAAAGCAACCGTGTAATCAAACCCTGCTTGAACAAAGCCTATCTCGTATTCACCAGTAGTTGTATCAACATTTGCTGAAGTTACAGGTTCGGCATTTAAGCCATCAATATCATCCATTTGATCAACATCATTTGGATCAAGGTCTGCGCCATCAAATAAATATACTGCAGGAACACCAGTACAAATATCAGCATCCGTCAATATGGTTTGGTTAACGGTACCAGTAATGGTACCGACTTCTAAATTATCAATAACACGTAAAGTTGGGCGTAATTTATAGTCGGCGTTAGCATTACTTGGAAGATGTACAGATTTTCTTAGATCAAAATCAATAGTGAAATCAGTACGGCTGCCTGCTGCTATTGTAAATGGTCGATTTAGCTTTAATCCACTCTGTGCACCAGAAGGTACATACATAGAATATTGCTCCATGCCATCGTCAAACTCAATATATGAATCAATGGTATTTTCTAGAGCATTGACTTTTAAGCGCATCCATTGATAGTTGCCCGCTTCCAGACCAGACTCGGACATTAAGATTTCTGACTTGCTGCCTTGCAGGGCTAATAGATCAATAGTTTGTAATTCGTCAAAATCAAAGTCTACACGTCCACTAGGACCTTGCAATTCAACACCTGAGAACTGCACAACAACTGCTGTTGCACCATCAACTGGGGCATCGGTGAGGGAAATTGACAAAGAACCAGTACTAGGATCATCGCTACCACAGGCAGTTAGGGCAAAGGCTAGTGCAGTTAGTAATGCATATTTTTTAATGTTCATGGATTGTGCTCCATTGATTTTATTATTTAACGAAGCCAGAATTATAAAGGTATTTACTTAATCTATGACGAATAATCGTGAAAGTGTTTCAAATTTGGAACATTACCGTTATAGACATGTACAATATTACGTACGGGTAACTGATGTAGATGTATAAGATTAGCAGTGTATGAATCTTTTAATATTTTCAGAAATAATGTCTGGGCATTCATGTATGACGCAATGTCCAGCACCTGGAATTTTTATTATTTCTAAATTTGCAACATAATTGCTAAGTCCGTCAAGACATTCTGAACTAAGCGCCGTGTCATCCATTCCCCACATCACTAAAGTATCGCAGAGAATTTTATTTGCAATTGGAGCTTCCAGAACAGGTTTAACTGAGTCTGAGGACTCTGGATTAGGTTTAGTGAAGTTTGAAGCACGATATAAACTCAGAGTAGACTCTAATGCGCCCTCCTGAGCCCAAGCCGGTTTGTAGATATGCATTTCTTTGTCGCTAAATACATTCTTCTCAACCAGTTCATTAAATGCAAAGCGCCAGAGTAGATCAAAGTTGTTTTTTGATAGTTTTGCTGCGGCTGAATCATCTAAAAATTTTGTAATGTATTCGGAAGATTTTCTTTGACGTTGACTGTGTGTAAGTAATTCTTGGTGTATACGAGGATGCGGCGAATTAATGATAATTAATTTATTTAAAACTTCAGGATGCAAAGTAGCAAAGGTCCATGCCATTAGGCCCCCCCAGTCGTGGCCAACTAAAGTAAAACTTTCATAGCCTAAGTGTTTAACTAAAGCTAAAGCATCTTCTACTAGTTCTTGCAGAGTATAAAACTCTAAGCCTTGAGGTTTGTCACTTAGATTAAAACCACGTAAATCGGGAGCAACAACAAAAAATTCATAACTTAAAGCGTCTAATTGTTGATGCCAGGTATACCAAAATTCTGGAAAGCCATGAACACATAAAAGTAAGGGCTTCTTATTATTATCATCCTTACCAGCATGAGCATAATGTATTTTAATATGTCCAAGTTTTTGGTTTGGTAGTTCTGCGTAATCGAATTTTGTTGTCATTGTTTATAATATCTGATTTTATTTAAAGAGCGCCATTAGCTTGTAACAGAGTAAAAATTTCTTCAGCCATTTTCCTATAACCTTTAGCGTTTAAATGTATAGAGTCTGATTTTAAACTAGGTGATTTTAATAGTTTAGACATTAAGTCTTTTGCAAAAATTACATCATGTTCATTTGCAAGTTCGGCATAAATTGGAGCTGCGGATGAAAATAGATTTTTTTCAGGAACTCCAATAAGTAATATAGAAATATTCCTAGATTTTGCTTCTAGTAACATCAGAGAAAGATTATTTTTTGCCTCACTAAAACTTAAGTTTTGCAAAATATCATTTCCCCCTTCTAAGAGAATAATTAATTTTGGATTATATTGATCCAATACCTCAGTAAAGCGTAATAAGCCTTCAGACGTGGTTTCACCTGAAATACCTGCATTAATTACGCTACGACCAGATAATTCAGCTAAAACACTTGGGTAACTGTTTTCAAGCGTTGTTCCATATCCCGCAGTTAAACTATCACCAAAGGCAAGGATTGTGTCAGATGTAGAAACGGCTTGTAATGGTTTTGCATTACAAGCCGTTAATAAAACAGTGATGATAAAAAGAAAAATAGCTAAGTAATAATTTTTATACATCTGCATTTTTTTATGTTGTTGGATCGGCAACTTTAAGTAATTGTTTGCCATGATTTTTACCAGTAAAGATGCGTTGAAACGCTTCGGGAGCATTTTCTAAACCATCTTGAACATCTTCTTGGTACTTAACCTTACCTTCCTGTACCCAGTGTGTTAAAGCGCTTATCGCTTCAGGAAAACGTTTAGCATAGTCTAAAATAATAAAGCCCTGCATAGAAGCTCGCATCACAATCAAACGTGTATAACTTTTTGGCCCACTTGGGTTATCAGTATTGTAATCGGAGATAGCGCCACACAAAACAACTTTACCGTGCATAGCTATTTGATCTAATACATTGTCTAAGATTGGACCGCCAACATTATCAAAATATCTATCTACACCATTCGGGCAGTATTCTCTTAATTTAGCTTTTACGTTATCATTCTTATAGTCAATGGCGTGATCTAAACCGAAAAATTCGGTTAAGTTTTTACATTTCTCAGGACCACCTGCTATACCAATAACTTTACAACCTTTTAGTTTAGCAATTTGACAAGCAACTGAACCAGTGGCGCCTGCAGCACCCGAGACTACAACGGTTTGCCCTTCTTTAAGATCAGCAACTTCAAGCATTCCGAAATATGCAGTTAAGCCAGTGATACCGAAAATACTCAAAGGCATGGTTAATGGCACACCTTTAGGGAGTACTTGAAATGGGAGAATATTAGCACCTGTAGTGACACAGTAATCTTGCCATCCAATGCCACCCATTACTTTATCGCCAATTTTGAATTTGTCGTTTTTCGAGGCAATGACTTCGCCTACCGAGTTACACCGCATCACTTCACCAATGGCAATAGCTTTTACATATGTGTCTCGTTCATTCATCCATGCACGCAAAGTTGGGTCAAAAGACATGTAAATACTTTTTACTAAAAACTCTCCATCATTTAACTCAGGAACAGGAACCTCTTGAAAGGTAAAATTCTCACGCGAGACCATATTTTCAGGGCGTGATGTCATAACCCACTGGCGGTTGATTAAAGCTGTCATATTGTTTCCTCTCAATGCAATTAACAAAATCAAATTATCTAATCATCATAATCTATATTTATGATGATTAAAACTACTATATGTTATATTTATGTTATATATTGCTGAGTATTATTTACTTAAAATACAGAAAAGAACTATATAAGCCTATATAGGCAAGGATGATTAAAGGCTGTACTTCCCCCGCTCCAGGATGCAAAACACTGCGATTGGGTTTGCGTGGGTCATAATATACAGAGACTCTTTTATTCTTACTGATACCCAGTAAGCTATCTGAGGCTTCAAAGTAATTACTGGTGATTTGTGACCCAAAAAATAAGCGTCTAGATTCATATAAAACACCATTAACGCGATAGGCGTAATGTACATAGGGCTCATGAGTCACCTCATAGTCTTCGTCATAAGCTGTTTTTGTTCTAACTTCTGCGTTTAAAACGGTTCCTGTGATTGTGCTCCAGTGCTTAGATTTTTGTGCAAAGTATATTGCATAGATTTCGTATGCTATACCCCCTAAACAAATTGATGCAAAGAGAATATGTAAGATAAGAGACATAGAATAAAGATTTAATTAGTAATAATCGTATAAGGCTTATTAAGCAGACCATTTAGAGTAGCTAAAAATAAAATTCAGAATCTCATCGACTTTATCCTTGTCGTATTGAATAAATAAACTATCAATATAATTCAAGAATACATTTAAATTAGGTAAATCATGGCCGAGTTCAATTTGTTTAAAGCCCATAGACCAATTTGGAAAAAAACGTTTTGGGATTTCCCCAATTATTGGTTGAGGTGCACAGTTATGGCGTGAATCGACTTGTATTTTGTCATAAAGAGTTAGTATATTATCAAGATCACCCTCTAACATTTGCATGAAAATGCCTTCTTGATACAGTAATAAGCCAGTTATACCGGTTTTTAAATTATTACTATTTGCTTTCTCCCATAGCAAGCTTAGCTCTTCTAAGGAAAAGAAGCTATTTGAGGTGCTTGTATAAATTAGGTAAGAAATAGTCATTACAATAGTATCTTAACGTATAGTTTATATTTTTATTATATTAATATAGCCGTAAAATAATATTTGTGAAAAATAATCAATTTGGAGATTAGGATGCAAGCTTTATGGAACAATCAAGTAATAGCAGATAGTGATAAAACCATAGTGGTTGAAGGTAATCATTACTTTCCTCCAGAAGCTCTAAATAAACGTTACTTTAAAGACTCAGACAAAACGACTAGTTGTTTTTGGAAAGGCACAGCAAATTATAAACACATAGTTGTAAATGGAGAAAATAACCCTGATGCGGCCTGGTACTACCCAGAACCAAAAGATAAGGCCATGAATATAAAAGGCTATTATGCATTTTGGCGTGGTGTTGTGATAATCTAGACTTACAAAAGCTTATGCATAGGCACACATTTATGAGTGTTCTCTGGGGTAGTTCCACAATCGATGATTTCATCACCTAAATAGGCGCAGGATTTATATAATCGGTGTCCGGGTAATGTGGCCATTAACTCCATTTTTTTGAAGCCCTCTTGTCTGGCCTCAGCTTCACATAAACGGATTAACTCTCTGCCTATGCCCAAACGAGTAAAGTCGGGATGTACAAAAAAGGCCCTTATTCTGGCCGAATCGGCTTCTGGATCTAGCAATGGTGATGCCTCATTGCCTTTTGAAGCGCCAAACAATTTGGCTCGCCTACTCCATCCGCCACATCCAGCTAAATCTCCGTTGACAGATTGAGCTATAAAATAAGTTTGATCAGCAATTAACTCCTCATCCACACCCCAAACTGTTCCAATAGCCGCTTCAATTTGTTGAGGGGTATAGTCATGGTTAGCTAAACCACGAGCTGATAGAGCAATAAGATCTATCAACTTTACAACATCAATAGTCTGAGCTTTTCGAAAAAGGATACGGTTTTGCAGCATTGGGAAATAATACCACTCAATTTTGCAAGATTATATGCTCAGACGGCGAATAAAGAGATTAGAATGGTCAGTAGTAAAGAATTAATCAAGGGCAGTGTATGAGCGACCTAATTTATCGACAAGTTGAGCAAGCCATTAAAAGTGGCAGAATCATTCAAGCCATAAAATTATTACGAAAGGTTGAGAACCTCAATTTGAGTGAAGCTAAGGAACGAATTGAAGAAATGGCAGATAAACTGCGTGGTGTTGAAAGAGAATCTTATCCACAACAAAAGACAGATAGGGAAATTCTTGAGGCGTCGTCAAGACCAAGGGCCCATAGTCATGCTCCTGCACGTTCAGGAGTTTATAACATAGAAGGTGATCTACCTACAGAAGCATTTTTGTTTTTTCAAAGGGGTGAGGTCGAAAAAGGGATAAAAGTTATTGAAACCAATAAGGGCGTCAATAAAAATTCGGCCATACGAATGGCGAAAATGTTTTATCAACAGCACCCTGAATATACCTCTGCAGAAATTGGAAGGTTTATGGGAGTTGGATCTAAAGAGAGAGACTATTCGATTTCTACAATGGACAACTCAAGCACTAAACCTACCGATAATACTAAAGCAAATAATACGAAAAAGACCCCTAAGAAAAATAATAATGGTGGAAGTCTATTTAAAACTATTTTCTTTTTTATTATTTTTATTAATATTATTCGTGCCATTATTGATTAAATGAAAAATAAAAATAAATGTCAGATTCATTAAAGCAATTAGTATGGTTAAAAACATGTGACCTTAGAGTAAAAGATAATTCTGCTCTGTATCATGGTGCAGCAGCCGGGCCTGTTATAGCCGTATTCGTAGTAACTCCTGAGCAATATACTCAACACAGTGATGCGTTGATAAAACAAGATTTTTGGTATCGCAATTTACTTAAACTAAGTGAAGAATTAGACAAACTTAACATTCCTTTGAAAATTTTACAATGTGCTAGTTTTAAAGAATTGCCTGATGAACTATTTAAATTTTCAGTTATTAATAATGTAAGTGAGATACATTTTAATAAACAGTATGAATTGAATGAAAGAGCTTGTGAAGACGTAGTAAATGAACGCTTCGAAAAAAATGGCATTCAAGTCAATTGTTATTCTGACACACTTTTCTTTGAACCAGGAACCTTGCTTACAGGAAAAAATACTTATTACACAGTATTCACGGCCTTCAAAAACTTATTTAACAAAGAGTTTGAAAAACTGGCCTGGCAAGTATGGCCGAAACCTAAAAAACAGATTCCTATAGAGGTAGAAGCCGACAGCGTTTTGGCATGGATTGACGAAACGGATATACGAGTCGATTTGTGGCCCGCAGGGGAATCTGCTGCTAAGCGCCGTTTAAATGAATTTATAAAAAACCGTGTATTAAATTATAAAGACACACGTGATATTCCATCAATCAATGGTACCAGTACCATCTCACCTTACTTAGCAGCAGGAGTCATATCGGCTAGGCAGTGTTTTGTTGCCTTAGAGAGTTTAGGTAATAAACAAAGTAATATAGGTGCTGTGACGTGGCGCACAGAGTTGATATGGAGAGAGTTTTACAAGCATATATTGATAGGGTTCCCACAGGTGTCACAACATTTGCCTTTCAAAGCAAAAACTAGCAAAATAGTGTGGAACGATAATGAAGAACACTTTAAAGCTTGGTGTGAAGGTCGAACTGGAGTTCCGTTAGTAGATGCGGCAATGCGACAGTTAGTGCAAACTGGTTGGATGCATAACCGTCTTAGAATGGTAACGGCAATGTACTTATCTAAGAATTTATTTTTAGATTGGCGTAAAGGCGAAGAATTTTTTATGCAGCATCTGATCGATGGTGATTTGTCGGCAAATAATGGTGGCTGGCAATGGAGTGCGTCAACAGGAACTGATGCTGCGCCCTACTTTCGTATATTTAATCCAGTAACTCAATCGCAGCGTTTTGATCTAGAAGGAAAGTTTATTCGCAAGTTTGTACCCGAACTAAAAAATTGTGATAAAAAAACCATTCATGATCCGTGGGCGAGTAAGACGCGTCCTATAAAATTAGATTATCCTAAACCGATTGTGGATTTGAAAATTACTCGACAATTAGCAATTGAGAAATTTAAAGAATTAGGATAAAAGTTAAAGTCAAATTACAAAGAGTGCATATTACGCTAATTTACTGAATACTAATCAGGAGAAATGTCATGCCACAGTTTATGCTTACCTACGTAGGAAGTCCTAATCATCCTTCCACTCCCGAAGAAGGACAGAATCACATGGCCGAGTACAAAGCTTGGCTTGGAAGTTTAGGTGCAGCAGCGATAAGTCCAATGAATCCTCTTAAAGGCACATGTTTAGTGAATCCCGATGCAACAGTGACTCAAGGCGGAATAACTGGTATGTCTGGATTTACACTGATTGAAGCGGAGACACTTGAGGCGGCTTTAGAAGTAGCAAAAAATTGCCCATATTTAGGAATTGATGGCACCTTAGAAGTATCGGAAATGATTGTGATGTAAGCCTTGTTTTATTTTACAAAGAGTCGGCTTACTCAAAATTTAGGTTTGAATTAATAATTATGAAAAAAATTCTATTCACGCTAGTTTTACTTCTTTGTTTGTCCTGTACTTCTGTATCGACTACACAAACAATGTCACAACAGAAAACTATTGTTTTTGTGCATGGTGCTTGGGGTGGCGCATGGGATTATCAGGTAATGGAAAAGCTTTTAGAAGATAAAGGTCACAAAGTTTACCGACCTACTCTGACTGGCCAAGGCGAACGTTCGCATTTACTCAATCCATCCATAAATTTAGAGACTCATATTATGGATATTCTTAACGTAATTAAATTTGAAGGCTTAGAGAATTTTATTTTAGTCGGCCACAGTTACGGAGGTATGGTAATTACCGGTGTGGCAGATAAAGTCCCAGAAAAAATTAGGCATCTTGTTTATATGGATGCTTATATCCCGCTTGATGGTGAAAATGCATTAAGTTTGTTTCCCCAAGAATCCCAAGAATTTTTTATACAACATGCAAAAGATAATGGTGATGGGCATAGTCTTCCTCCTTTTTGGGAGGGCTGGAAAAAAACTAAAGATGTTGCTCATCCTTTCAATACACTTTTGCAAGCGATTTCTTTAAAGAATGAATTGCGTAAGAACATTCCAGCTACTTATGTTTTGACTATTGATGAAGGCGCTGAAACTGATGCGTTTAGTCCTTTTGCTGAGCGTGCTAAAAAAAATGGATGGGACTATCATGAATGGATTACCGAGCATAATACTCAACGTAGCATGCCAAATGAATATGCTGAGTTGCTTCATAATATTAAATAATAGTCCTAGTTGTATCAGATGAAAATTATAATTGATGATTTATCTAGTCCCGAAATAGCTAGTTTTTTGCAAGAGCACATAGAGGACATGCGTGCTACTTCTCCACCGGAAAGTAAACATGCTCTAGACTTGTCGGGTTTAAAGCAAGCCGATATAACCTTTTGGTCAGTCTCTTATAAAAACAAGATAGTTGCCTGTGGTGCGCTTAAAGAACTGAGCGCTACGCATGCTGAAATCAAATCAATGCGAACTTCTGCTAGGCTTAGGGGCAAAGGCCTTGCATCAAAAATGCTGCAACATATTCTAGATGAAGCAAAAGCTAGACAATATAAAAAACTTAGTTTAGAGACGGGCTCAATGGAATTCTTTACACCAGCAAGAGCGCTCTATAAAAAATTTGGTTTTTCTGAATGCCCGCCATTTGCTAATTACACAAATGATCCCAACAGTATTTTTATGCAATTAATATTAAAGGACTCATGATGAAATCAATACCACAGTTAAACAGAATTGACCATGTGCATGTTTATGTAAGCGACAGAATTGCAGCCGTAGAATGGTATGAAACCGTTTTAGGTCTAAGTATACAAAAAGAATTTGAGTTTTGGGCAAAAGACGGAGGTCCTTTAACCTTAGAAAACCAGGCGGGTAGTGTTCATCTTGCATTATTTGAATCGGGTAAAGCGCCCTCTTCAACGGTTGCTTTTGGAGTCAGTGGCGAGCAATTCATAGAATGGAAAGAACATCTGGAAAATTCGGCAATTAAATTACGAGTTTCTGATCACACTAAAGCATGGTCTATGTATTTCTCGGACCCATTTGAAAATCTATTCGAGATTACTAGTTATGATTTTGAATATCTGATAAGTAAACTTTAATAATTTTAATTTGTACAGTTTCGTGACGACTGACTTTTGTCGTATATTTTTAGGAGGAAAATTATCAGAAAGGCAAAAGACATATTTAAAGATTTAAAAGTAGCTTTAAAAATAGATTTAAACAGCGCAGTTAGTGAAACAAAAAGAAATATAAGAACGCTATAATTGTCTATTAAAGACAAAAATTTCTAAAATCAAAGGCAATTTTGTACAATTTATGCATAGATTTATCGTAAACATATTTTGTAGCTTACTAAGCACTGCAATTACTAAAAAAATATGATATAAATTCATCCTTGTTCTCGCTCGACATAAAGATTCATAGAAATCTAAAAGAACATGTTTTCTCAATAAAAAATACTGAAACTCAAGTGGAGCAACCTAAAATGGCAGGAAAATTCGAGCTGAAAAAATCAGCCAATGGACAATTTTATTTCAATCTTAAATCTTCAAATGGTCAAATTATTTTAGCCAGTGAGATGTATAAAGCTAAAGCAAGTGCATTAAACGGAATTGAATCAATTCGTAAAAACTGTAAAGATCAGTCTTGTTATGTACGTAAGCAATCGACCAATGGCAAACCTTACTTTGTATTACGAGCGCGTAATCATCAAGTAATAGGTAAGAGTCAAATGTATAACTCGCCAAAAGCAATGGAAAATGGTATTGCTTCAGTTGGTACTAATGCCCCAAAAGCTGTAATAGCTGAAAAATAGATAACAATGAAATTCATTTACAAAGGCATACTTCGGTGTGCCTTTTTATTTTAAGCGTATAAGTATTGTAATTATTAATAGTGAAAAATTTGATGCAAATGACTAAAAAGCTAATTCTCATTATTTCTCTGACTTTCATTCTTAGTGGCTGCACTGGTATTCCGAAAGGGCTTCAACCCATCACAGATTTTGATAGTGAAAGGTACCTAGGTACTTGGTACGAAATAGCCCGTTTAGATCATAAGTTTGAACGTGGAATGAGTCATGTTAAGGCTACCTACTCAAAAAGAGATAAGGGTGGAATCACCGTTGTCAATAAAGGCTATATCAAAGCCGATAATGAGTGGAAGAGCGTTGAGGGTAAAGCTTTTTTGAACGGCAAGCCTAATGAAGGGCGTTTAAAGGTTAGTTTTTTTGGACCATTTTATGGTGGCTATAATATTGTCATTCTTGATGAGAACTATAATTATTCACTAGTTGCTGGACCTAATAGAGATAGTCTTTGGATTCTTTCGCGTACAAAAGAAATGGATAAAGAAACTTACAATTCATTAGTGCAGCAAGCAAAAATATGGGGCTTTGCAACCGATGAACTTATTAAAGTTGAGCAAGGCGACATACTTAGTAAATAGATTCCCTCTATAATTCTTTGCATGCAATGCATTGACACTATAATTAAAACGCAAGATGGGTTTCCATTGGCCGTTAGTCAATTTAAACCAAATAACGCTAAAGCCCATTTAGTGATTGCGGCTGGATTAGGTATACCAAAAGATTTCTATAGGCATATTGCACAGTTTGCAGCTAATAGAGAGTATGTAGTTACGACTTTTGATTATCGTGGCATTAGTGAGTCTCAGGATGTAAACTTTAAAGGCAGAGATCATAAGTTCTCTTACTGGGGTCAGAGAGATTTACATGCAGTTTTCCAACATCTAAAAACTACTTCAACACTACCACTAATCTATCTTGCACATAGTGCTGGCGGACAAATTCTTGGAATGACGCCGTATTGTAAAGATGTTGTTGCAGCAAGCTTTATTGGAAGTGTAATTCCTGACGCAAAAAACTACCCTAAATTAATTGACAAAATAAAGCTTAAATTTTTATGGTGGGTATTATTGCCTGTTCTTTCTATGTTTGGTGATACTGTTCCGGCAAGTAAAGTCGGTTTATCGAATATTGATGTGCCAACTGGCGTTGTGCGAGAATGGTCTGCATGGGGCCGTACAAGACGATATTTATTTAACCCAAAATTTAATTATGACTTGAGTGAATACTCTTCTTTTACATCACCATTAAAAGTATTAGCCATTGCAGACGATGAATTAGCCACGCCGGAAAGTTGTTTTGATTTAGCTACAGAGTACATAAACGCACAGGTGGAAGAAGTGATTTTACAGCCTTCTGTACAAGGTTTGAGTTTAGGTCACTTCGGATTCTTTCGTGAAAAGGCAGGGGTTTTCTGGGATGACTTGTTTGACTGGTATGATGAACAGATATGAAAAAAGACAATAAAAATTACCACATGACTGCCGATGAATTTCGCAAACAAGGCTATGCCATGGTGGATTGGATTGCTGATTACTGGTCAGGCGTTGAGGAGATGCCCGTTTTATCTCAAGCAGCACCAAATGATTTGTTTAATGCCCTTCCAAACAGTGCGCCAAATCATAGCGAAGATTTTTCGGACATTATGCAAGATGTAGAAAAACACATCATGCCAGGTATAACTCATTGGCAATCCCCTAACTTCTTTGCTTACTTTCCTACGGGTGCTTCCGGTCCATCAATATTGGGTGAGATGATGTCGGCCGGTTTAGGTGTGCAAGGAATGTTGTGGTCAACTAGCCCTGCTTGCACAGAGCTTGAAATGAAAATGATGGATTGGTTGGTACATTTACTTGGGTTGCCTAAACATTATTTACTAGAAAATGCTGGTGGTGGTTCCTTACAGGATTCAGCTTCAAGCGCTTGTTTAGTTGCTTTAATTGCAGCACGTGAAAAGGTATCAAAATTAAGTTTGAATAAGTTAGGCGGTAACTCAGTAGATGATAAAAAACTACTTGCCTATATCTCTACACAAACGCACTCTTCTTTAGAAAAAGCCATGATGATTTCTGGTTTAGGTACAGATAATTTAAGAAAAATATCTGTAGATGGTTCCTACGCTATGCAGGCAGAAAGTTTAAAAAAACAAATAGCTATCGATAAAGCTGAAGGTTACTTACCGTTCTTTGTGTGTGCAACGATAGGAACAACCTCATCAAACGGTATTGATGATCTCACCTCTGTCGGCAAGATTGCACAACAAGAAGGACTGTGGATGCACGTCGATGCCGCAATGTCAGGAACGGCATCGATTTGTCCAGAATTCAGGGACTGTAATAAAGGCTTAGAGTTGGCCGATAGCTATAACTTTAATCCACATAAATGGATGTTTACCAATTTTGATTGCAGTGCTCTATTTGTAAAAAATAAGGCAGACATTATTAATGCCCTATCGATTCTTCCTGAGTATTTAAAAAATGCCGCTACCGAATCTGGTGCAGTGATTGATTATAGGGATTGGCAAATTCCTTTAGGACGTCGTTTTCGTGCTTTAAAGTTGTGGTTTACCCTGCGACACTATGGCGTTGAGGGTTTACGCCACCATATTCGTGAGCATGTAACATTGGCTCAAGAATTTGCAACATGGGTTGAGGAGTCTGAAAATTTTGAGATTGTTGCCCCGCATCCATTAAACCTAGTTTGTTTTCGTCATAAAGATGGAGATGCTGTGAATGAAGCCTTAGTGAAGAAATTAAATGACAGTGGTGATTTATATTTAACGCATACCAAGTTGAATGGTGAATACGTGATTCGTTTGTGCGTCGGTCAGGCACATACAACAAGGAAGCACGTTGAGAAGGCTTGGGAATTAATTCAAGCAATGTCTTAATGATTAATAATAGATATTCACAAAAGTGACTGTGGCTTAAATATATTGAGCATAAACTATTGAGTTCCTAAAAGAGGAAAACAGTCTATGCAAATTCCTGAAAACTTCCAAACACTTTTTCGGACGAGTCCATTCCTAGATTTAATAGGGCCAATTTATCAATCAGGTGAGCCTGGTGATTTGATTATTGGTATAAGAGTAGAAGAAAAACATTGTAATGCTAGACAGGGTTTACACGGTGGAGTGATGAGTACATTGGCCGACATAGCCTTAGGTTATAACACAGCATTTTCAGGAGAGAAGCCAATACCTATGTCAACCGCAAACTTAACTATTGATTATGCAGGTGGAGCGAAGATAGGTGATTGGCTAACCATTCGAAGCGACGTGCAAAAGGTAGGGAAAAGTATGGCCTTTGCGAATTGCTATTTTAGTGTTGGCGATAAAAGAATTGCTAGGGCGAGTGCCGTCTTTAGTGTGATGCAAGGCAAATAAAAAAACCGAATTCCTTGAAGCTGCAAAGTAGTTTCAAGGAATTCGGTTTTATGTAGGGGTAGGTCCCTGCGCCTAGCCTCAACAAAAATTAATCTAAACAATTTTCTTCATATCAGCCATATAGCCACGTAACTCAGCACCAATAATTTCTACAGGATGAGTACGTAATGCTGCATTAACTTCGATGAGTCTTGCGTTATCTACTCCATTGTTATTTGAGTTTAAACCTTTGCCAATCACATCAGATTTAATACCCTTCATAAAGTCAGCAAGTAATGGTACACATGCATGGTTATACAAATAACAGCCGTATTCAGCCGTATCTGAAATAGTGGCGTTCATCTCGTAAAGTTTTTTACGTGCAATAGTATTAGCAATTAACGGAGTTTCATGTAGGGATTCATAATAAGCAGACTCAGCAATAATGCCAGCATCAGTCATGGTTTCAAAAGCCAATTCAACACCCGCTTTAACCATGGCAACCATTAAGATGCCATTGTCAAAAAATTCTTGTTCCGAAATTTCCACATCACCCGCTGGAGTTTTTTCAAAAGCAGTTTCGCCTGTATCTGCACGCCAGCCTAAAAGCTTAGCATCGTCATTTGCCCAATCTTCCATCATGCCTTGTGAGAAAGCACCACCCATTATGTCGTCTTGATGTTTTTGATACAAAGGACGCATGATGTCTTTGAGTTCAGTAGCTAAATCAAAGGCTTTTATTTTTGC
>CAJQOG010000124.1 GCA_905479875.1 uncultured Gammaproteobacteria bacterium
TAAAGGAAAAGTATAAGTAAGAATTTTTCCTGGTTTGATAGGTGGCGTGGTGAGATAAGGCACGCCATCTTGTCTATTGGGTAAAAGAATGCCATGCCAATGAATGGAACTCATCACATCCATTTTATTATGCACATTAATGGTAACTACATCGCCGACGGTCGCTTCAATGGTTGGACCTGGAATGCCTCCATTAACTGTCATTGCCATTGCTGGCGTACCGGTGTAATTAACCATAGTTTTTTCTATGGTCAAATCATAAGTTATGTTTTTAGCACAAACCGATGTTGAGAATAATAAAAGAACAACTGCGTAAAGAATTTTCTGCATAAGTGAATTATACGCCTACTCAAGCATCGCTAGTTCATTTACCTTGAAGTAAATTAGCAGGAGCAAATTGGTCCGTCATGACGCGTGCTTTTTGATTCCAATCTGGCTTTTCTTTCATGAGAGTTAGATTTTCAAGTAAAGAAACTCCAAAATCTTCTAAAGGAAGTTTTAGCTGCATTGTATTTTCAATTAACTGATCAAAAGTTGGTAGCTCTCTCTTTGCAGCGATTATGACTCGATTGCCTCGAGGAACCTTAAGATTGTAGAACTCACCAAAAACAGCTTGATAGGTTGCTGATTCATGATCATAAAGTTTACTGCTTGAAAAAGTATTAGAAACCAATACACCATCGTCTGTTAATAAAGATTGAACCTCTTCGAGAAACTCTTTAGTCATCAAATGCTCAGGAATATAATCACCATTAAATGCATCTAAAACGATAAGATCAAATTTTTGCTCTTTTCGTTGCGCACGCTTTATATATACACGTGCATCTTTCTCAACCAATTTAATTTTATCAGACGTTTTAAAACCAAAATATTCTCTAGCCACTTTTGATACTGACTCATCAATCTCGATAGCGGTTATATTTGCATCAGGCAATAAGTTGTTATAAGTCATCGGTAGAGTGCCGCCGCCTAAACCTACTACTAAGATATCTTTAGGGTTAGCTTGCAGAGCAAAACTAGTCATGCTGACTTGTGCATAGCGAAATACAAGAAGTTTAGGGTTATCTAAATCAAAACAAGACTGTCTAGATTTCGCCTTTCGCTTAATAGTAAACAATAAGCAACGCTGGCGATTATCTTCAGTCACAGCAATATTGCGATACAAAGAACGCTCTTTGTGAATGATTTTTGCTTCTAGAGTAGTACTAGACAATATACCCAATGTACAAAGAAGAATTAAACTAAGCTTTTGAAATTTCATATTACTCGCCCTTCTTGAGGCCATACACCAAAGCTGTAAGACCACCGAACAACAATAAAGTGCAAATCAACACAATAATTTGTCTAATTCCTAGCCATAAAACCAAATAAAAAGACGTCATTAATGTGCCAATCGCACTGCCAAAAGTGGATACAAAATATAAACGCCCAGCTGTTTGACCACTTGCTTCTTTATCTTCAATTAATAAACGGATTGCATAAGGAGAAATCATACCAAGGAAAACTGTAGGTAAACTAAACAACACCAATGAAGCAGTTAATGATCCATAACGTGGATCTTCGATTAAATCCGATAACCAATTAAGGACTGGCTCATCCATCCAAGCGATGGGTAACATTAGGCAAGTTGCTATTATAAATAAACTTCCGAATTTCTTTAGATTTGGTTCATTCAATGACCAACGACCACCTAATAAGTAACCTATTGATAAGGCAAGCATAAAAATAGTAATAATACTGCCCCAGACATAAACACTCCCACCAAAATAGGGCGCAAGAATGCGTCCGGCGAGTAGCTCAATTGCCATAATAGAAAATCCCGCGATAAACGCGAGTGTAAATAGTAGTGTTTTACGCATGAGAAACCTTTGTTAATTGTTGCGGCAATACTATCAAACATCTGTTCGGATAATGCAAGCAAAAAATGGTTAGAATTACGTTTTTCAAATATCAATTATACCAATGACTAAAACTAAATCTGGATTAGCTCGCAAAGGAACTCGCAATACTAACCGTGCTGAAATTGTTGACCAAAATTTTGTAGAGTTTTTGCAAAACTGGGATTCTGAAAATGCCTCTAACAAACAAGCCTTTTTAAGTGATATGCAAAGCTCTGAAATGACTCAGGACGATCTACTGAATTTATTGCATTATCAAATACAATCTCGTCAAGTAGATCTTATAGCCAGAGAAATGCGTGCGCGCAATGAAGGCTTTTACACCATTGGCAGTTCAGGCCACGAAAACAATTCCGTTATTGGTTATTTAACCCGTAAAACTGATCCTGCATTTTTGCACTATCGCAGTGGTGGTTTTATGATGGCACGTTCGGCTAAGGACAATTCTATTGATCCTTTGTACGATGCCGCCTTGTCTATTAGTGCCAGTGCAGAAGATCCGATTTCAGGTGGACGACACAAAGTCTGGGGTAGTAAAAAACTTTGGGTACTTCCGCAAACCTCAACAATCGCAAGTCACTTACCTAAAGCAATGGGAACTGCTGTTGCCATGGAACAAGCTAAACGCTTGAAACATACTTTGCCGATACCTAATGACAGTATTGTAGTGTGCAGTTTTGGGGATGCCAGTTCTAATCATGCGAGCTCTCAAACTACATTTAACGCAACACAATGGACGGCCTATCAAAACTTGCCAGTGCCAATCGTTTACCTTTGTGAAGATAATGGTTTAGGAATTTCCGTACATACTCCAAATGGCTGGGTGGAGGCTAATTTTAAAAATCGCGATGGTCTAGATTATTTTCAAGCAGATGGCTTAGATATTATCGATACTTTTGCGGTAGCTAAAGAAGCCATTGATCATTGCCGAAAAACTCGTCGCCCGGTGTTCTTACATTTAAAACTCAGTCGACTTCTTGGTCATGCTGGCACTGATATGGAAACCGAATATCGCTCTATCAACGCAATTGAAGCTGCTGAGGCAAATGACCCGTTATTGCTAACTGCAAAAACAGTATTGCAAACAGGTTTATTAACAGCTGATGAAATTTATGCAGACTATGTAGGTACTCGTAACAAAATGCGCGCGGCTGCCGTAGAAGCCGCAAAAACATCTAAGCTTGATAATGCACAAGATGTTATGCAACCACAAGAACCTTATGATCAAAAAGCAGTAGAAAAAGAAGCTAGGCGCAGCGCTTCAATGGAAGCTCGCTTGAAAGTCTTTGGAAGTGACAAAAAACTCCCAGAAAACCAAAATGCACGTCATCTTTCTATTCAACTTAATAGAGCCCTACATGACTTGATGGCAAAATATCCCGAAATGACAATGTTTGGTGAAGATGTTGCACAAAAAGGTGGAGTTTACACAGTTAGTTCAGGACTGGCAAAAACCTTTAAAGGCAATCGAGTTTTTAATACATTATTAGATGAAACAACCATTCTTGGAATGGCGCAGGGTGCAGCTTACATGGGCTTGTTACCTGTTCCAGAAATACAATACTTAGCTTATTTGCATAATGCTCTGGATCAAATTCGGGGTGAGGCGTGTTCTCTACAGTATTTTTCAAATAACCAATTCTCAAACGGTATGGTCGTACGTATCGCCTCGTTAGCGTATCAAAAAGGTTTTGGCGGACATTTTCATAATGATAATTCCATTACTGCAATTCGAGATATACCGAGTTTAATTATTGCCTGTCCCTCACGTGGTGATGATGCAGTTGCAATGTTACGAACCTGTACCGCATTGGCTAAAGTCTCTGGGCGTGTAGTGGCTTATCTTGAACCTATTGCTTTATATATGACTAAAGATTTATATTCTGAAAAAGATGGGCTCTGGACTTTTGAATACCCACCTAGTGATGACATTGTGTCACTGGGTGCTGGTCGAGTTTATCAAGAAAAGGCTAAAGATTTACTCATCATCACTTATGGCAATGGCGTTCCTATGTCGTTAAGAGCGAGCAAATTAATAGAAGAGAATTCCAAAAAGAAAATTCGTGTTCTCGATTTACGTTGGCTAAAACCACTCAATAAAGAATTTATCGCCAAGCAAGCTAAAGATGTTGGAACCGTTTTAGTCGTCGATGAAGGTCGCGAAACTGGCGGAGTTAGTGAAGAAATCTTTACAATCATAGACGAGCATTGCCCTGAGGTGATTAAAGCTCGTGTAACTGGTAAAGATAGCTTTATCCCGCTTGGCGCAGCGGCAAATGAGGTATTAGTTTCAGAAGGCGACATCAGAAAGGCTGCGGAAGCCCTAATTTAGAGCGCTTGTAACTAGAATTCACAAGGAAATCCTGAATTTTAGCTGCTTTTTCACTACAATAGCACGCTGTTTAAGGCTCAATTCGAGCCGTTTTTAGATGTAAGGACATTTCGTGAAACGCGAATTAATGCACGCCAAAATTCATAACGCTACGGTAACCGAGGCCAACCTTGGTTACGTGGGTAGTATCACTATCGATTCGGAGTTACTCGATTTGGTGGACATATGGGATGGCGAAAAAGTTTTAGTCGTTAGTAATACCCGCGGATCGCGTTTAGAAACTTATGTGATTGCTGGCGAACCGGGTTCAGGTGTTATTTGCATGAATGGTGCAGCCGCTCATCTAATTAAAGAAGGCGATGAAGTTATAATTATTGCATTTGCTACATCTAAAAAACCTATTAAACAAAAAGTCATTCTGGTTGATAAAGATAATCGTTTTGTAAAACGCCTTGTGGAAGAAGAAGCCACAAGCTTAGATAATTAATAGCTAAGTTTTTCTAAGTTCACGCAAACGTGACTACCCCTACTTCACACCAAGACTACTCGCATAAACAAGCTCTGAATCTGGCCACGCCCATGATTCTATCAAGTTTATCTATTCCCTTACTGGGTCTTGTTGATACAGCTGTTATGGGGCATTTAGACAGTGAACACTTTCTTGCTGCTGTGGCTGTGGGCGCTATTCTTTTTAATTTTATTTACATGGGCATGAATTTCTTGCGCATGGGTACTACTGGACTAATTGCCCAAGCCTTTGGTAAAGGCGACTACACCGAAGTCCGTAGTGTATTTGCACAAGCCATATTGGTTGCTATCAGTTTGGCACTCATCTTATTGCTCATTCAAAAACCTTTGGCATTAACTCTGCATTGGGTTCAAGCAAGCCCAATTGTGACCGATACGGCGATTAAGTATTTTAATTGGCGAATATGGAGCGCTCCTGCCGTACTTGCTAACTATGTATTGATTGGTTGGTTCTTGGGAATGCAAAGTGGCAAGGGACCTATGCTGATGTTGTTTACAACTAATATCATTAACATTATTTTAGACATTTTTTTTGTCACCCAATTTGGAATGGATGTTAACGGCGTTGCTCTTGCCTCTGTTATTGCTGAATTCTGTGGCTTATTAGTCGGGCTAATATATCTCACCGTGATATTGAAAAAACATCATGGTGAATGGCTTAAAAATAAGATTTTCGAATTAGTAAAGCTAAAACGCTTTTTCACAGTTAACTCACATATTCTTGTGCGTACCTTTGCATTGATGATAAGTTTCGCCTTTTTCACAGCACAAGGCGCACGCTTTGGTGACTCTATACTTGCTGCAAATGCTGTTCTCATTAACTTTCAAGCAATACTAGCTTATGGACTTGATGGATTTGCTCATGCGGCAGAGGCTTTAGTAGGAAGAGCAACGGGCGAGAAGAATAGAGAAGGATTAAAAAAAGCCATGAAAATTGCTTTTCAATGGTCGGCTGGGATCGCAGTATTGTTCACTCTAATATTCCTAGTATTTGGTACACAATTAATTGGCATGCTAACCAATATCGAAAACATTAAAACTTTAGCAATTGAATACTTACCATGGTTAATCATCTCGCCTATCATTTCAGTGTGGTGCTTTACCTATGATGGAATTTTTATTGGTGCGACGAGAACTAAAGAAATGATGGTGAATATGCTTGCAGCGACCTTTTTAGTCTTTATACCTGCCGTCTTTGTTTTGCGAACATTTGGCAATCATGGTTTATGGGCAGCATTTATGTTGTTTTTGATTGCAAGGGCTCTATTTTTGCATAGGGATAGAAAGAAGTTATTTGAATTTAGATAGATATTACTATATAAAATATAATTCTTACACCCTCACTAATTCCATCAAAGGCTCGAAAGAATATAGAGCCGCCCTTCTTCCTGCCGCTTCTTCTACAACCCTTATTAATTCATTGTCTAATAAAATTTTTGAGAATCGTGCAGCACTTGCTGACGTAATACCACTACTAGATGTAAGACGGTTATTTCTATACACAGGATTTGTAAAAACAAAATCTAATACCTGTGCGCTCCACTTTGAAGATAAGATTTCAGTGAAAACGGTTTTCATCTCTTCGTACAAATCGCGAATTTTTTCGGCAACATTTAGATTATTTATTGCTTGTTGCTCTACTGCTTCAAGAAAAAATGCACACCAACTCTCCCAATCACCATTCTCGGAAACATTACGCATAGTATCTATATATTGATCTTTATTATCTTCAAGGTAACCACTAATATAAAAATGTGGTTCAGAGATTGCTCCACATCGCCATAACATCAACGTTATTAGCATACGGCCTATTCGTCCATTACCATCTTTGAATGGATGCAAGGCCTCAAACTCAATATGAGTAATACCTGTTTTTAATAAATCAGGGTGATCACTATCTTTTATATATGCAAAGAGATTATCTAAACCATCCTGTAATTTCTCTGGGCTAATTGGCACGAACAAAATATTTCTTTTATTTTTATCAGCAAGAAAGTTTTGTTCATTTTTAAATTCCCCAGGGGACTTTTTTGCACCTCGTCCAAAAGAAAGTAAACTTTGATGCAAAGTTTTTATAAACCCTGGAGATAACTCATACCCATCAGCAAGCGCTTTTTGTGCTGCTCGTAATGCTCTCTGGTATAAAATTGTTTCAATTACTTCTGACCTTACATTTGCAACACTTTCAACATTCTCTTCATCATTACTATCGAAGTCAGCTTCGTATTGCATGACTTCATCCATGGTACTGATCGTACCTTCCATCCTTGATGAAATAACCGCTTCCTGATTACGTAAAGGCGCCAATAATATTTCACTGTTATGCATATTTTTTAGCATTTGGTCATAACGTGCTAATGCATCCGTTGCCTTAAGCAAAGGTTGAATTAACTGGGCATAATCAAGTGGCCTTGGTGGAAACTTATCGTAGTGATAATGAACCGCATTTTCTAAATTTGGGGGCATTTTCAATCTCTTTGTGTATCAAATTATTAAGTATATTATAGACAATCAGAACTTGATTACAAGATTTCTTTATATTTGATAGACAAATGATCTTGATATCAGTAGATTAATGACAAGATCCTTTGTCACTCAGATATCTTCTTTTTTGATAGACAAAGTAGTTTGATACTCATAGATTAACGTCAAACTTAGTTTAGAGAGCTAACTTATTGATATTATTAGGTTTTGTAATTTTCAATCTGCTCTTCAAACTTCTCATCATCCTTAAATGCACATAAATTTCCAGCTGGATCACGAAACTTAGCTATCGTTCCCCATGTATGCGATTGAAAGTCTACTTCAATCCCTTTTTGAATCATCTCATCAGCAAGCGCTTTA
>CAJQOG010000125.1 GCA_905479875.1 uncultured Gammaproteobacteria bacterium
TAATGGTTAATGTTTTATAAAACGGGTTTTAAAAAGCTAGGGCATCAACCTTGCTTTGATTTTTTTGATCAAGAATAAAGTGAATTTTAGCAGCAAGTTCTTGTTCTTGCTCAGTGGAAAGTTTTTGTTGCTCAATATTGCTTAAATAGAACACGTCTTCAGCTCTTTCGCCAATGGTAGTAATTTTTGCAAGATTAATATCGATGTTTAATTCTGAGAAACAATAACTAACTAATGCTAGTAGACCGGGTCTATCTAAGGTTTCTAATTCTAGAATGGTATAGCTATTGGATGGATCTTCTGAATAGGATATTTTGGTGGGCGCATCAAATACTCGCATTTGGCGAGTTAAGCGTGTGTTCGGTAAATTGTACAATTCCTCGGAATGTAAGACTTCCGAAATAGTATTATTAATTTTCTGAATTCGATCATCATTAATAACAATATCGTTTTTAGCTTCACGTACTCTAAACGTTAAAGCTACAGAGTTATGACCACGAATGATTTTTTTGTTGTGGTATAACTTAGCGTTGTAAATATCAAGATTTAGATTATCAAGAGCTACACACACTTTGGTAAATAAGTGTTGATCATAGGCTGCGGCCACAAAAATATCTAAGGCTTTAAGATTGTCGTATTGGTTAAGACGATGAGTGCTTTGTCGACGAATTGAAACTAGAGGGAACTCTTGGTTATCTAAAAGAACTCGGGTGTGCCAACGAATTTCTCCATAGCTGTGACGTAAAAAATACTCGTCATCAATAGTTGCCCAGAGATTTTCAATATTTTCAGTAGGATATTCTTTACTAAGTCTGTTAAGCGTGCTGGATTTTTTACGAACTATATGTTCTTCAGCATCAGGTATTTGACTGTCAAAGTTCGCCAAGGTGTATTGGAATAATTTAGCAAAAAGTACCGCTTTCCATTGGTTCCACAGCTCAGGGTTTGTGCCCTTAACGTCTGCAATGGTTAATAGGTATAAATAGTTAAGGTTCCGTTTGTTTTTTACCGTTTTAGCAAACTCTGCAATGATTGCAGGATCATCAATATCTTTCTTTTGAGCGGTTACCGAGAGTAATAGATGATTCTTTACTAAGAAGCTTAGCAGTTCGATATCATCGGTACTTAAGCCATATGCTTGGCCAAAGTCTTCAACATCCTTAGTGCCCAAATTAGAATGATCGCCATCACGACCTTTAGCAATGTCATGAAATAATCCTGAGAGTAAAAGCATATTGGGTTTGTCTAAGCTCTTCACGGCATCATTAAGAAAAACTTCATCATGCTCAAGGGTTAATAAATTTTGAATTTCTTTAATAACAAACAAGATGTGTGCGTCAACAGTGTAAGCATGAAACAGATCAAATTGCATATGCCCAACAATGTCACCAAAGGTTGGCATAAATCGTCCTAATACACCATGTCGATTCATACGAGCTAATGTATTGTAGATGCGGTAAGGGTTATTAAAAATATCTAAAAAGAGTGCTTTGTGCTTAGGGTTATTTCTAAAATCATCATCGATTTTGTCTAAAGCTTCATGTAATTTACGGTTAGTTCTTGCTGTAATACCGCGTAAATTTTCTTGCTTTTGCCATACACTAAACATTTTTAAAATTAGACTTGGGTCTTTTTCAAACTCTTGTTCAGTAATAAGGTCTAGATAATTATTACGACTTTGTAGTTGCGTATCAATTTGGTAAATACTCGGCTTTTTCTTTTCTAAGATACGCTCACGAAACATTTGTAAGAGCATCCAATTTAACCGTGATAAAGTTAAAGCTGCACGATAATAGTCACGCATGAATAATTCTACAGGACGCCTTGAATCTGAACCTTGGTAGCCAAGGAGTTCAGCAATTTTTAATTGAGCATCAAAAAGCAAACGATCTTCGCGTCCACCGTTTAGCAAGTGTAGGGCAAAACGTATTTTCCATAGAAATGCTTTTGCTGTACTTAGCTCGTCATATTCTTGTTGAGTAAGAAACTCAAGTTCAACCAGTTCATGCAATAAGTCTGCATCAAAGTGTCGTTTCAGTACCCAAGCAATAACTTGCATATCTCTTAGACCACCAATATTAGCTTTTACATTGGGCTCTAAGTTATAGGCTGTACGCCGATATCTATGGTGACGTTGTTCTTGTTCTTCAAATTTTGCTTGAAAGAATTTTTCTGAAGGCCATAATTTTTTAGGTCCGGTAGCAACAATCATGGCTTCATATTCTTGTGTATCGCCAATAATTAAACGAGCTTCCTGTAAACAAGTAGCAATAGTAATATCGCTTTTGCAGGCACTAATGGTTTCTTTAAGCGTTCTTACACTGTGTCCAATTTCTAAACCTATATCCCAAAGGACAGTAAGAAATTCAGAAAGTGGACTTTCAATTTTTTTATCATACTTTTTAGGTAATAAAATCATTAAATCGATATCAGAGCCGGGATGCAATTCTGAACGACCGTAACCGCCTGTTGCTATAAGACTGGGCTGTTTGAAATCTTGAAATGGGAGTAGGTAATGTTGCCAAAGATCAATGAGTACTGAGTCAATAGTGTCTGACGCTTCTTCGAGGAGTAAGCCCACGTCTTTACCGGCTTCAAATTGGGACTTTTGAGAATCACGTAATCTTTCTACGCGGTGTTTGCTGGTTTGAATTAACTCAGTAGGGTAAGGCATTTGTTTTGGTCTGCAGTCTATAAAGCTTTTATCTGTAATACGCTTAGAAAACCTAAGTGTATTAGGCTATAGGTAATTTTAGACTGTTTATGAGCCGGTCGTTTAGATATTTCCTGATGCACCAAGAGTGAGCACTTCATAGCCTGTTTTAGTAACCAGAATGGTGTGTTCCCATTGAGCCGAAAGAGAGTGATCTTTAGTAACCACTGTCCAGCCATCAGGTAAGAGTTTTACTTCGCGTTTACCATGATTGATCATTGGTTCTATAGTAAAAATCATGCCTTCTTTAAGCATTTCACCAGTACCTGGTCTTCCGTAATGTAAAACCTGTGGGTCTTCATGAAATTCTTTACCGATTCCATGACCGCAGTATTCGCGGACCACAGAGCAATTTTGTGCTTCAGCATATTTTTGAATGGTATGACCAATATCGCCTAAACGAATTCCTGGTTTAACCATTTCAATGCCACGCTTCATGCATTCATGAGTAATTTTCGCGAGGCGCTCAGCACGAATGCTGGGTTTGCCAACATGGAACATGCGGCTAGTATCACCATGCCAACCGTCAATAATCACTGAAATATCAATGTTAACGGCATCGCCATGCTTCAATTTTTTATCACCAGGTATTCCATGACAAACTACATGATTCACTGAAGTACAGATGGATTTAGGAAAACCTCTATAGTTCAGTGGTGCTGGTATACCTTTAAGTTCTTTAGTGATGAACTTATAACAAATTAAATCTAATTCACCAGTGGTAACTCCAGGTTTCACATGTTCACCAATCATATCTAATACTGATGCAGTCGCACGTCCTGCGATACGCATTTTTTCTTGTTCTTCGGGGGTTTTGATGTGAACTGCCATGTTGGGTCTTGCCTAGTTATGAGGAGAATAGTTTTTGCTGTGAGTGCAGCATTTTATAGCAAATATGGCTCAGTGCGTAACATACTGTTATTTATAGAAAAAGGCTAGGGCTCTGATTATTTCTAAAGAAATTTGCTCACTCTCGCCAATACCAACTAGTCACGTTGTATCGATATTGACCACTGTAATCAGAGTTTAACTGTTCTACCCAATGCTCAGAACCCTCTGAAGAAGGGTCAAACAAGACGCAGCGATTAAATAATGGTGCAATTTTAATAGGCTCTGCTTCATTTCCAAGAAAACTTAACTCGCCTCCAGCATTGCTATTCCAGTCTTTATTTAAATACAAAAGCATACAGACTTCTCTTCCAGGTGAGTCATCGGCGTGTTGCTCTACAAAGTCTTCTGCGCCTAAGCGAAAATAATTGGTATTGATATTGGGGTCAGCAACATTCATGTCGGTTAATGCCAAATCGAAAATTTGGGATAACTGCAATAGGAATTCATCACTTCGTAAAAAGTCTAAAAACTCCTGAGCTATATTCGGATTAGGCGCTCCAAAGCTATCGGCGTCACGCTGCCAGATATCTCGTTGAACAAAACGCTGATCTTCAGGGGTGTTTTCCCACTGGTCATTATCTACATACAGTGTTGAGTAGCTGTGTTTTTGAGTTTGCCATTGCCCAGCATGTCTTAGAGCAAGCATCACTTCATCAAGTTTACCGTCATCAAATAAGCCATCAATAACAATATGGCGTGGGCAAGCATGCAATAAAGACTCTTGGTATTTGACTATTGAGGTCTTGCTTATTTTTTCAGCTTTCAGCCACATTGGATAGGACCATAAATATAGGTATTGGGAGGGCGTTTGAATATACATATTTCGGGCGATTATATAGTAGCCAGAGCTTAGATTATTTAAAGCCGAAATAAAGCCTTAAAAGCGGTTGTTATTCACTTAATACTGCTGCATAATGCCGCCTCGGTAGAGTATCTATCGTTAATAACTAATCACACACGTGAATCGTCACAATCTGTTGGGTGCTTTGTAAGTTGCTGAATTTATTCATAATTATACATTGTTTCAGATTGGGGTTTGCGGAGGCTTAACCCTAGGAGAAAATTTATGTCAAACGTTTCTATGCGTCAAATGCTAGAGGCTGGAGTTCACTTCGGTCATCAAACTCGTTACTGGAACCCAAAAATGGCCCCATACATTTTTGGAAAGCGTAACAAAATTCATATTATCAACCTTGAAAAAACTCTTCCAATGTATAACGAAGCTTGTGGCTTTGTTAAAAAAGTTGTGGCAGATGGTGGCAAGGTTCTATTTGTTGGTACTAAACGTGCTGCACGAGACTTAATCAAGAAAGAAGCTGTACGTTGTGGCATGCCATTCGTTAGCCATCGCTGGTTAGGTGGTATGTTAACTAACTTCAAAACTGTAAAGCAGTCTATCAAGCGTCTTAAAGAGCTTGAAGCTATGCATGAAGAAGGTAACTACACAGCAATGCACAAAAAAGAAATCCTTCAGTTAACTCGCGAGCGCGAAAAGCTTGATAAGACTTTGGGTGGTATTAAGGATATGCATTCTTTGCCTGACCTTATTTTTGTTGTTGATAACGGTAATGAAAACATTGCAGTTAAAGAAGCAAAAGTACTAGGTATTCCTGTTGTAGCTGTGGTTGATTCAAATAATCACCCTGAAGGCGTTGATTACGTTATTCCTGGTAATGACGATGCGATGCGTGCTATTCAGTTGTATCTTGAAGGTGTTGCTGATTCTGTGCTTGAAGGTAAAACAATCATGCCTGACTTAGTTGGCGACGATGAGTTTGTTGAATTAGGTGCCGATGGCAAACCTAAGAAAAAATCTGATCAAAAGGCTCCAGCTAAAAAAGCACCTGCTAAGAAAGCAGTTAAGAAAGTTGTATTGAAGAAAGAAAAAGCAGCTAGCGAAGAAGAGTAATTCTTCCATAGTTTGTAAAACAATATTTTTTAAACAACTTTTTATATATCTAAATTATTCGCTGAAAACAAAAACCTGAGTTTATCCTTAGGTTTTTATTAGTAAGTGATTAGCAAACAAATTTGAGGTTAATGTAATGGCAATTACAGCAGCAATGGTAAAAGAACTGCGTGAGCGTACTGGCTCAGGCATGATGGAATGTAAAAAAGCACTAGGTGAAGTTGGTGGCGATATGGAGCTTGCAGTTGAGCACCTACGTAAAACTGGTTTAGCAAAGGCTGATAAAAAAGCAGG
>CAJQOG010000126.1 GCA_905479875.1 uncultured Gammaproteobacteria bacterium
TTCAGATTTATGCAGAATTTTTTCTGCTTTCTCTAGCGATTCACCTTCTTCAATCAATAAATGCACATTGTTTTTAATTTTTGTAAATTTAGTTTTCCCATCAACTTTATCTAACTCGCCCTCTGATTCACATGAAATGGAATGCCAATTTAGTTTGGACATTCTTGCAATGGCCTTAAAAGACAATACGAAGCAGTCGGCGACAGAAGCCATTAGTAAATCTTCAGGCGACCAAAATTCGCCGCTTCCACCAAATTGAATCGGTGGCGTTGAGTTTAATACTGGTAAGTTATGAGAACTAAGTTCCACAAAACTCTCAATTGTGGTGTCAGCTTTTACGCTGTATTGGTGAGGTAAGGCTTGCATAGAAATCTCCTTTAATAAGTTATGGCCCATTGTAAGAAGAAACTTGGAATTGCTTATTGACCTAGCTCAAGTTCTTAATCTAGTGAAACAGCTTTAATCTTTGATTATTTTTAGCTTAATCTCGTGTACTGATTATTCTCGGCTTTGAAATAGACCTTCCATTCTCATCAAAGAACGCCGACGGCTTTCTAAAACTTTTTAATTTCCATACAAGAAGTTTTCCAATTACTCTAAGGTTAACTCCAAGCTCAGATGCAAATTCCTTAGGTTTTACATAGCCATCTTTTGCGTGCTTTATGAATACGGCACCACGTATTGGACCAAGAAGCTCGGTTCTATCCATTTCGTCTTTCATGAAACTATGCACAATTCCAAAGAATGGTATTTTTGCACTAACGGTATTTCCAGCTACGGTGTTACAACAATCGGTATACCAACGGTAGAGTCCTTTTTTAGTGAGCCTTAAACAACGCAGGTGTTCACTACCTTGAGTAATTTTGACATGAGAAAGTGGTGCTTGAAATAATTCGGTGCCACCATGTTCATCAAGTACAGAATCGGCTACACCAAGCTCTGTTGGGAATGCCTGACAGTCTTTACAGAAACAAATGCATCTATTGCCTGATTTAGGAGTTACGTTTTCTACGACGCCCTGAACAGAGCCGCATTTACATTGTAGGTTTAAGTTATTCATAATACCCCTCAAGGATGCCGATAAACATTCGCCATATCGTCTTTTAATTTAAGCTCTTTCTCAAAGACTGCTCCAACAGCTTCAGCAAGTTTTATTGATGCTGTATTATCTTTATGTATAAAACTTACAAAAGCTATTTCAGGTAGATATTCTTTACCTGCTGCTTGTACGGCTATTACCGCTTCACTAGCAAAACCTTTTCCGTGGAACTCTGAAGCCAGTCCCCAAAGTATCTCAGGACTTGGGAAATCTACGGGATACCAAAAACCAATATTACCGATTACTTTTCCTGTGGTCTTAACTTCTACGGCATAAGGGCCGTAACCACGTAATTGCCAATGCCCAATAATGCTAGCCATAAGTCGCCATGTTTCACCTTCGGTGAAGGCTTTGCCTACTGTGTACTTTGTGGCTGTTTCATCTGAGTAGTAAGCGTGTAAGTCTTTCCAATCTTCGTCTTTGAATTGACGAAGTATAAGTCGCTTGGTTTCTAATTGTGTGGGAACTAAGGGTTTCATTGTTTAACTGTACACTGACCCAATAATTTTCTTATACATAGTTTAAATATAAACTGCGTACAATTCTAAGTTATTTTTTATTATATTACTTACAATCATGAATTATTGAAAAACGTGCGAGTCCTGAAATAGTTATACTCGGGGTCTAAGCTATGCTTCACTATGACTACCCCAAAAAAATTAATAGTGACGCACACTAAATCTTAGCAAACCTAATGAGTTCGGTAATAAATTTTTTCACATTAACTGTATTTACTAAACGGGCATTCTTTAAAGAAAACCATTCAATGTTTTCCATGAATGCCTCCCACCAAAGTTGCTCAAAAATTGCAATATAGTTTTCTGGCCTATCACTGATATTCTCGGCGGCCTGTGTGTACAAGCCTTGCATTAACTTGTACTGCCCTGCCAATTCAGAATAACCCATGGTAAAAACATAGGTTTTAATAATTCCACCAAGACCCACACTTGCTCCAACAAGCACACTCAAAATTGGCGTAAGATTAAGTGCACTTAAAAACTCGAAATTCTTAAGTGAAAAAAGTGTAATACCAGCTAGAAAAGAGAGTAAAAATAATAATGACCCAAAGAAATTAAGGCGCTTCATTTTTGTCATGTCACGCTGTGCCGCACGTGTAAAATAATTCTGTTGGTCATTAATCCAATTATTTATCACAATCGATCTGGCTTCATATTCAAGCTCTTCATCTAGCTGTGTCTCAGAAGAATCCGTAGTCGATTTTTTCACATCAGAACTATTTCCAGAAAAAAACAATTGGCACTTCTTAAGCGCAGCAATCAGCCACTCATTCTCTGATCCTAATTTACGTACAAAATATTGTGACTCTCTAGCGTTATCTAGTATGGAGTTACGTTTTCCTGTTTCCAATTCAGAAACGTGAAAAAAGAAAAACAAGCGTGATGTTTCTCCCAGTAATCGATATAAGTGATAACGCTTTTGGTAGTCAGAGTTCTTAAGTTGAATGGAGACAAGCAATGTAATTACATAAATAAACAAATAAAAACCAATCACATAAGTAAATGGAAACATTTTGAAATAGAACACTAAGGTCAACATGAGTATCGCAGACAGGCTGTAAAACAATGCCGTGTAACGCCTAAAAACTTTTTGATACTGATTAGCCACTGTATCGGCTTTCAAATACATTTGATGAATAAAGCGTAAATGTAATGGTAGTTTTCGGTCACCTTGATCAATCAAGGGATATCCAGGTGCTACAAGCTTAGAGGCTCTTAAGTTAAAGTTTTCTATACTTATAAAATTATTAGATTGCTCTAAGTAATGTTTGACTGCAACTTTCGACGTATTTTGCAATTCGTCAAAATTTTCATATAAAGTTGATTCTTGCTGTAGATCAAGCTCAACTCCCTGCCTTGGGCATGGGATATGCAGCACAGGTTTGATTTTTTGCAAAGCTAAGTTGCTAACAGAATAAGGTTTTAGGCTTGGCATTACTCCATTCAAAGCATATTGCACAACCTCACCAGTACCTCCACTCAGCTCATTCATTTGACCATCCCATAAAGCGATAAGAATATCGCTATGGTCAACCAACCAACGCCCCACATTTGCGTAGCACAGGTCACGTTGTTGTTCAGGATCAAATCCCGTGATTACATGACACCCCTTAGAGGCTTGCAACAAATCAGTAAAGCGTTTCCTACTTTCGGGTGATGAAAAGTCTTTTTGATATTCGTCGCTAGACATTGGCAAGGCTACACACAGCTCAACATCATGCTCTAATGCAATATCCGCAACCAGCCTGTCAGCACCTTCAGCCAAGGGCGTAATCAAGACTAAGGGAGTGTTTGGATAATATTGCTTAAGCTCGTAAAAGGCATCATTAAGTTGCTGCTTAATTCTCTTGATTGCATTTGGAGAGATATCTCTATGCCCAGTCACACCTAGAACAATAGGGACTCTACCATCAAAAAAATCGGATTTATTATTATTGGATATGGTCGTCATAGTGTCTCAGGTAATCATCTTAATAAGGTTCGGATCAATGCATAAAACATAACAAGTATTGTCACAACAAGTATCCAAGCGAGTACAGACAGAGATGCATAAGCAATTTTCTCAACAAGTGTTAGCTTTGGATACTTATAACCACGCTTTAACAATAATGAGCGTACTCCCTTAGTAATTCGATTCCAGAAACCTAAGAAAGCTATCAGTTGCCATTTTTCTGGGGTCTTAGTTTCTACCCACTCAGCATTCCAATTTTTATCAAATGCAATAAATAAGGACTCACTTACCTCTTTGGGTAATGGCTTACTCAAGGTCTTATTTAACATGTCTTGTGCGCTCTCCCAGATAGTCTTACGTACACTCATTTTCTTGTCCCAAAACGGCATTGCAATTATCAACTTTTCTGGAGGAACAATATCGACTAAGCGAGATATTTCCCATCGCAATCCTTCAGTATCGCCAAAAGTCCATATAACCAGTTCGCATTTTTCTATGAGCTCCAAAACTTTATCTTGCCATTCGTCATCCGTCACATACAAACGTGCTGCGCCTGTGGTTGCAAGTTTCTCACCAGGCCTACCGATTGCGACCATCTCACCAACTTTTCCAAACGCCGCCGCTAAACTACTTTCCCAAGGGTTAATTGAAGCACTTAAACCGCCAGGCAAGACAATGGTTTGTTCATCATTTTCGTCTAATTTAAAAGAACGTAAATACAAAAACACTGGTCGCCCTTCTCCAGTCCTTTCCCCACTAGCGTCTTGAACGATCTGCTCAGCATCACGCATCTGTAGTTTTCGTCCACTACTGATGAACTTCAATCCCATACCAGCGAACAATAAGCCTGCCGCATAAAAAAATGTAGCTCCATCAGGGCGCCCCATACCTAAAGCAGAACCATAACGCACTAGCATGGCTGCAATTAAGCCACCAAAAAATATAAGTGCTCCAATACCGTAAAAGAGCTTGCCCTTAGCAACATTACGTTCAGGTGTTGCAGCTTGACCAAGTGAAGTACTTTTTTGTTTTGGTTTAAGAATATACCTAAATAGCAGAGTACCTAACAATAAGACCAAACCTAAGCCCACTAGCAGTTTACGAAAATTACTTTTGCCACCATAAGACTCAAGTAAAGAACGCATTTTTTGGTCGCTTGTCAGATCCCAGACACTGTTCCAATTACGTACCCATCTATTGGGATTGGCCCCATGGTTTAATAAAATTTCTGCACCCGCGTAATGATCGTTTTCAACAAAGTTCAGTAAGTGGTAATCAATTTCAGGGTTATGTTCAATTTGATTCAGTATCCAATCCAGCATTAGCATATGTTCTGGTGTATCTCGTCCAGTATATGGGTTAAACATGCGTATAGGATGCACAAACCACCTATCAGGATTTAGATCGTAGCCATGCTCGACAAATAATTTTAATGCACCTAAGTTAGCAGAATTTATTGCCTCACCTACAGGCGTATACCCAAGATAATCTTCTCCGGTATCCCAGGCCTTAGGATTTTGAGCCAAGAAAGTTTTGAGTTGTTGAGTATTTGGGTTTGAGGCCAACTGATAGATTTGCCTTTCTGGCAAGGACTGTGCATATCCGGGTGCGATTTCTTTGGGCCAATATTCTGTCAGCTGAGTAAACTCATCATTGCCCTCAGCTCGATGATCGGTAGTCACCGTAATTCCACGATTATCCATTACATAATCAATAGAGTAGGCACCCGTTGCTGTAAAAACAGCGTCCTCTGAATTTCTTAATGGTGCAAAGACTTGTAACAGTCGGCTATGCGCCCCGACATGACAAACAGCAACAACAAATGGTTCTTCAGGCTTATCAGCCAGAAAAAGACCTGAAACCCGATCTTTGTCACAACCATCTTCATCACCAGAACAAAACATACAGCCCGAAAGGTCATATTCAACCATGGGTATTATTTCATCATCTTTAAATATTTGTAAAGTATCAGTCGCCTGGCTTTCAAT
>CAJQOG010000127.1 GCA_905479875.1 uncultured Gammaproteobacteria bacterium
ACACGCAAACTTGGTGATGTAGATTGTTTGAGTTCAGGAAATTGCTCTTCTAATGCGAGTAATTCGCGAAAATATTTATCGTATTCAACATCGGGAATTTCAGGATCGTCTTGTTCGTAATATCGTTGATTATGATAACGAATGATTTCGCTTAATTCTGAAACTCTTGCCTGAGCTTCAGCTAGCGTGAAATTTTGTTGTGAGGATGAATCTGACATAGATTAATTTAATAGTGTGAAAGCTAGGGTAAAGCAGAAACAGATAAAAAGAAGTTGCAAGCTGCTCAAATAGAATCACTCTTCATCTAAGCGAAGAATAAAGCTCGCAATTTCATCCCTAATCAATTGCGCGCGTTGCGAAGTAAACGTACTTCTATCCGAGTCTAATAGTTCGCCATTCAAGCTATGTGCAACTTGTTTTGCAGTTTGTACCATTTCATTAAAAGTAGTAATTGGATCAGGTGGGCCAGGCAGTACCAAAAAGAACGAAATTCCAGGAGTTTTAAATCCTTCATCAGAATCAGGATCAAAGAAACCTGGTTTAACCATATTGGCTACACTAAATAATGATAGCTCAGAATTCTGCAAACTTTCTCTATGGTAAATTTTATACTTACCATGTCGTAAGCCAAGATGCTCTAAGGTCTTGCAAATTTTCTTACTAGAAAACTGCTCGCCACTCAGAGCAGTAACGTGCAATACAGCAATATATTGTGAATCATCTTCAGAAGTGGTGTCAGTTTCATCTGCAGAATCTATTGAAGCCTCAGAAGTTTGGTTTAAGTCATCTGAATGGTAATTTTTCTGTGGAATAGAGGTCTCTTCAGGCTTGATAATACGTACTTCACTAACACCAAAGTCCTCTTCAATTTCCAAAGGGTCATTTGCAAATAAAACATCTTTATCTAAAGCATTTGAATCGAATTCGTCTTCAGAAAATAGATTGCGCCCTTTCGAGTCACGACTGTATCGTGACCACAATAAAGTACCGACAAATACGGCAATTGCTAGCACTAATAGTAATAAGCGAAATTCATTATTCATTTTTTTTGGGTCTTTAAAAAACTTATGTGAATACTATATCTTTATATCTTAAACACTAATATAGCAGATTTATTCCGCATTTATAAATTTGCTAACTCAACTGCTTCATCAACATCAACCGCAACCATACGTGAGACACCTGGTTCGTGCATGGTCACACCTGAAAGTTGTTTAGCCATTTCCATAGTAATTTTATTATGCGTAATAAAAATAAACTGGACTCGATCTGACATAGAACGAACAATATCGCAATAGCGCCCTACATTAGCATCATCTAGTGGCGCATCAACCTCATCTAGCATACAGAATGGCGCTGGGTTCAATTCAAAAATTGAGAATACCAATGCCACAGCTGTTAGGGCTTTCTCACCACCAGATAATAAGTGAATAGTACTATTACGTTTACCAGGCGGTCTAGCCATTACGGTAACACCCGTATCTAATAAGTCATCGCCCGTAAGTTCAAGATAAGCATGCCCGCCACCAAAGAGTTTAGGGAATTTTTCTTTAAATCCAGCGTTCACTTTATCAAATGTTTCTTTGAAACGTGTACGTGTTTCTACATCGATTTTACGGATAGCTTTTTCAAGAATGTCTAAAGCCTCAAGTAAATCATCATTTTGCTTATCTAAATAAATTTTACGCTCTGACTGTTCTTTATACTCATCAATTGCTGCTAAGTTTATAGCTCCCAGTCGTTGAATACGGCGTTCAATAGATTCAAGGTTATCCTGCCAATCTTTAATATTAGCTTCTTCGGTCAATTGACTTTCTAGTTCAGCAAACTCAAAACCAGTTTGTTGTAACTGCTCGTTAACCGTATCGCGTCTAACGCGAATTTCTTGTAAAGCCATACGAATTTTTTGAAATTCTTCGCGCGCTCCCTGTACTTTAGATTCTGCTTTAAGACGCGCCTGCTCTTTATCTTTAAGAGTAGTTTCAATTTCTTCAAGTTTCTGCCGTGCTGTTTTTACTTCAGCTTCAATACCCGTACGTAGTTTAAGTAATTCTGCCAGCTGACTTTCATGTTCTTTTTGCGGCTCTACGCCTACACGTAACTGTCGAGTTAAACCTGAACTAGTCTCTTCGAGCTGAGCAATTTGATTTTGCATGCGCTCGAGGTTTTGACTAAGTGAGTCATGTGCTGCTTTACGCGATTCAAAACGCACTGCTAAGGCCTGACTTTGTTCTTGGTCTAACTGTGCTTTAGCACGAGCTTCAGACAACTGAGTACGCACAGACTCACGAGTTGAATCAAGCTCTTCTTGTTTATCTGCAAAGCCAGCTAATACCTGCATGGCTGCATCTAAACGTGTACGAGCTTCTTTAGTTTTAGTTTCACCCTCTTGAATACGTGTATCAAGACTTACCACATCGCCGTCTAGTTTTGTAATGCGTTCACTTAGCTGTGTACGCTGATCTTCTTGTGAAGAAAGACGTGCACGCAAATCTGCAAATTGCCTATTAGCACGATTTGCCTCAGCTTGTGTTTCATCGCGTTCTTGTTCTTGCATTTTTACTTGGCTACGAAGTAACTGTTGTTTTTCAGCCAAAGTTTCAATTTTGTTTTCTAAGTTTTTAATGTCTTGTTCAAGAACACGTGCTTCTTGTTCCCTAGCTAAAACACCAGCTCTACTATCTTCAGCTTTACTTACACGTACCCAGTCAGGGCCTAACCATAAACCATCGCTGGTAATAACTGACTGATGTTTCTCTAAGTTAGCTTGCTTTTGTAATGCTTCTTGTAATGTGTTTGCGGTGTACACGTTTTGCAAAACACTTAACTTAGCTAAATCACCTTCTACTTGGTTAGCTAAACTTCCACTGGTATTAGTGCCACTTAATTTACCATCAAGCAAAATACCCTGACCTGCTTGCAAACCGGCAAGACCCTCAACATAGTCTCTTACTTGGTCAACACACACACCTTCTAAGGCCGGCCCTAAAACTGTTTCAACAGCTGTTTCCCATTGTTTATTTACACGAATGCTTTCACCTAAACGCGGTGCATCTTCCAAGCCTTCACGCTCCATCCATTTAAGCATGTGATTTGATTTTTTACCAAGTGCCGCTTCTTGTAAGGCCTTAACTGAGGCTAAACGACCACTGGCTTTTTGATGCTCTCGTCGAGAGGCATCTAATTCTTTAGAAGTAGTACTCTCTTCGTCACGTTTGGCACGAATAGAATTACTGGCTTCGTCTAAACTACTTTGTAATTGAGCAACAATTGCTTCTTGTGCAGTACGATTAGTGAGTAATTCTGCAATAGATGCTTCAAAGGTATCCATTGAAAAAGCACCACGCTCACCACGCAATTTATCGCGTCGATTTAATTCCGAAGACATTTGACTTTCCAAATGCTCGATACGCGTACTTTCGATATTGGTAGTCTTTTGAGCCTCTTTAGATTGCATGTTGAGCTCTTCCCACTCACGCATCCATTTTTGACTATTATCTTCTGCTTGTTGAAGTTGTTCACGTGATGCCATAACACGTGCTTGTGAAGCTTCTTGCTCGGGCTCTAGCTCTGTAATTTCTTCAGCAAATATAGCAATCTGTTCTTGATCACGTTTAATATGACCTTGAGTTTCCAGTACATTTGTTTGTGCTTGTTTAAGTTGCTCTTCTTGACTTTGACGCAATTCTTTTGCGTATTGGATACTTTGCTCTAAACGCGAAATATCGGCACCTGTTTTATAGAAATTACTTTGCACCTCATTAAATTGATCGTTAGCTTCTACTTGACCAGAACGACCCATTTCAATTTCAGCTTCAATTTCACGTTGCGTGGCTAACGATTTTTCAACGGCTATTTCATGCTCGCTAAGAAATTTCTCTTGTTTGTCAGACTGCCCTTGCATATCACGCAAACGCAATGCTAATAACTCAGCTTTAGCTTGACGTTCTTCTTGCTTGAAAATTTTATATTTCTCAGCGGACTTAGCCTGACGATCTAAATGATGCAACTGTTTATCAATTTCTTCACGTAAATCATTTAATCGGTCAAGGTTTTCACGTGTGTGCTTAATTCGGTTTGAGGTTTCTCTGCGACGCTCTTTATATTTTGAAATACCTGCCGCTTCTTCTAAAAATACACGTAAGTCTTCAGGTCGTGCTTCAATTAATTTTGAAACCATACCCTGTTCAATAATCGAATAACTACGCGGACCTAATCCAGTACCTAAGAAAATAGAGGTAATATCTTTACGTCTACACTTAGTATTATTTAAATAATAATCAGAAGTCCCATCACGTGTCACTTTACGCATAACTGAAATTTCAGCATATGACGCATATTCACCACCAATCGTACCATCGGCATTATCAAACAATAATTCGACACTAGCCACAGATGCCGGCTTGCGAGCACTGGAGCCATTAAAAATTACATCGGCCATTGAATCGCCGCGTAAGTTTTTAGCTGAAGTCTCACCCATCACCCAACGAACAGCATCAATAATATTGGATTTACCACAACCATTAGGCCCAACCACACCAACAAGGTTGGAAGGGAAATCTACAGTAATTGGGTCGACAAATGATTTAAAACCAGCGAGTTTAATCTTGCTTAAGCGCATTCAAGAATCCGTATGTGTAATTGCTCAAAATGAGGTGGAAATTATTATTATTTCTGCTGATTAGCTATGTTGTAATCAGGAGCGATAGTGTAAAGTGTGCATCCTTAAAAGACCACCTCCAAACTGCATATAAACGCCTATACTTTATGCAATTTTGTGAATTGTTGAATTAATGAGCGAAGTCAATATTATGAGCACTGAAACAGACCAAATAAGCGCCTCACGTAACAAAGAAGACTCTAGCAAAGTGATGCTGGCATTTCCAAACCCTAATCCAGAGCGCGACTATACTATTCGTATTGAAACGCATGAATTTACCTGTATTTGTCCAGTAACTGGACACCCCGACTTTGCAACTATAAAACTTGAATACATAGCTGATAAAAGCTGTGTTGAGTTAAAGTCTTATAAATTATATCTATGGACCTATAGAGAGCAAGGTGCATATCACGAGGCTGTAACCAATACTATTCTGAATGATTTAGTAGATTTACTGGATCCTCGTTTCATGCGTCTAACTGCAAAATTCAATGTGCGCGGGGGTGTTTATACAGATGTAATTGCTGAACACCAGCAAAAAAACTGGTTGCCAAGTCAATTAGTTAATCTCCCATAAGGTCTTTGTTATATAGAATTTATGCAATGTAACGATAGACATTGCATAAAAACGCATAAAAAGTACTCAGAACGACGTTTTTTATCCTTTAGGTACTATTAAATAAGGTATTATTCTGTCGCTGTATTTTCACAAGAGAGAGTATGTAACGCTAAATGCTGTTACAACTAATGTGTACAAAATACAGACAATGTTAATAAATAGCATGCTGAGCTAAATCTCAGCTGAAGCTTTATTCAAGAGGAAGAAGTCATGGCAGGTAAGAAAAAAGCCAAAAAGAAAGTCACTAAGAAAAAAGTCACTCGTTCAACTAAGAAAAAAGTTGCAACTAAAAAGCCCGTTAAAAAAACTACAAAGAAAAAAACTACAAAGAAAAAAGCTGTGGTTAAAAAGAAGGCGACTAAAAAGAAAGTGGCCAAAAAGGCAGCTAAGAAGACTACTTCCAAGAAAAAAGTAAGCAAAAAGAAAGTGGCAAAAAAATCTACTGGCAAAACCAAAACTTCTAAGAAAAAAGTAGTAAAAAAGAAAGTTGCTAAGAAAAAAGTAAGCAAAAAGAAAGTTGTGAAAAAGCCAGCAGTGAAAAAGAAAACGACTAAGAAAAAAGTAGCATCTAAAAAGCCAATTAAAAAAGTGGCTAAGAAAAAAACAGCAGCTAAAAAAACTGCTGCAAAAAAACCGACAAAAGCAAAACCAACAGGTAAAATAGCGCCCCCTAAAAAGACTATCAAGAAGAAAACTGTGAAAGTCACTCCTGTTGCTAAAAAACCTACCGCTCCAGCTATTCCAACTAAAGTTGCTGTTGCTCGAGTTCGCGATGTAAAACCTGACAAACGCAAGAAAAACAATGATGCCCTTAAGCCAAGCAACTTTGGCCCTATACATGGTGTAGACCCATTCAAGCCAATTAAAGGCGAAGAGTACATGAGCACAGGTATGCAAGAGCATTTCCGTGAAGTGTTACATGCATGGAAACGTGAGCTGATGGAAGAAGTTGATCGCACAATGGATCATATGCAAGATGATGCAGCTAACTTCCCTGACCCAAGCGATCGTGCAACACAAGAATCAGAATTTAGCCTAGAGTTGCGCACTCGTGATCGCGAACGCAAATTACTTAAGAAAATCGGCTCTTCTTTAGAAGACATTTCTAGTGGTGACTACGGTTATTGCGAAGCTTGCGGAATTGAGATTGGTTTACGCCGCCTAGAAGCTAGACCTACTGCTGGCTTATGTATCGATTGTAAAACACTTGACGAAATTCGCGAAAAGCAACGCGGCAAGTAATTGGACAGTAAAATAGTTCATCTATTATGAACACAAAAATAAAGGGGCAATTCTATCGTGGTAGATTTGCCCCTTCTCCGTCTGGACCTTTACATTTTGGCTCTCTAACATCTGCTCTTGCCAGCTATTTGGATGCTAAAGCCAATAATGGTGAGTGGCTGGTTCGAATTGAAGACATAGATCCTCCGCGTGAAGTTGAAGGTTCAGATAAGCTAATTTTAGATAGCTTAGTTGCTCATGGGATGCAATGGGATAAGGACATTCTCTATCAAAGCTCTAGGAGTCAAGCCTACGAAGAAGCTTTAATACAATTAGCAAGCGGCGCTTTAATATTTTATTGCTCATGCACTAATAAATTACTCAAAAAATATCGTGAAAAAAGCTCAGTTGGTGAGAGCATTCTAGCTAATGGTGTCTATCCAGGGATTTGTCGTGAACATTCTAGATATCAAAGTGAATGCTCACTACGATTAAAAATTTCCAATCAAATATTTCTTTTTCATGATGCTGTTTACGGCCTTATTTCTCAAGATCTGAATACTGAGGTTGGCGATTTTATTTTAAAACGACGTGATGGTTTATATGCATATCAGCTAGCGGTTGTTATAGATGATATTTATCAAGGTATTACAGATATTGTTCGAGGAGTAGATTTACTTGATTCAACACCAAGGCAACTTTATTTGTATCAATGCTTAAATGCTCAAGCACCTAACTACAAACACCTACCCTTAGCCCTACTTCCAGATGGGAAAAAACTTAGTAAACAAACCGGTGCCAAGGCCTTAGATAACGCTAAAGCAGCACAGAATATTTTCGCTGCGTTACAATTTTTAGGACAAGCTCCTCCTGATGAACTACTGTCTGAATCCGTTGAAAACCTTATTAAATGGGGTGTTAAGCATTGGCATATCTCAAAGATAACTACGCAAGACACTGTTATTTAATAAGTTTTTTAAGTGCCTCAATAATCAGCCATATAATAAAAACTTGTTTTCATCAGCAAAACAACGGTAGAATGTGCGAACGCATCACAAAAGTGAACAACGAGAGTGAGCACACAATATGAGTGATATTCGAGTAATAAAAAAATACCCTAATCGCCGTTTATACGACACTGAAGAAAGTCGTTACATTACCCTGAGCGATATCCGAAATCTTGTCAATGAAGAAATTGAATTTGCAGTTATCGAGAAAAAAACTGGAAACGATATAACTTGCCAAATCCTTCTACAAGTTATTACCGAACAAGAACAACACGGCAATACCGTATTGAGTAGAAACTTTCTTTCCCAAGTTATTAATTCCTACGGTAGTAATGTACAAGGTATGGTTGGCGGTTATCTTGAGCAGAGCATGAA
>CAJQOG010000128.1 GCA_905479875.1 uncultured Gammaproteobacteria bacterium
CGTTCAAAACCTTGATCGTCTTTAATAACTAAGCGTTCTACTGCATTCATGCCAGTAATAGCCTGCAAAGAAGAGCGTAGTTCATCTATTTGTTTTTTCTTATTCATTTGCATACAAGTATAGTAAATTATAGAGAGCAGAACGACCTCCGTAGAGGCCGTTTTAAAGGTGCTTAATACTTAAAGTGGACAACCCGAAGAATCAGACACCCTTGATTTAATTATTCAACTTCGTCAGCGTCTTCAATGTCTTCTACTACTTCGACTTTTGCACCTTTTTTAGGTAAAAGAATTTCACGCAACTTAGTATCGATATCGTTTTTGATATCTGGATTTTCTTTTAAGAAAGTACGTACTTTTTCTTTACCTTGACCAATGCGCTCACCGTTATAGCTATACCATGCACCTGATTTATCTACTAAATCATGCTTAACACCTAAGTCGATAAGCTCACCTTCTAATGAAATACCTTGGCCATACAAAATTTCAAATTCTACTTGGCGGAATGGCGGTGCGACTTTGTTTTTAACTACTTTCACACGAGTTTGGTTACCAACAATTTCATCCCCTTTCTTAATAGCACCAATACGACGTATATCTAAACGTACCGATGAGTAGAATTTAAGGGCATTACCACCAGTGGTGGTTTCAGGGCTACCAAACATCACACCAATTTTCATACGAATTTGGTTAATAAAGATAACCATAGTGTTTGAACGTTTGATATTTGCTGTAAGTTTACGTAAAGCTTGTGACATTAAACGCGCTTGCAAACCTACGTGTCTATCGCCCATTTCGCCTTCAATCTCAGCTTTAGGCGTAAGAGCTGCAACCGAATCGATAACTACAAGATCAACCGCTCCAGAGCGTACTAACATATCTGTAATTTCTAAAGCTTGTTCGCCAGTATCTGGTTGTGACACTAAAAGCTCTTCAATATTTACGCCTAACTTCTCGGCGTAAAGAGGATCAAGCGCATGCTCAGCATCAACAAATGCTGCTGTGCCGCCAGTCTTTTGGCATTCAGCAATGGCTTGTAGAGTTAATGTTGTTTTACCTGATGACTCAGGACCGTAAATTTCGATTACACGCCCTTTTGGTAAACCGCCGATTCCTAAGGCTACATCTAATCCCAGAGAGCCAGTAGAGATAACTTCGATGTCATTCGATGCTGGGCTATCACCCAAACGCATGACCGAACCTTTACCAAACTGTTTTTCGATTTGACCTAATGCGGCCGAGAGAGCTTTTTTACGATTATCGTCCATTTCAAATACCTTTCATAAAGTTAACATTGCCAATTTTTACCACATTTTGTGGCTTTGACTTAAAAATGCTCACTATTTGCACAACATATCATGTTCGTCCTTGAGCATGAGAGCCTCCGAATGCTGAAATGAGGGCGTCAGTGAATTCCTTTGAAATCAATGGTATAGATACTAAATGCGTTTCTTTTCCAACGACTTCGAAAGTGATTATACACAAAAATGAGAACGTTTTGGAATATTTTGAGAATATTTTTGAGAATATTCTCTTTTTTGCCAAAATATGGCTAATTTTACCGAAAACTCTATTGGATTTTTAATAGTTTTCTTAATACTTGCAAAGCAAACAAGGCGCTTTGCTCTCGAATTTCTTTGCGATTACCTGCAAAAAGTTTGGTTTCAGTTTTAATAATTTCTGCGTCTGTGGTGGTGCTAGCTTTACTCCATGCAAAACAAACTGTGCCAACAGGCTTTTCAAGCGTACCGCCGCCTGGACCTGCTACTCCAGTAATGGAAACTGCGTAACGAGTATTTTTTATTGGTGTGAGTAGAACAGCTCCTAAGGCCATTTCCTTAGCGGTTTGCTCGCTCACAGCACCTAATAATTTAAGAGTCTTTTTATTAACTTTTAAAACGCTTTGTTTTATTTCATTACTGTAAGAAACCACCCCACCTTCAAACCATGCTGAACTACCAGCTACGTCTGTACACAGTTTTGCAATTAGGCCACCAGTGCATGATTCTGCGGCCACCAGTGTGGAGTTCGTGTTTTGCAAAGCTAAGGCGAGCTGCCCAACTAGGGTTTCAATTTTTTGTTGTGTAGTCATTATGACTATACATCTTAAGCCTTCATTGCTCTTTGTGTATGAAAAATATCACTATAAAGCTCATAGTATTGACTGACCATGCGTTCTGCAGAGAAGTTTCTCGCACAGATTTTTTTTGAGTTTTCAGCTAAACGCTTGGTCAAAGTTCGACTATTTAGTAAACGCTCAATAGCATCAGCCAACTGATCAACTTGACCTGGTTGTACTAGTATTCCATTATGCATATGCCTAATCACTTCTGAAATACCGCCATTATTGTAAGCAATTAATGGCACTCCACTGGCACCCGCCTCTAACAAAGCAACACTTAGAGCCTCCATCATTGCCGTATGCACAACAACTTGTAAAGCGCCATACCACTTTGGCATATCTGTTCTGAAGCCAGCAAAATGTACTTGTTCTGTAAGCTCATGCGTACTCACAAAATCAACTAAGTCATCTAACATTTCACCTTCGCCAAATAAAATAAGATGCGTCTGAGGATATTTTTTATGGATAAGCGTGAATGCTTCTAACAAACTCAGTTGGCCTTTATTCTCGGTGAATCGTCCTACGTTACCAATAACAAATGCATTATCAGGCAAGTCGAATTCAGCAAGAAGGTGTTCGCGAGAATATTGCTCTGTGTAATCCTGCAGATTAATACCATCATGAATAGTCATACGTAAATCAGAATCTACACGCTGTCGTTTTAAAGAACGCTCAACGGCTTCAGACACAGCAACCACCTTTTTAAAACTTCTATATTTTGGACCTGCTATAAAATTATTTTCTACATTGATTACCCGACGAGTCAAAATGGCAGGTATTTTTGTTCTGCGAGCAACAATGGCGGTGTAGTTGTCAGCGCCTCGACGAGAGTGCGCATGCAATAAATCAAAATGACGGTCTTTTGCTGTTTCTCGAATAGCTTTAATTATGCTGAAATCATGCTCACCTTTATAAGGCACGCGCTTTACTTTTAGTTGAGCGGATTTCGCCAACTCTGCAACAGCACTATCATCAGGACACAAAAGGGTTGAATCAACTCCATGAGCCTCTAAGCCTTTCATTAGAGTAACAACTTGCTGTGGCCCTCCAGCCAGCTGCCTACCCGTTTCGATGTGTAAAATTTTCATGGCTTTATCTTACTGCAAATACGGCATTCTCGACACTCTTGCTTTCTGTTAGGATGCTGACTTTAATAAAATATAAATTCACATATCATTAGACTGCACGCTTAAGAAACAAGCAAATAAAGCATTGCACCAAGCATGTACAAAAAATCATAAAAACATGAAAAAAACTGCACAAAAGCCTACTCATACACCCATGATGCAACAGTACTTAAAAATTAAGGCTGAGCATCCAAATACCATTATGTTTTATCGTATGGGTGATTTTTATGAGGTGTTTTATGAAGATGCGCAAAAGGTCGCTAAACTTATTGATATCACCTTAACAGCGCGTGGTAAAGCGGGCCCAAATCCTGTTCCGATGGCAGGAGTGCCTTATCACGCTGTGGATGGTTATTTAGCCAAATTAGTTAAACTGGGTGAATCAGTGGCAATTGCAGAACAAGTGGGCGACGTTGCTACGTCTAAGGGTCCTGTTGAACGCAAGGTCGTTCGTATCATCACTCCTGGTACTTTGACTGAAGACTCTCTTTTATCGCAACAACAAAATAATTTATTAGCCGCAGTCAATTTCGGTAAGAATCTAATTGGTTTAGCCTGGTGTGATTTAGGCAGTGGACGATTTGCTGTTACGGAAGTACGTACTCAACAAGAACTTTTAGCTGAATTAGAAAGATTACAAATTGCCGAACTTTTGGTTGCTGACACTTCAGATACTCCAGAACATATTCTTAGTAAAGAAACTTTAACTCGACGACCTGAATGGCATTATGAAGAGAGTTCTGCCACGCGCTTATTACTAAGTCAATTCAATACTAAGAACTTACAAGGATTTGGTATAGATGAAAAACCTGCTGCCATTGGTGCTGCTGGTTGTTTAATGCAATATGTTTTAGACACACAAAAACAAGCTGTACCGCATATTCAATCGATTCATATTGAACAGCAAGATGATTGTTTAACGATTGATGCGGTTACACGAGGAAATCTTGAACTAGAAAATAACCTTAGAGGTGGCACTGAACATACTTTAGCCAGTGTTCTGGACAAATGTGTAACCAGTATGGGCAGCAGAGAAATGCGTCGCTGGATGCAACGCCCTATTCGTCAACAAGAGGTTTTAAAAGAACGTCATGCAGCGGTGGCCGAGTTAATCAGTACTCAAGCAATTGAAAGTTTAGGCGATGAACTTAAATCGATTTCAGACATTGAACGCATTGTTGCAAGGATTGCTCTTAAGAGTGCTAGACCTCGAGATCTTTCTAATTTAAAAGATACCTTACTTGCCTTACCAACTTTGACGAAGACCATCAGTAGCATGCAATCTTCTTTGCTAGTAAGTATTCGTGATGAACTACCATTGTTGCCAGAACTAGCAACACATTTAAACAATGCAATTATTGAATCACCACCACTACTCATTCGTGATGGTGGTGTAATCGCGGATGGTTTTGATAGTGAACTAGATGAATTAAGAAATCTCAGTGAAAACGCGAATCAGTTTCTTCTTGATTTAGAAAAAAAAGAAAAAGAACACACAGGATTTTCTACTTTAAAGGTTGGATATAACCGTGTGCATGGTTATTACATTGAAGTCAGTCGTCTACAAGCGGGTGAAGATGTGCCCATTGAATGGGTACGTCGACAAACGCTAAAAGATAAAGAGCGTTTCATCACTCCAGAACTTAAGACCTTTGAAGATAAGGTTTTATCGGCAAAAGAAAGGGCTTTGGTTAGAGAAAAGTTTTTATATGAAGAGCTTTTAGAAAATCTACTGACACATCTTAAAGACATTCAAAAACTTGCCGTTGGTTTAGCAAGCTTGGATGTATTAAATACTTTTGCCGAACGCGCCCAAACATTAAAGTATGTTCAGCCCCAATTAGTTTCCTATCCTTGCATCAATATTAAAGAAGGACGTCATCCAGTTGTAGAGAACAATGACGATATTACTTTTGTTGCTAATGATTTAGACATGAATGACAAACAACGCATGCAAGTGATTACCGGTCCAAACATGGGTGGTAAATCTACCTTTATGCGACAAACCGCATTGATAGTTCTACTGGCTCACATTGGCTCATTTGTTCCAGCTGACTCAGTACAGTTAGGACCATTAGATAGAATCTTCACTCGTATTGGTGCTGCCGATGATCTTGCTGGAGGGCGCTCAACCTTTATGGTGGAAATGACTGAGACGGCAAATATTCTGCACAATGCAACAGATAAGAGTTTAGTGCTTATGGATGAGATTGGACGAGGCACATCAACCTTTGA
>CAJQOG010000129.1 GCA_905479875.1 uncultured Gammaproteobacteria bacterium
TTTTTTTAACTGGCTAGATGTTTAGAATCAACTTTTTCTAAACGTTCTTTAATTAAACTCTCAGCTTTTACAAAGTCGCATTCATAAGCCTCTTTTATATTTTCACTCAGTTCTGCAACAATGTCGGCCTGAATGTTTCCACGCCTAAATACCAGTGCATATGGAATGTGATGAAACATTACCATGGAATAGCGTGGAATAAAGTATTCTGGAAAACGAGTTTCTAATTCCCAAGCAACGTCTTTACGTAAATGAAAATCAGCATGACGCACACTATCTCGCATGGTTATGTAATTCTCTAAAGCCATTTCGGCGATAGCATCAACATCACGCTTACGCTGTATAGAAAATTGTTGAAACACTTGCGTCCAGTTTTCTGTATGTTTTTCAAGAAGCTCATCCAAAACTAAGCAATCTTCAAACGAACTATTCATGCCTTGCCCATGGAATGGCACAATGGCGTGCGAACTATCACCAACTAGCAATAACTTGTCTTGCCAATGTAATGGATTGGTGTATACCGTTCCTAAAATACCTTCAGGGTTTTCTTTGAACTCTTGTAGTAAGTTTGGAATAAGTTCTAAGGTGTCGGGGAAGTGGGCTTTAAAGAAATTAGATATTTTCTCTTCGCTGGTTAATTCATTAAAACCATTCTCACCGTGTTTGGGCATAAATAAGGTCAAAGTAAAACTGCCATCATCATTTGGAAGTGCAATCAACATGTATTGACCACGCGGCCAAATATGCAAGGCTTCACGAATCATTTGATATTCACCATGATCGTCAGCGGGAATAGTAAGCTCTTTATAGGCATGATCAAGTAGTTCGTCTCGGTTAGACAAAATATCTTGAGCAACTAAATCTCTACGTATTTTTGATCCGGCTCCGTCACATGCAAAAACGTGCTCTGCATCTAGTTCTATAGTTTCATTTGCTGAATTAGAGATTAGAATTTTGTTTCGTTTAGTATCTACGCCCATACAGGCGTGAGAAAAATAGAAAGTTACCAAGCCAGTTTCTTCTGCAGCGTTCATTAATTCCTTATTTAGGCCAGAACGTGAGAGCGAATAAATAACTTCATGGCGTTTATTGCCATAAGCTTGGAACTGTTGAGAACCATCTTCGTTATGTAATTGTCTTCCTGCCATAGGAACCATCATTGGTTTGATGCGCTCGAAGACTTCAGCTTTTTGTAATGCACGAATACCGCGATGAGCAAGAGCCAAATTAATCGAACGACCCGCGTCAACTTCATCTAAACGCATATCGGCAGCTCGTTCGTATACATGGACTTTATAGCCACGTTTTGCGAAAAGAATAGAGAGTAATGAACCTGCTAGTCCTGCTCCTATTATATTGATTTTTTTATGTTTCGACATAGGGTGATTATAAAGGAAAGTTGCCAACTTAATATTAAAACACCGAATTCCCGTACTGCGATACGGGACCCTGTGACTTAGTTATTATAAACAGTTCGTAAGATGGGCAAAGCTTGCGTGCCCATCATTCTTATAAAGTAGATGGGCACATTACATACCGAATCGAGCTCGGAACAAGCTTTGCCCATCCTGCTAATCCTAGATATAAGATCTACCCTAGTTATAAAATATATTATTCCCTCGACTACGATCGAGGGTCCAGTGACTTACTTTTATCACACTAATACAGCCACTAGATCCTAAATAAGTGCTTCTCACTTTTTAGGAAGTAATGCCTTAATGTTACTTAGTCACAAGTAACAAATTTTCTTACAGTATTATAAGAAAAGTCGATTAAATCATCCTATAAATGATATATTTCATACACACAAACCTTGGAGCTTTGCCGTGAATTTCACAGTTCAAAAAATTATTCTAATTCTTATCTCTTGTACGTCTATCGGGCTCATTGCAGCACCTGATAGAGTGAATGGAATTCCTGGCACTACTCGCTCTGAAGTTATTGCACAAAATGGCATGGTAGCCACAAGTCATCCCTTGGCCACACAAATTGGTTTAGACATCCTCAAGAAGGGTGGTAATGCGATAGATGCCGCAATTGCTGCTAACGCAGCTCTAGGTTTGATGGAGCCAACAGGCAATGGTATGGGAGGTGATTTATTTGCCATCGTTTGGAGTGCAAAAGACAAAAAGCTACATGGATTGAATGCTTCCGGACGTTCTCCGCTTGGCATGACTTATGAAAACTTAATTACAGACTTAGATGGTGCCAAAGGAATACCTTCATATGGTGTTTTACCAATAAGCACTCCTGGCGCTGTTGATGGCTGGTTTGAACTGCACGAAAAATTTGGCAGCTTGTCTATGTCAGATATTTTAGCCCCAACTATTGATTACGCTGAAAAGGGTTTTCCGCTTACTGAGTTAATAGCGTATTACTGGGGGGCAAGTCAGTCTCGATTTAAAGGACAGCCAGGAGCTTGGAGTGATACTTATTATCCAAACGGTAAAGCGCCCAAAAAAGGTGAAATTTTTAAGAATCCAGATTTAGCCAATACCTTAAGTTTGTTAGCAACTGAAGGTCGGGATGCATTTTACAAAGGCGAAATAGCTGAGAAAACCGATGCCTTTATGCAAGCTAATGGTGGGTATTTACGAAAAGAAGATTTTGCACAACATAAATCTGAATGGGTGCAACCTGAATCAGTAAATTATCGAGGCTATGATGTTTGGGAGCTACCACCTAATAGTCAGGGTATAGCCGCTTTACAGATGTTGTCGATTCTTAAAAATTTCGATTTAAAGTCTATGGGTTTTAATTCGGTTGAATCATTGCATACTCTGCTTGAAGCCAAAAAATTAGCTTTTGAAGACAGAGCAAAATTCTATGCCGATTTAGATTTTGGTAAACAACCAATCGATAAGCTACTTTCTGATAAATATGGCAAGCAAAGAGCCAAGCTAATTGGTGAGCGTTCAGCAAGAAGAGTTGAAGCTGGACATCCGGGTTTACGTAAGGGAGATACCATTTATTTAACTACGGCCGATAAATTTGGCAATATGGTTTCGCTTATTCAAAGTAATTACCGTGGTATGGGTTCGGGCATTGTAGTGCCTGGTACAGGGTTTATGTTTCAAGATCGTGGTCAGTTATTTTCACTAGATCAAAGCCACGCTAATGTCTATGAGCCTGGTAAAAGACCATTCCAAACTATCATTCCAGCATTTGTTACTAAAGATGGCAAGCCATACATTAGCTTTGGTTTAATGGGCGGTGGTATGCAACCACAGGGTCATGTGCAAATTGTTGTGAACATGATTGATTATGGTATGAATTTACAAGAAGCCGGCGATGCTGCTCGTTGGCAACACTTTGGTTCAAGTGAACCAACGGATTCCAATACAAAATATTTAGAGGATGGTGGTTATGTGGAATTAGAATCAGCGATTCCATATGATGTAATAAGAGGCCTAATGGAAAAAGGACACAAGATTCGTATGGGAAGAGGTGGTTATGGTGGTTATCAGGCTATTCTTTGGGATGAAGTCAATCGTGTCTATTATGGGGCGAGTGAGTCTCGTAAAGATGGTCATGCGGCTGGATATTAAAAGGAGCAATCAATGTCAGCATTCCTAGTCTTAGCAGCCGTTTCAGTTGTCGCATTCGCCGCTCTACGTGTAAGCATCAATATATTTACGCGGTGCATTGATCAGTTTAAGAAAGATGAAAACTCCAAAAAATTTATAATTAAAATGGCCATAATTATTACACCAATTCTATGGATAATAATTTTCTTTTTTCCAGTTGATTATGGACCGGTGCCTAGAGAATTAAAACTTTGGATTACTTTATGGTCTATGAAGACCATTGGCTATTTCTTAGCACCAGCAGTTGTAGTGCTATTAAGTTCTTTATTTTTACAGCGTAAGAAATAAAAATATTTGTCATCCTGAACTTGATTCAGGATCCAGGTAACTCAAAAGTTAATTTTATTTAAATCCCATGACTAAAGTATGAAATTGAATATCACTTAATGTTTTATCTCTTAAACTTATGGATCCTGAATCAAGTTCAGGATGACAGTGAGTGATTTTAGATTGGCATAAAATAGGAATCTTATGAATCCAAAAGAAATGGACGGCTTAGCATTACTTCAAGCGCTTGTTGATGGAAAAATCCCAGCGCCTTCAATCGCTAAAGTAATCCCAATGGTGCTGGTTGAAGTAGAGAAAGGCCGCTGTCTTTTTGAAGCAATAGCTGATAAAAATCACACAAATCCAATGGGAGGCGTGCATGGAGGCTTTGCAGCAACCGTGATGGATTCGGCGACGGGTTGTGCAGTACATACCATGCTAGACGTAGGCATTGGCTACGGTACGGTAGACTTAAATGTGAAAATGATGCGACCAGTACCTGTAAATACTAAGTTGTATGCTGAAGGCCGTGTGGTAAATATATCAAAGTCATTAGGTGTTTCTGAAGCAAGCCTTAAAGATGCGGATGGCAAGTTATATGCTCATTCAACAGCTACGCTTAAGTTATTCGAATTATAAATTATGCAATACAATTTAGAGCAAATTAAAAAAAGAGCCATTGGAACCCTTGGCTTACTCGCGTCTATTTGGATAGTTTTTGTTTTAGATAGAGTACTGCCATTAGAAAAATTTGGCGTATTACCACGTGAATTATCAGGTTTGTTCGGTATTGTCACAATGCCATTCTTACATGGTGATTGGAAACACATAATTAATAATTCTTGGCCCTTACTAGTACTTTTAACAATATTAGCTAATACCACACGCTATTTCTGGCAGGTGATTGCTGGTATTACAGTGGGTAGTGGAGTACTAATCTGGCTGTTTGGTCGCACAGCTTTGCATATAGGTGCAAGTGGTTTGGTGTTCGGTTTAATCGGCTATTTATTAGTGGCAGGTTTCAAAACCAAACAAGCTATACCATTAATGGGCTCGGCTATAGTGTTTAGTTTGTATGGTGGAATTATTTTTTCGGGCGTCTCGCCTTTTCAGACTGGTGTGTCTTGGGAAGGGCATTTGTTTGGTTTGATAGTTGGTGCTTTATTGGCTTGGAAAACCGCAGATTTAAATATTCCGCAGCGTTAAACAACTTTTCCGTATAAGTCATACTCATCGGCTTCATCAATTAATACATCGTAAAACTCACCAACTTTCACGTCTGGATTAGGATCAATTTTCACTAAACCATCAATTTCTGGTGCATCCGCTTCACTACGGGCGATGATCACGTCTTCAAGAATTTCATCCACTAATACTCTTTGAGTAGTACCCACTTTCTTTTGTAATTTG
>CAJQOG010000130.1 GCA_905479875.1 uncultured Gammaproteobacteria bacterium
GATGCTATGCAGTATCCAAAAATCTTTGAAGCGAATCGCGAAGTCATTGACGATCCTGATAAAATTTTTGTTGGGCAAAAAATTCGTTTACCAAAATAAACTTATTAAATTAACTATAGATATTCTGTAGATTAATTTTAAGAAGCCCGCATATGCGGGCTTTTTTATACCTCATATTCTTCAGCAGCTTACTCAGCTCTGGCAATACACCAAACATCTACACGTTGCACTCCTGCATCTAATAAGGTTTTTGTCACTGCATGAGCCGTTGAGCCTGTTGTCATGACATCGTCCACCAAGGCTACATAGCGAGGAATAGTTTCCTTTAAATTTAGTGAAAAGGCATTTCGTAAATTTTTTGCCCTTTGCTTTTTTGATAAACGCGATTGTTGAGGCGTATGCCTTACTCTAGTTATTAGTTTATCTTGCAATGGAAATTTCAGTTGCTTGGAAAGCTCTCTAGCAAGTAAATTCGCTTGATTATAACCGCGCAAGCACTCTCTGTATAAATGTAGTGGCACGGGCACAATACAATCCGGCTTTGGAATATTTACATCAGTAAAATTATAAGCCAACTCAATATCTTGACTTAATATAAGCGCAAGACATTTTGCATAATCAATACGCCTTTGATATTTAAGCGCTATCAATAGACGGTCAACGGGGTATTCATAAATAAAGCTAGTCAACGCTTTTGACCACAATGGCAAATGCTTTTGACAAGCACCACACATCATTTCTATTGCAGCCGTATTTTGTGAGGAATCGTTTTTTTGTGTCGCTTGGTTTAAAGGGATAGCGCAAGTCGCACAGCAAAATAAATTTTCTGTAAATTGTGTTCTACATTGAGAACAAATGTCTATGGCAGAAACGGTGCTTACCGATGTTTGATAACGCTCAATAAGATTAACTGAACATATCAAACAATCATTTCGCAAACGTATTTGTAGCCATTTTTTTAATTTTTCTGAAATCAATTCAATATCCTTTTGGATGTTTATTTTAAAACTTGGCTTTCCTTAGCCACATAAGCATTATAATACTGTCTATAAACTCATAGACATCCACAATTAATTTTCAGATTAATCCTACATGCAAACTTCTAAAATTGATTTTCAAACTATACATGCTAAGTTTCAAGAAATTGCACAGCAGTATGATCAGCATGCGGTTTTGCAAAATCTAATAGCTGATGAATTACTTAGTCGCTTAGAGTTAATCAATATTCCAGTGAAGCAAATTTTAGATTTAGGTTGCGGAACAGGCTATAGCATTAAATCCCTAAGCAAAACTTTTCCTAAGGCCAAGCTTTGTTTTGTGGATGCGTCTGAAATTATGCTTAAGCTCGCCAAAAAAAATAAGCCTTGGTTTAAACAATACGCTTTTGTTCAAAGTCGGGCCGAAGAATTAAACTATATAGCTAATTCTTTTGACTGCGTGATCTCAAACCTTATGTTGCAAAACTGTGCAGACCCAGATCAAGTTTTTACACAAGTACAAAGAGTTACACGTGAGAATGGTCTTTTTAGTTTCTCAACACTAGGACCTGATAGCTTTAAAGAATTACGCTCAGCAATGTCTGCTGCAAAAATAACCAGAAATGATCTTGCTTTTGGACATTTAACCGATATGCATGATATTGGAGATGCTCTACTGCGTTCTGGTATGCGAGAACCCGTTATAGATGTTGACATTCATACCCTACAATTTAATAATTTTTATAATTTATTCAATGAGTTACACTTAACTGGGCATGTTCTACAAAATTTTAATGAAGCCGAGATTGAACAAATTGCCCAAAATTACCCAAGAGAATCAGACCATGCTGATTATGAAATCACTTTCGAAGTGGTTTACGGACAGGCTTGGGCGGGCGATGGAAAGAGTAAATCTCGAACTCCAGAAGAGTTTCAGTTTCCTATTGAAAATCTAATTAAGCGCAATATGTAAAAACTTTATGTACATATAGTTTTTATCATTCAAGTTCTGATAGGAATCTTACAATTACTTGCGCTTCTGACTAGCTCTATATTCGTATAAGCATAAGCAAAATGCTCAATCGGTAATCGCTTTATAAAAACTTAATCCTTTTTGTAAGTAAAGAGCTATTTTCCAAGGCAATAAGGCTCAAAATCTGCGATAATTACCAGCTAAGTTCAACTACTTTTTAACCACCTCCCACAAAATGGAGTTGCTTGCATGTCAAAGCGAATCTTGTTCGGAATTTTTACTTTCATTAATTTAATTAGCCTATCTGCTGCTGAGGCAGTCCCTAGTGAATGGGGACTAAACATGCCTAAAGGCGTAACTTCAGTTACCAAAGAAGTATATAGCTTACATATGCAAATTTTCTACATTTGCTGTGTTATTGCAGTAGTAGTATTTGGCGCAATGATTTATTCAATCATTAAGCACCGTAAATCTAAAGGCGCTGTTGCCGCTCAATTTCATCACAGCACCTCTTTAGAGATTCTATGGACTGCAATTCCTGTACTTATTCTTTTCTACATGGCCTATGTTGCCACTGGGCCATTAATCGCTATCGAAGACACCAGCAAATCTGATATCACAATTAAAGCCACTGGTTATCAATGGAACTGGGGCTATGAATATCTAGATGTAAAAGTTTCTGAAGATTCTGACAAAAATTTATTCTTTAAGAGTTATCTAGCTGAAGACAGTAATCTAGCACGCCAGAAAGACTCAGGTATCGATCCGCGAACGGTTGAAAACTACTTATTAGATGTAGACAACGAAATGGTTGTTCCCGTTGGTAAAAAAATTCAAATGCTTTTAACTGGCGCCGATGTTATTCATGCCTGGTGGGTACCAGAATTGGGCGGCAAAAAAGATGCTATCCCAGGTTTTGTAAATGAACTGTGGTTTCGTGCTGATGAGCCTGGAGTTTACCGGGGACAATGTGCCGAGCTATGCGGTAAAGATCATGGGTTTATGCCAATTGTAGTTCGTGCCGTATCAGACGATGAATACGCTGCATGGATTGAAAAGAAAATTTCTGAAAGTAGTTTTGAATATAAAGATTACACTATGCAGGAGTTAATGGCTGCTGGTGAAACTTCTTATAACAAAGCATGTGCTAGCTGTCATCAAATTAGCGGTGACGGTATTGACGGTGTTTTCCCAAGCTTAAAAGCTGGCTCATTAGCGGTTGGCGATGTGAATGAACATATAGATATAATTTTACAAGGTCAAGAAGGCACTGCCATGGCATCTTTCGCGACATTAAACGACTTTGAAATTGCGGCCATTACAACTTACGAGCGGAATGCTTGGGGCAATGATACTGGCGATTTAGTACAGCCTGCTGATATTCGCGACCGTCGCAGTCAGTAATTTGTACTTTATTAAATAGTTTATAACGAATTTTATTTTTAGATTAAAACCAGAGATGCCCTAAGCGGCAAGTATTTCAGGAGCAAGGTATGACTACAGCAGTAGCCACCCACGAGACAGACCACGCACACGACGATCATCACGGCCCAGAGAAGGGTATTCGTCGTTGGATTTTTGCTACAAACCATAAAGATATTGGCACCATGTATTTGGTATTTGCTTTTGCCATGTTCATAGTTGGTGGTTTAATGGCATTTTATATTCGTGCCGAACTTTTCCAGCCCGGCATTCAATTCAAAGACCCTCAGTTCTTTAACTCTATGACTACCATGCATGCTCTATTTATGATTTTTGGTGGTGTAATGCCAGCCTTTACTGGGCTTGCTAACTGGATGGTGCCTTTACAAGTTGGCGCACCTGATATGGCCTTGCCGCGTTTGAATAACTGGAGCTTCTGGATTCTTCCTTTTGCCTTCACATTATTATTCTCAACCTTATTCATGGAAGGCGGAGCACCTGCCGGTGGTTGGACAATGTATCCACCGCTCATGTTACAGACTGGCGATGCCTTCCCATTTGTAATTCTCGCAGTGCATCTAATGGGTATCTCATCCATTATGGGTGCTATTAACGTTGTCGTTACGATTTTGAACATGCGCGCTCCTGGCATGAGCTTGTTGAAAATGCCTTTGTTTTGCTGGACTTGGTTAATTACAGCTTACCTACTGATTGCAGTAATGCCCGTCCTTGCCGGCGCTGTGACCATGTTATTAACTGATCAGTTCTTCGGAACCAGTTTCTTCAACGCCGCTGGTGGCGGTGACCCAGTCATGTTCCAACATATTTTCTGGTTCTTTGGTCATCCTGAAGTATATATTTTGATTCTGCCTGCTTTTGGTATCGTCTCTGAAATCATTCCAACCTTCTCTCGTAAACCGTTATTTGGTTACGAAGCTATGGTGTACGCCACTGCTGGTATTGCCTTCCTGTCGTTCATTGTTTGGGCGCATCACATGTTTACCGTAGGAATGCCTCTTTCTGGTCAATTATTCTTTATGTTTGCGACCATGTTAATTGCCGTACCTACCGGGGTGAAGGTCTTTAACTGGATAGCTACAATGTGGCGAGGCTCGATGAGTTTCGAAACACCAATGCTATTCGCCCTAGCTTTTGTATTCTTATTTACTATTGGTGGTTTCTCTGGTTTGATGTTGGCGATTGTTCCTGCTGATTTCCAATACCATGACTCATACTTTGTTGTGGCTCACTTCCATTACGTGCTTGTACCTGGTGCCGTATTCGGCATCATGGCTGGTGTTTATTATTGGCTACCAAAATGGTCAGGTGTTATGTATAACACCACATTAGCTAAAACACATTTCTGGTTATCGGCTATTTTTGTAAACGTAACCTTCTTCCCTCAACACTTTTTAGGTCTTGCTGGTATGCCGCGTCGTATTCCAGATTATGCAACACAGTTTACTAATTTCAATATGATCTCTAGTATTGGTGCATTTGTATTTGGCTTATCACAGATTCTTTTAATCGTAATTGTTGTTCAATGTGTACGCAAAAAAGGTCCGGCGGTAGATGCAAAAGTTTGGGATAACCCACAAGGTTTAGAATGGACTGTGCCTTCGCCAGCACCATTCCATACTTTTGAAGTTCCTCCTAAAATACTTTAATAAAGCTGAAATTAAACTCGAAGAATTATTATGAAAAACAAATCCGAACAAGATCGTAAAAATATTGTTACAGCCTTAAAAGTTTTAGCCTTAGCATTATTGTCTTTTTTCGGGTTTTTATTTGCTGCTTGGATGCGGAGTAAAGGCGCTTAGAGTCATTTAAATGAATACTCAAACGCCAAAACAAAAAAAATCTGATAATAATCGTATTGTAAAACAACTGGTTCTTATGGCTGTGGGCATGTTTGCGTTTGGTTTTGCTCTTGTGCCTATTTATGATATTTTTTGTGAAGTAACTGGGTTTCGTACGCAGAATGAACGTGACGAAATAACCCAAACCATGGAGATTGATAAAGAGCGTTTGATTACGGTTGAATTTGTTGCCAACAATAATCAGACCTCTGATTGGGAATTTAGACCTGTGATAAGTAAAATGCAGGTTTACCCAGGTAAAATTTATAACGTTAACTATTTTGCAAAAAATTTAGCTAACACCAAAGTAGTAGGAACAGCTACACCGGACGTTAAGCCAGTAGAAATGAACAAGCATTTTAAAAAACTAGAATGTTTCTGCTTTACCCAGCAAGAATTTGCCGGCAATGAAGGGCGTGAGATGCCAGTACAGTTTGTAATAGATCCAAACGTACCTAAGTACCTTGAACGCATGACATTGTCTTATACATTTTTTGCTAATGAAAAATTAACCGCAGAACTAAATGCAAAAAGTAATTAATTCTGTAAAAGTACCATCTATTAAGAAAAACGTAAAAACTAATCGGGGAAATAAAAATGGCACACGCCGCTGATTACAGTAAACAATATTATGTACCACATTCAAGCAAATGGCCCTTTGT
>CAJQOG010000131.1 GCA_905479875.1 uncultured Gammaproteobacteria bacterium
AACAGTGGCCTAGACATTATTACAGCGGAAGGCTTAACAGACGCGGCTAAAAAAGCCGTTGCTGCTGCCTAAGTCATTTCAACGTTACACAAAATTTATTGGATATTTAAATGAGTATTTTAGTTAATAAAAATTCAAAGGTGATTTGTCAGGGCTTCACAGGTCGTCAAGGCACATTCCACTCTGAACAATGTATTGCTTACGGTACCAACATGGTTGGTGGTGTAACTCCGGGTCGTGGTGGTGAAACCCATCTTGATCTTCCGGTCTTTAACACAGTTGCTCAAGCCGTTGCTGAAACTGGTGCTGACGTTAGTATGATTTACGTACCAGCAGCTTTTGCAGCCGATGCAATTCTTGAAGCGGCCCAAGGTGGTATTAAATTAATAGTATGTATTACTGAAGGTATTCCAGTAATTGATATGGTTAAAGTAAAAGCAGCGATGAAAGACTTTGATTGTCTTCTTCTCGGTCCTAACTGCCCAGGTATTATTACTCCAGGTGAAGCTAAGATTGGCATCATGCCAGCTAACATTCATCAGCCAGGTAAAATTGGCGTGGTATCGCGTTCTGGCACCTTAACTTATGAAGCGGTTTTTCAAACCACTACAAATGGTCTTGGCCAATCAACTTGTGTCGGTATTGGTGGCGATCCAGTACGTGGTTTGAACTTCATTGACGTGCTTGAGTTATTTGAAAAAGACCCACAAACCGAAGGTATTATCATGGTTGGTGAGATTGGTGGTTCTGATGAAGAGGCCGCTGCTGAATACATCAAAAACCATGTGACTAAGCCGGTTGTGGCTTATATCGCAGGTGTTACTGCTCCTCCTGGGAAACAAATGGGTCATGCTGGCGCAATCGTATCGGGTGGTAAAGGTACAGCGGATGAGAAATTCCGTGCACTTAATGCTGCAGGTGTTACAACTGTACGTTCACCTGCTGAGTTAGGTAGTGCTATTAAACAACGTTTAGGTGGCTAATAAAAGATGAAATCCCCAACTATATTGGGGATCCATTAATAAAAGAAGAGGGGGCTGATGCTCCCTTTTTTTGTATCCGTTATACTCTCCGTACTTTTTAAAATCTATTTAGAGATTGAGACATGGCACAAGATAAACTCATAATCGCCACAGCCCAAATGAACGGCGTTGTTGGCGATATCCTTCTACACTGCGAACAAGTCATACAATTATCCAATCAGGCTAGAGATGAGCATAATGCCGATGTCATTATGTTTCCGGAACTAACTCTCACAGGTTATCCACCAGAAGATTTATTACTGCACTCAGGTTTGCAGTGGCGTGTGCATAAGGCGTATGAACAAATCAAAGCAGAAGTAAAAGACATCGCCGTTGTAATTGGTTTTCCAGATTATATTGGTGATGAAATCTACAATGCGGCCAGCTTTTTGTATAACGGTAAAGAGTTAGGACGTTATCACAAACAATGTTTGCCTAATTATCGTGTGTTTGATGAAAAACGTTATTTTGCACAGGGTAAAGATGCCGTAGTGATTGAATTCAAAGGGGCAGAGTTAGGTCTTACTATCTGTGAAGACCTCTGGGTTGGTGACCCATTAGTGCAATCTGTAAAGGCAGGCGCTGAAATTATTCTTAACATTAATGCATCGCCTTATAACACTGTAAAAATTAAAAAACGCGATGCAATCGTTAAGAAACAGTCTAAAGCTTTAGAGACGCCAATCGTTTATGGTAATTGGGTTGGCGGTCAAGATGAATTGGTTTTTGATGGCTCTTCTATTGTGACTAATTCGAAGGGTGAGATTGTGCAACGCATGGCTTCATTTAAAGAAGGGTTAATGATAACTGAGTTTACATTAGCATCTGGACGTTGGGAGCCGATAGCTGTAGAGATAGACGCTGAGACAAATTTTCATAAGGAAGTGTGGGACGCCTTAGTTTTAGGTACCAAAGATTATGTTAATAAAAATAAATTTAAGGGTATTGTACTTGGGCTGTCGGGTGGTATTGACTCATCAGTGACCATGGCGATTGCGGTTGATGCCTTAGGCGCTGATCGTGTACGTGCAGTTATGATGCCCTCGAAATACACATCAGATTTAAGTAAAGATGAAGCTGCACGCCAAGCGGAATGGATGAATGTTAAGTATGACGTGATGGCAATAGAAGGTATGTATAAGGCCACGGTTGAAGCGCTTGAGCCAATACTTGCAGGAACTGAACCAGGAGTTACTGAAGAGAATATTCAGGCTCGAAGCCGCGGAGTTATGCTTATGGCTATTTCTAATAAAACTGGAAATATGGTTTTAACCACAGGCAATAAATCTGAAATGGCGGTTGGTTACTGTACTTTGTATGGTGATATGAATGGTGGTTATGCTCCGATTAAAGATTGTCTAAAAACCCTTGTTTATGATTTAGCACGTTATAGAAACACAATATCAAAAGTGATTCCTGAAGCGGTTATTGAGCGACCACCATCAGCAGAATTACGCTTTGATCAAAAAGATTCTGATTCTTTACCCGACTACGATATTTTAGATGCGATTCTAACTGCGTTTATTGAACAAGATAAATCAGTTGAGCAGATCGTTGATTTGGGTTTTGATATTGAAGTGGTTAAACGTATTTTACATTTAGTAAAACGAAATGAATACAAACGTCGACAAGCCCCTCCTGGAGTGAGAGTAAGCCCACGAGCCTTTGGCAAAGACTGGCGCTATCCTATTACTTCTGGATATTAAATCACTTAAATAAAGTCAAATAAAAAGGCGCAGTAAGCGCCTTTTTATTTATCAGAATAAGCTGATAGAAATCATCAAATTCGAATTGTTAATTGCTTGCTTTAATACGTTGTATATCACTCGCTAAATCGTCCAATCCTAATTGTTTATAGCTCACTTCTAATACATCAAGGGCTTTTCTAGCCGCTTGTGTATCAGGATATTCTTCCAGAACATTTTTAGCGCGGTTTACAGCTGCAATATAGATAGCACGTCTAGCATAGTGTTGTGCGATAGATAGTTCATGGCTGGCTAATCTTTCACGGATGAAAACGATTCGTTGTTTTGAATCATCTACATACTTACTTTGAGGGTATTTGCTAATAAGCGTTTGGAAATACTCCATTGAATCTTGCATGTCATTTTGTGGTCTTTTATTTCTGTCGATTCTAAGTAGGTTTTCAATACGACCGCTGTCTTTGTCAAAATGAATTAGACCAAGCAAATAGTAAACATAGTCTAATTGCTTATTGACTGGATTTTCTTTAATAAATTGTTTTGCAGCATCAATAGCGCGCTCGTTGTCGCTTCTTTTATAGTGGGCATACACTAAATTAATTTGCGCCTGACGTGTATAGCTACTTAATGGGTATTGTGTTTCTAATTGCTCAAAGTAACGAGCAGCAGATTCAAAATTGCTGTTATTTAAATAATTCTCACCTCGTTCAAACAGAACCTTTGCGGCTTCGTCAGGAGTAAGCTTAGAATCTCGAATTGATTTGGTGTCATCTTCAGGGTTTGAAGCACAGCTAACTAAGAGGCCAAAGGCTATAAATAGGCTAATTAGTTTAATTAGTGAAAATGCTTGGTTTTGTTTTAAATTATTTTTTTGCACGTGCGTTCCAATTACCGAATAAAATTACTTTATTAATTAAGGTCTTGCTGCTATTTCGCTTTATTTATACACAGCAAGAATAAACAAAGGTCTATTATAGACTATTCAAAGAACGGTTTTATCCTATGTCACATGTTGATAATCAAACGAGTCCTATGCAACCAGAGTCTTCTCAACAGGTTCAAATCGTTCCGCATAATCTTGCAGGTCAACGCTTCGACCAGATAATTGCCAAAATGTTTCCTGAATATTCACGGGCCAAGCTAACAACTTGGATTAAAGCCGGAAAAGTCATGGTAGATGGTGAGCAATTAAAGCCTAAAGAGAAGCTTAAAGGCGGTGAAACTGTCATTTTGCAGCCCGAAGCTGAAGCAGTAGTGCATACCGAAGCACAAGCAATTCATCTACCAATTATTTATGAAGATGAGAGTTTATTGATTATTAATAAACCAGCAGGCTTGGTTGTTCATCCTGGTGCGGGTAATAGTGATAGAACATTAATGAATGGTTTGTTGCATTATTGCCCATCTATTGAAGGCGTACCTCGAGCAGGAATAGTTCATCGATTAGATAAAGACACTACCGGTCTGATGGTAGTGGCGAAAACTTTACAGGCGCATAACCATCTAGTGACTGAAATGGAACAGCGCTTAATTAAGCGTGAGTATTTAGCGGTATGCCGACAAGTACCTACAGCGGGTGGAAAAATTAATCAGCCGATTGGGCGTCATGCAACTCAGAGAACAAAGATGGCGGTTTGGGAAAGCGGTTTAGGAAAGTCTCGAGCTGCGGTTACCCATTATCGGGTTTTACAGAAATTCGCTCGACATACCTTGTTACGGTGTAAATTAGAAACAGGCCGCACGCATCAAATTCGTGTTCACCTTGCCTGGCGTGGTTATCCTCTAGTTGGTGATCAAACTTATGGCGGGCGTATGCAAACCCCTAGAGGTGCGAGCGAGGCGTTGGTAGAAGTTTTACGAGGTTTTAAGCGACAAGCATTGCACGCTACACAGTTAGGATTTGTGCACCCAGAACATAATAAATTTTACCAATGGCAAATTCCTGTTCCGCATGATTTCCAACAACTTTTAAATACCTTGCAGAATGACCTGGATCAACGAGATTGAAAGTTTTAAAAGAGAAAAAACGCTTATCAATTTTGGTTCCAGACTGGAATGTGCATAGCAATGTTCTTGCTTGTACTACTTTACGACAGGGTTTAAATGACGAAGATTCCTTCGCGAGGTTTAATGTAGCAACTCATGTTGGCGATGATTTGCAGAATGTTAAAAAAAATAGAAAAAAATTGCTTAACGCTTTATCCCTTCCATCGGAACCCGTTTGGTTAAAGCAAACGCATAGTACTCATGTTATTAACATAGATGATATCGATGATTCTTCTGATGTGCCACAAGCTGATGCTGCTTTTACCACTCAAAAAAATAGAGTGTGTGTCATTCTTACTGCCGATTGCTTACCAATAATTGTGAGCGATAAGACGGGCAAAGGTGTATTGGCTATTCATGCAGGATGGCGAGGTTTGGCAGATGGAATTATTGGGTTAGCCATTGAAAAATTCAAAAATGCCCTAAATATTAAGGCTTCTGATTGTTGTGTATGGCTGGGACCAGCAATCAGTCAAAAATACTTTGAAGTTGGTAATGATGTGTATTTAGCCTTTGTTAATAAATATACAAAAGCTAAAAAGGCTTTTATTTCTAATGGAAATGATAAGTTTCATTGTGATTTATATCAGTTGGCGCGATTAGAATTAGAGGCACATAATATTACGGAAATAAGCGGTGGTGAGCATTGCACTTATGCTCAGGAAAATGAGTTCTATTCTTATCGCAGACATACTCATCAACTACAACAAGTAGCACATAATAATGCAAATATTGATCTGCCAAACTTTTTACGTGCAGACGATACTAAAATAAAATCATTTACTAGAGATTGCGGACGACAGGCAACTTTAGTTTGGCTAAGCGATAATAATTAATATGAATACATTAACTGGCATTATTCTTTTTACGGCCTTAGGCGGAGTGCTCAGCATCCTAGCGGCAAGTAGTTTATTACTTTTGAGTGGTAAATCACGACTTGCCTTAGTTCCACATTTAGTCAGCTTTGCGACTGGTGCTTTATTAGGTGCTGCGTTTCTAGGATTATTGCCAGATGCATTAGCTATGGTGGGCCCAGAAAATTTCCATAATTTAGGCTTGTCTATAATCATTGGAATATTTACTTTTTTCATTTTAGAAAAAACAGTCTTATGGCGTCACTGTCATAATGATCATTGCGAAGCACATGCAATAGGTCACAACCATGCTCATACTCATGATGATCACGGTGATTTCCATCAGCATGAGCATGAACAGAATCACTTTGAGCCTACAGAAGAACAGCGTAAAGCAGCTAGTGGGTCTTTAATCTTATTAGGTGATGCGGTACATAATTTTCTTGATGGAATTTTGATTGCGGCGGCGTTCCTAACCGATTTCCATCTAGGTGTTGTTACTGCGATGGCAGTTATTGCGCATGAAATTCCACAAGAAATTGGTGATGTAGCCATATTGTTAAATAGTGGCATGTCACGTAAAAAAGCTTTTTATACTAATTTGCTAGCCAGTCTTACCTCAGTAGTTGGCGGTGTGCTTGGGTATTTTGCTTTACAAAATCTTGAGCCATTCTTGCCTTATGTATTAGGTTTTGCCGCTTCAAGTTTTATTTATATCGCTGTTGCTGATTTGATACCTGGTTTGCATAGAAAAGTTGATGCAAAGAACTCAGTTACGCAAATCGTTTTAATTGCTTTGGGGATTTTAGTGGTTTACCTTTCACACTCTAATTTGCACTAGTTTATATTTGAGATGATGGTCTTAATGTAGGATGGGCAAAGCTCGCGTGCCCATCAAAGCCTTGCTATAAAGATGGGCATACTGCGTTTTGCCCATCCTACAGATTTAAATTGATTTGGGTCAATACCTCAAATGACTTAATACTTGAGAATTTTGCTCAGGCACCCCATATTGTTATCATGTAATTAATTAAGGGAGAATACTCTTATGCGAATGGATAAATTAACCACCAAATTTCAATTAGCCTTGTCAGATGCTCAGTCATTGGCCGTGGGCAAAGACCACCAATTTATAGAGCCCGCTCATGTGCTTTTAGCCATGCTGCGTCAAGAAAGTGGGGCAATTCGACCTCTTATCAATAAAGCTGGTGGTAATAGTGCAACATTGGTTAAAACACTAGATGAGTTTCTAAGTAGGCAAGCCAGCGTTCAAGGCAATGCTGGTGAGGTGCATTATTCAAATGATACTTCTCGTTTACTCAATGTAACCGATAAACTTGCTCAGGATCGTGGTGATCAATTTATTTCTAGTGAATTATTTGTACTTGCTGCGCTAGCTTCAAAAGATCAAGTATCGGGCTTTCTTAAAGACTCAGGCCTATCACTCACGGCTTTAAATAAAGCGGTTGAAGACTTGCGCGGAGGTCAGGCTGTAACCGATGTAAATGCTGAAGAATCACGTCAAGCTTTAGATAAGTATTGTGTGGATTTAACCGGGCGTGCTGAGCAAGGTAAGCTTGATCCGATCATTGGTAGAGACGATGAAATCCGAAGAACCATTGAAGTTTTGCAACGCCGTAGAAAAAATAACCCAGTTTTAATTGGTGAACCAGGTGTGGGTAAAACGGCAATCATCGAAGCCTTAGCACAACGTATTATTAATGGCGAAGTGCCAGAAGGCATGAAGAATAAACGCATCATGAGTTTGGATGTAGGCTCTTTAATTGCTGGTGCAAAATATCGTGGCGAATTTGAAGAACGTTTAAAAGCCGTTCTCAACGAAGTTAAACAACAAGAAGGTCAAATCATTTTATTCATCGATGAAATGCATACTATTGTGGGTGCAGGTAAAGGCGATGGCGCGATGGATGCAGGCAATATGTTAAAGCCGGCATTAGCACGTGGTGAACTGCATTGTGTAGGCGCTACCACACTGGATGAATATCGCGAATACATTGAAAAAGATGAAGCATTAGAAAGGCGTTTTCTTAAAATATTAGTTGAAGAACCCAGTGTAGAAGACAGTATTGCAATCTTACGTGGTCTTAAAGAAAAATATGAAGTGCATCACGGTGTTGATATTGCTGATGCGGCTTTAGTGAATGCGGTGACTTTGTCGCATAGATACATAACGGATAGACAACTGCCAGATAAGGCAATTGATTTGATGGACGAGGCGGCATCGCGAATTCGTATTGAAATTGATTCTATGCCTGAATCCATGGATAAATTGGATAGACGTTTAATTCAATTGAAAATTGAACGCGAATCTTTACGTGATGAAACTGACGAAGTTTCGCAAAAACGTCTGCAAGCCTTAAGTGATGAGATTGATAAGGTTGGTAAAGAGTTTGCTGACTTGGATGAAATTTGGAAAGCCGAAAAGGCGATTATGCAAGGCTCCACACATATAAAAGAACAGCTTGAACAAGCTAAAATTGATATGGATGCGGCTAAACGAGCAGGTGACTTAGCGAAAATGTCTGAGCTTCAGTATGGTTTAATCCCCGGTTTAGAAAAGCAACTCACCGAAGCTCAAGATCCCACAACTCATCAATTTACTTTATTGCGTCATAGTGTAACCGCTGATGGTGTGGCTGAAGTCGTTTCGCGTTGGACTGGTATTCCAGTTACTAAAATGCTGCAAGGTGAAAAAGAAAAACTCTTACAAATGGAAGAGCATCTAGGTGGTCGAGTCATCGGTCAGTCTGAAGCTATTGTAGCAGTATCAAATGCGATTCGTAGAGCACGCGCTGGTTTGGCTGATCCCAAACGTCCTAGTGGTTCTTTCTTATTTTTGGGCCCTACAGGTGTAGGTAAAACAGAATTGTGTAAAGCTCTAGCTACGTTTCTATTTGATAGCGAAGATTCATTAGTACGAGTTGATATGTCTGAGTTTATGGAAAAGCATTCTGTGGCTAGGCTAATTGGTGCGCCTCCAGGCTATGTAGGCTATGAAGAAGGTGGTTACTTAACTGAGTTGGTTAGAAGAAAACCTTATTCAGTTATTTTATTGGATGAAGTTGAAAAAGCTCATCCAGATGTTTTTAATATCCTTCTGCAAGTTCTGGACGATGGTCGTTTAACCGATGGCCAAGGTCGTACAGTTGATTTCCGTAATACGGTAATTGTTATGACGTCTAATCTGGGCTCGCATTTAATTCATGAGATGGCTGAAGAAAATAATTACGAAAAAATGCGTGATGCGGTAATGGATGTAGTTGGCGATCATTTCCGTCCAGAATTTATTAATAGAATCGATGAACGTGTGGTTTTCCATCCTTTGGGCTTGGAAGAAATGCGTTTGATTCTCAAAATATTACTTAAGAAATTACGTAAGCGTTTAGCTGAGCGTGAGCTCGGTTTAGAATTAACAGATGCAGCCGCAGAATTTATTGCTAACGAAGGTTATAACCCAGCCTTTGGAGCAAGACCGCTGAAGCGTGCAATCCAGCAATTGCTTGAGAACCCACTGTCACAAAGTTTGCTGCGTGGTGATTTTGTAGCTGATGATACTATTAAAGTTGATGTAGCAGGTGATGGTTTAACTTTTAGTAAAGGGTAGGAAACATGACACAACTTAACGCCGTCACGTGGTTTGAAATACCTGTCAGTGACTTTCCTAGAGCTAAAAATTTCTATAGTGAAATTTTTGCTTTCGATATGCAAGAAAATCAAATGGGCGATAAGCTCATGGGTTTTTTCCAACGTGATTTTATGCAAGGTGGAATTGGTGGCGCTATTGTTAAGTCTCCTGATTTAAAAGCGGGTGAAAATGGTTCGGTGATTTATTTAAATGCTGGTGATGATTTGTTGCCTATACAAGAACGCATTGAAGCGGCGGGTGGAAAAATCATTTCAGCAAAACATTTAGTGAGCGATGAAATTGGTTATGTGGCACTTTTTTTTGATACGGAAGGTAACCGTCTAGCCTTACATTCTCGGAGTTAATTATGTCAATTTGGAAAAAACCTGCTACTTTAGAATTAATGAACCAAATGAGTCGGGATACTTTGGTTAAGCATCTTGATATTGAGTTTACTGAAATAGGGCATGATTATTTAAAAGCGTCAATGCCAGTTGATAAACGAACTCATCAACCTATGGGCTTATTGCATGGAGGAGCATCTGTCGCTCTAGCTGAGACCTTAGGCAGTACTGGTGCTAATTTGGCTTGTGATGAAGGTTTTGCTGCAGTAGGGCAAAGCATTAATGCCAATCATATTCGTAGTGTCAAGAAAGGACATGTACATGCAACGGCAAGGGCTGTGCATATTGGTCGTACTTCACAGGTTTGGTCTATCGAGATCGTTGATGATGCTGCAAAATTAATTTGTACATCACGTTTAACGATGGCAGTAATTAAGTTTCCTTAGGAGTTTTCTTAATAATTAATTTGCTCCAAACCTCCGCCCGCCAAAATTAACCCGCCAACAGCTAAAGCTCCTAGTAAAACAGCTCCTGAAATTTTCCAGAAACTGTATGGTCGTTCACCGCGAACTTTACCGCTCCTGCCATTCACAACAAATCGATAGGTCTTTACGCCTGAGCGAAAAGCCGCGGACCATACTGGCAACAGTAAGTGTTTATAAGTGGTATCAGAGTGAATAGTACGTTGACTCTGAATACGTTGTACATCTCCCCCAATGTCTCTACAGATGTCAGTGCGAATAATATTGTCCATAACCGCTCTTGCTACATCAAAACCTTCATCCAAAGCTACCTGATAGACTTCACTTCTGAATCCGCTTAGGTATTCGCTTTTGTAAGGAACGAGTTCGTGCAAGTCCCAAGGTTGAAGATTGTCGGTA
>CAJQOG010000132.1 GCA_905479875.1 uncultured Gammaproteobacteria bacterium
TAGAAAAGGAAACTGCCATGACAATGCTGTCGCGGAGAGTTTCTTTCATAGTTTAAAGATTGAATGGGTACGTAATCGCACCTATAAAAATATTGAAGAAGCAAAGCAATCAATTTTTAAATATATAGAACTGTTTTATAACCGACAGAGGCTACATTCCACCAACGGGTATCAAGCACCGTTTGCATTTGAAGCATGTCGTGCTGCATAATGAAAACGTGTCTATTTTTATGCGGCAACACCACACAGGAAAAATCTTACAAGCAAAGTAGGATTAATCTTACAAAGCCATCTTCGGATGGCTTTTTTTATACGTTAGTTTAAGTTGTGTTCGGAGTAAATCGTGCAATACCAGCTTCAGCGTATAGGTTAAACACAGTTTCTGCACCTGCATCCTTCAATCTTTCAACTTCATCAGGATACCTAGCAGTAACCGCTATACGACCATCAAAAGAAACCGCTCTTAAATGTTCAAGCACTTCTAACGTGGTATCGATTTTTGGTAATGCCAACATAATCAACGACAGCGAATTCGTTTCTTGCACTCTATCCCAAAAATCAGCATCTCCAGGATCACCCAGTAAAACATTACGTCCATTTTCACATTGCTTTTCAACGGTAACCGGATCACTATCCACACCAATCACGCTACCTCCATACTGACTGTGCATTTTATCGTAAGCACCAACACCAATTCTGCCCATACCAAAGATAGCAATATTTGCACCCTTAATATCCAAAAACTGATCATCACTTAAACGTTCATCTTTTTGAAAACCTAATAAATTAGCCCTATAACGTGTATACAACCAATCGGCCATCGCATTGAGTATCGCAGCGACTACGAAAGACAATGCCATAGCAATAGCAATGGTAATTAACCACTTACTGTCTATCCACCCATTCTTAACCCCAATTGCCAGCACAATCAAACCAAACTCACTATAGTTAGTTAGCGTTAAGGTAGAGAGCAGTGCGGTACGAGCACGTAACTTAAATCTTGTCAGTAAGGCGTAAAACAAAGCGGACTTAAAAAACACTAGCGGCGTTAATAAGGCTCCTAATAAGAGAGTATCTAAGCTAACTGGGCCAGAGAGTCCAATTGATAAAAAGAAGGCAACTAAAAATAAGTTTTTGAAGTTAAGCATGGTCTTTGCCATTTCTTCGGCCTTAGGATGACTTGCAATAAGGACACCTAAAATAATGGCACCTAAATCACCTTTGACACCCACTAATTCAAAAATAGCCGAACCACCCATGGCAAGTATGAATCCGTAGAGGACCAAAAGCTCGCCATGACCAACACGTTCTAATAACTTATGTAATAGTGGACGCAGTGGTATTAAAAGGAATAAGAGTAAAGCCCAAGGTGAGGGTAATTTACCAGTTGAAAAAGCCAAGAAAATAACTGCCGCCACATCTTGCATAATCAATATGCCAATCGCAATTCGGCCATACAAGGAATTCATTTCACCTTTTTCTTCAAGCACCTTAACCACAAATACGGTACTGGAAAAGCTAAGTGCAAAGGCGATTAAAAGTGTACTTGAAAGGTCTAGATCAGCTACCAGAGCCATCCCAGCAAAGCTAAGTAGATAGATAATAAAACTAAATACCATAACCACTATTGAGCTATGCAATACGCTTACAGCCCATACTTGGGGTTTAGCCAGTGTACGAATGCTAAGTTTAAGACCAATGGTAAATAACAATAAGGTAATGCCTAAATCAGCCAATTTCTGAAGCAATTCATTACTAACTGCCCCTTGGCTGCTGAGTAAAAACCCAGTTACTAAAAAACCGACCAGAGGAGGGAGCCCGATTGTTCTAGCTAAAAAGCCTAAAATAAACGCTAGTGATATCCATGCAACATCACTAAGACCAATTGCGATCCAATTTATATCCATAATTTATCTTTTACATGCAGTAAACGTTGAGTTCAATAATGCAAGCATACACAATAATTTATAAAATAGATTGATTTAAATTAACAAAGGTATTCTGGATTACTGAATACTTTTCAGCACAAGCTAGCACCGGATTTCGGTGATGAATTTTCTGTAGGGGTCGATCTGCGTATCGACCCTTAGCTAGGGCAGACACGTTGGTCGGCACCTACAGCAAATCGAATATTCCTTGCCCTTATCCGTTTCTCTGACAATGAAACCAGCTCTTTTTTCGAGTAATCTTTCAATTACATTACATACTAGCTTTGCTATAAATCACTGGCATTTGTCCTTTCCATTTCGTCCACAAGTCTTGGTCGCTAATTAATTCAGCCATAAAAGCTGCTACATTAATTCTACTGACCTTGCCTGCATCAAAAATAGCACTCCTTATTGGGGAAGGGTGAGTCTCATATTCTGAAACTTCACTTTCATCAATCAAACCATCCGGACGAACGGCTACCCACTCAATTACTTTGTCATCTTGACCTAGTTCTGTTCGCAGATAGTCTGCCGCTTGTTCATTATCAATGTGCGGTGGCAATAACAAACGTACTAGCCACATTACACACTTTTGAGCAAATGAAATTTTTTCGTTTAAGTCACGATTACTGTTGCCAGAAGTATTCATCAATACAAACTTAACAGCTTCTTTGGGATTGTTCTCCTTAATAGCTTTGCATAATCTGATAGTGGCATCAGTTACAAGCCTGCGAGGTTTACCGTAGACTCCCTTAAGGCTCATAGTATGGCCAAGACATGAAGCGATTGAATCACATCCATTCAAATGTTGTGCCATCTCGGCATCGCTGAGATCCAGGAGACTAGCTTCGATAATGAATACTTTTTTATTATTCTTGATTGACTCTGGCAAAGAGTTCTTTGATCTAACTATTATTTTAAGGTCCTGTCCACGTTCTAGTAGCTGCTCAACCAACAGAGTACCTGTAGCACCGCTTGCTCCAACAATTAGAGTTGTCATTTTAATACATCCTTGAATTTAAAAGCATTTATACAATTTATATCCATAATTTATCTTTTTACATGCAGTAAACGTTGAGTTCTATTATGCAAGTCTACACTAGACACAGACTCTTATACTGCTTCTACTCTTGGCTTATGCAGCGATTTGTAAATGCTGATAAGAATCCTCTTGCCCCGCAAGTTCGTTAAGTTTATGAACGTCTAGAATTCGTACTTTTTTGCAGTTTAAATCAATTATTTCTTTTTGCTTGAGCTTGCTAAAAATACGACTTACTGTTTCAAGTGCTAAACCTAAATAATTACCAATTTCACTACGGGTCATATTCAAATCAATCACCTCACTAAATTCATTTTTATTACTCAATGAGAGTAAAAAGCCTGCTACTTTTTGCTTAGCAGTACGTTGATTCAAAT
>CAJQOG010000133.1 GCA_905479875.1 uncultured Gammaproteobacteria bacterium
TTCTTCTGTGCTAATTCTGTGTATTCTGCAACTGCTTTGTGTACTAGATCTGTGTCTCTAAAAATTCCATGGCGCTGTTCTCGGCTCCAACGGCTTCCTTCAGGTATACCACGTGAGTATTTTCCCGTTAAGGCACCACCAGCAAGTGGCGACCACGGAAGATAAGCCACATCTTCTATGGCGCAGTTTTCTAGCAATAACGGATTATCATTTGCATGCAGTAAACTGAATTCATTTTGCATTGAGACTATACGAGGCAAGTTATGCTTTTCACTCAACTTTAAGTATTCATTTAAGCCCCATGGGGTTTCATTAGATAGTCCAATAAATTGTATTTTACCTGCTTGTATAGCTTTGTTTAACGCTTCAAGCATGCCTAACATATTATCGCTATGCTCTTGTTTATTAACATCTGAAGATCTGAAATCATTGGTCCAGTGTCGTGAAAACCTAGGTGAAGGACGATTCGGCCAATGTAATTGGTAGAGCTCTATACTTTCGGTTTGTAAACGTTTCAGAGAAGCGTCGATTGATGACATGACATCGTTGCCAGTCAAACTTGCTCCACCACGAACATAGGGAACTCCATTACCAGCCATTTTGCTGGCAAGTACAAACTCTTTTCGCCTAGCTGGATTCCTACTTAACCAATCGCCAATAATGCTCTCCGTATGACCATAAGTAGCTTCTGTTGGCATTACCGGATAAATCTCGGCTGTATCAATAAAGTTAATTCCACGCTCTAAACAATATTCAATTTGCTGATCAGCATCAGCTTGAGTATTTTGAAGGCCCCAAGTCATGGTGCCTAAGCAGGCTCTGGAAATTTTTAAATTACTACTGCCAAGTTTCGTGTATTGCATGTTATTCCTAAATATAAAAACGATTAGTTGAACGACTGATTATAGTGTAAAAATAATGCAAAAAACTACTCGCCTGAGTTTTACAATAGATTCTTACTATTTTAATGTTTGTACGTACAACTAGTACTATTGATACTCAAATAATTCATCCGGGCCATTTATGCTAATCGTTATTTCACCAGCTAAAACTTTAGACTTTGATACTCCTGCACCAACTAAGAAGTTCTCTCAGCCACAAATGTTAGATGATAGCCAAAGTTTAATTAATTTATTAACTGATTATTCGCCAAACCAAATTAGCAAATTGATGAGTATTAGTCCTAAATTGGCTGAATTAAATAGAGATCGATTTGAGACTTGGTCACGGCCATTTAAAAAGAGCAATGCTAAGCAAGCAATATTGGCTTTTAAAGGTGATGTATATATTGGTCTTGAAGCTGAAAGCTTTAGTGAAAATGACTTTGCTTATGCTCAGGAGCACTTAAGAATTTTATCAGGTTTGTATGGAGCTTTACGCCCATTAGATTTAATGCAGCCCTATCGTTTAGAAATGGGTACACGCTTAAAGAATACTCAAGGTAATAACCTTTATGATTTTTGGGACACAAAAATAACTGAGAAGTTGAATAAGCAACTTAAGAAAGTCAAGTCGGAAACCTTATTAAACTTAGCCTCTAATGAGTATTTCAAGTCAGTCAAAAAAGACTCTTTAAATGCTCAAATTATTACACCCGTATTTAAGGATTGGAAAACTGATAAATATAAAATGATAAGTTTCTTTGCTAAAAAAGCTAGAGGCATGATGTCGGCTTGGGTTATTCAAAACCAAATCCAAAATGCAAAAGATTTGAAGAAATTTAAAGTAGCAGGTTATAAATACAGTGCGTCAGAATCTACTCCAGAATCACCAGTGTATTTACGCAAACAGTAATATCGTTTAATAAAGAGTCTATAAACGCCTATTTGGGTAACGATTAGATCGTATGATTTGTTCGCGTAATTTTTTTGGAAGTTCGTTATAAATGTAATCATAACGACTTTGTATGCGGCGAGCTTGTTCTTCGTTTATCTCTGGCGAAGCTAAGGCATTATCTAATTGATACATTGCTTGGTAGTAATTTCCAATTCCGTAATAATGCTCACTAATGTGATAAAAAGCTTCGATATTATTATCTTGTTTCTTATAAGCAGTGGCTAAGATTTCATGGATTTTTGGGTGATCAGAAATTAGAGATTGTTGTGAAAGTTCTTCAATCACAAGGCTATATTGCTTTTGTTCAACTAGGCGTTCAGCCCTAAATATGGTTAATAGCGTATTTTTAGGAAATAGCCTTAGTGCATTATCAACCGTTTTTAATGCAGATACTGAATCACCTTTACCCAGTTGCATCATAGCCAGTTGCAGATGGATATCAGGATTAAACTCTATTTTATTTAAATTCTCTAATATACCTATAGCCGCATCAGGGTTAGTTAAATTAAGTTTAATGGCTTTGTCGAACTTACGCCCTGATTCTGAAAAAGTATCGGTTATGTTTCTATAAAGTACATCGTCCAATCTGTGTTCGTTAGCAATCAAAGACTTAACTATTTCATAATTTAAACTATTGGGTACAGCGCGACTGTTTTCAGGAGTCATGCGCGAATTAGTTTCAGCAATACGACTTGAAGGTTTTGGATGCGACATGACCATTTCAGGTATTGGGAATAGTGAATCGCTACCGCGGCTTTTTGCTAAGCGATTGAAAAAATCTCTAAAACCGGTGACACTAAAACCACTTTTTTCCATAAGTCTAATGCCAACTTGATCAGCTTCAGTTTCTTGACTACGAGTAAAATTTATGGAGTTTTGAGCTAACAAGCCTTGGGTAAGGTTTAATGTGCCAGCAATCGCATCAGGCTCAGCACCCGCACTTGCAGCCGCCACTACGGCAAGTAACGATAATATTTGCAGAGGAGTTTGTTTGGCAGAATTTTGAATCGAGCGAGCAATATGGTTCTGGCTGACATGGCTAATTTCATGAGCAACAACACCCGCTAGTTCACTCTCTGTTTGTGAGGCAAGAATCAAGCCAGTATGTACACCAATCGTTCCACCAGGGTAGGCAAAGGCATTAATACGATTTTCTTTAACTACAAAAAAACGCGGAATATAACGAGAGTCACTTACATGTGCAAAAATTTTGAGTCCTAAATTATTGATGTAGTCATCAACAATTGGATTTTTTACAAAAGCTGAATTTGAATAAAACTCGTTATAAATTAACCGACCATACAGTGCTTGAAGATTTTGAGAAAAATAACGATTTTCTGGTTGGCCTAAATCAGGAATTCTTGACGAAATATCGTCGGCAGCTTGTAAAGCAGTGCCGGTTATCATGAGGAATGTAAGAAAGCTGATTAGGAATTTTTTTATCATGTTTTAGAGACTAAGGCGGCTAGATAAAGTTCATAATAGCTGATTATGTGATTGAGTTAGAAGCATAAAAACAAAAAAGCCTCAAACTACATAGTTTGAGGCTTCTAAATTAAATGCTCGAAGTACTTAGAAACTATGATTTAGCTGAAAAGAGACAATTTCTGCCTCAGCTTCATAATTTCCTACAATTCGATCACCTGTTGGTCCAGTGCGGTCTAATTCAATTGGGTCATCAGCAAATAAACGTACATAAGCTAAATCAATGGAAGTTTTTTCAGACCACTGATATGTGGCTCCAACAGCAAACCATTGACGGTCTGTACTTGGTAGTCGTACGCTACGCTCTTCTTCATTAATGGGTGATTCATCAAAAGAATAACCCGTACGAAGAGTCAAATCATCAGCATATTTATACTCAAGACCAACACTTGTGCGTTGAACATCTTGCCACTCAAACGCTTCAGCACTGTCGGGTTGGGCTGGGTTATCAAATACAATTCGTAACTCTTCTAAGTTACTCCATTTAGTATGAGAAATGTCTGCTGCTAAAGTCCATTTGTCGTTTAAGTCCCATTTAGCGGCTAGCATGGTTAATTCAGGGGTATTAAATTCAGCTTCAATATCACCGTTTTGAAACAAACCCATGCTGGCAAATAAGGCTGGCGTATTAGTAAAGACTGCTTCACCCTCTAATTCATGCTCTACACTTGAGCGATGACTTAAGCCAATAGTTAAGTCATCATTAGCATCCCACATAAAGCCGAGATTCCAGCCAAATGCTAAACCATCTCCTTCAACAGTATTTGATCCATCGGCTTGTTGAGGTAATAACCCAAAGCTTCCACAAAGGGCAGGATCCATAGTTGCACCTAAACATACAGCGCCATAATCAACCGCACTGGAAAGCTCAACATGCATATATTGAATATCTAAACCAAAGCCAACAGCAAAATTTTCGCTCATTTCCCATGCGATTGCAGGGTTGATGTCAATAATAGTTACAGCAGATTCATCGGCTTGATAGCGAAAAATTGAATCGTCATCATAATTAGTGGTTAAACCAAACGGTGCGTGGATTCCAATTCCCCAAGAAACACTATCTCCAGGACTAGCAAAAAAAGTTGCTGGAATAATTCCTAGTTCAGCAATGTCACCACCTTCGCCACCTGTTAATGGATTGCCAATGGCATCGGTAGCGCTAGTTTTATCAAAATCGGCTTCAATATTAACTGCCGATACAGTAGTTGTTACTTGCTTGCCTTCAAGTTTAGCAAGACCGGCCGGGTTAAAAAATATTGTGGTAGCGTCATCGGCATAGGCTGCAGCTCCTGCATTTGCTTGTCCTAATTTTTTTGCACTCATTTCTGTTAATTGAAACCCGCCAGCACACAGAACTGTTGTGAGTGAGAGGCTTAAACCAAAGGCAGTTAATTTAAAAATAGGTGATTTCATAATGCAGTCCATTTTTTATTTATGTAAAAACCAATTACAGCATATAAACCGTAAAAAGGGTAGTTGTTAGTATGAATAAGACTTTGCTAATAAAGTCTTAAAGCACTGTTTTGAATGAGGAATATTAATGATTAGAGAATTTCAGTTGCATAATCCGCTAGCCTAGAACGCTCGCCACGTAATAAAGTTATATGACCTGAATGAGGCCAGTCTTTAAAACGATTTACAACATAGGTAAGCCCTGATGTGGTTTCAGTTAAATATGGTGTATCAATTTGCGCGATGTTACCCATACAAATTAATTTAGTTCCAGGGCCTGCGCGGGTGATGAGTGCTTTCATTTGTTTGGCTGTGAGGTTTTGGGCTTCATCAACAATAATATAACGTTTCAAGAATGTACGGCCGCGCATGAAATTAAGAGAGCGAACTTTGATTCGATTACGAATTAAATCATTGGTTGCCGAACGGCCCCAACTTCCACCTTCTTGTGGACTGGCAAGTACTTCGAGATTGTCCATAAGCGCTCCCATCCACGGTTCCATTTTTTCCTCTTCGGTTCCGGGTAAAAAGCCTATGTCATTGCCTAATGGAACGGTAACGCGTGTCATGATAATTTCAGAATAAAGATTTTGGTCAAGCACTTGGGCTAAGCCTGCCGCAAGTGTCAGCAATGTTTTACCTGTGCCAGCAACACCTAATACGGTTACAAAATCAATTTCAGGATCCATGAGTAAGTTAAGAGCAAAATTTTGTTCTCGGTTACGAGCTTTAATGCCCCAGATGTCATTTTTATAATAATTACTAGCGTGACGAATTAAAGCCGAATTATCATTTTCGATTTCTGTAACAATGGCTGAAAAATTTTGTTTTTCATCATATAAACATAAATTTGCATACCACTCTTCAACTCGTGGGCCTTGCATACGGTAATAGGAGTGACCCTCTTCTTGCCACGATTCCATATCTTTACTATGGGCATCCCAAAATTCTTCATCCAGTTCTTCTGTGCCAGTAAAAAGTAAGTCAACATCGTCTAAAGTTTTGTCATTAAAATAATCTTCAGCATAAACACCTAAAGCAGTGGCCTTGATACGTAGATTAATATCTTTCGATACCAATACAACTTGGCGCGTATCATCTAGTTCAATCAGTGCAAGTGTTGTTGCTAGGATATTGTTATCGTTTTTACTTCCAGGCAAACTTGCAGGCAACTGGTGAGTGAGTACTTGCGTTTGGAAAAATAATCGACCAGACTCTTTTTCAGTTTTATCATTATTGTGGCGAGAAAACGCATAGGGTAGTGGAATACCAAGATTTATTTCATCCAGTGGTATCCCTGTCATTAATTCATCAAGAAAACGACTTACTTGTCGCGCACTTCTGGCAGGTTCAGACAAGCCTTTTTTACCGGCATCTAATTCTTCAATCACAACCATAGGCAGATAAACGTCATGTTCATCAAAACGGTATAAAGCCGTTGGATCGTGCATTAGAACATTAGTATCTAATACAAAGAGTTTTTTGTTTTTCTTCTTGCCTGCGTTCAGGATTGCGTTCATAAGATCCTTGCGATGAGTGAAAAATTATTTTTCTGATTTGTTTAAAGCCTTAACTGCTTCTAATACTTCAACAACATGATTTTTTACTTTTACCTTACGCCATTCTTGCTTTAGTTTTGCATCTTTGCCAATTAAAAAAGTACTACGTTCTATACCCATGTATTTTTTACCATACATATTTTTTTCTTTTATAACATCAAAGTATTGACAAATTTTTTCGTCTTCGTCACTAATGAGCTCAAAGTTAAATTTTTGTTTTTCTTTGAATTTTTCATGCGACTTAATGCTGTCTTTTGAAATTCCAAAAATTACAGTGTCTTGTCGTGTGAATTTTGCTTTTGCATCTCTAAAGTCTTGTCCTTCGATAGTGCATCCAGGAGTGGAATCTTTTGGATAAAAGTAAATGACTATATTTTTATCAGCATAATCCTTAAGGGAAAATTTTGACTCTGATGTCATTGCTGCACTTAAATTTTTGACTTTACGATTTAGTTTTACAGTACTCATTATTATTACTCATGCGCTATTGAAAGTTAATCCAGCCAGTTGATAGAATTTTTCTTGAAATTATCGGATTAACTAATTGTTTAAAAAAAGGATTAGCGATTTTATTTATCGCTATATATACGTATGTAAACTTAAGACCGGAGTCGTTTAAGACATTTAGGTGACACTGTGGAAGTGTAAGTTTATTCAAGTAATGTAGGTCTTTGCTGTGTTTTAGTTACAATAGCAAAAAGACTCGCTAAAATACAAGTCTAAAGTACGATTTAATGAACAATTAAAATACAAATGCGAGAGAAACAACTCGAAAGGCTGAAAAAACCAGCATTTAGTTTTATTTTCTTAAGATATTAATATTCACAATTTTTTTATATAAGTAATATGGCAAATTCAAACTCAATTAATTTACGCGGCAGCATTGTTGCCATTATTACGCCTATGCATACCGATGGCAGTATTGACTACGACAGTATGCGTAATTTGCTCGAATGGCATATCTTGTCAGGCACGAATGCAATAGTAGTGTCTGGTACTACTGGTGAAGCTCCTACTTTAAAACAATCTGAAGTTGTAGAGTTAGTTACATTTAGTAAGAAAGTAATTAATGGCCGGCTTCCTTTAATTGTTGGTTCTGGCACAAACTCAACAGCAAGTTCAATTGAGTTGAGTCAAGCCGTTGAAAAGGCTGGAGCAGAGGCTTTATTAGTTGTGGTTCCTTATTACAATAAACCCTCACAAGAAGGCATTAAAGCACACTTTTTGGCGGTGACTGATGCTGTTAACCTACCAATTATTTTATACAACGTCCCTGGGCGAACTGTGGCCGATATGTTGCCAGAAACGGTTTTAGAACTTGCTGAGCACCCTCGAATTATTGGTTTAAAAGAAGCTAAAGAATACGATAATCGTATTCAAGAAATTACCGCTAAGTGCAAAGGTAAGCTTGCCTTATTGAGTGGGGATGATTTAAGTTGTAGAGAATTTATTTCATTAGGTGGCGACGGAGTAATTTCGGTAACCGCCAATCTCTTACCCAAAGAAATGAGCGAAATGTGTGCAGCTGCTTTGGCGGGAGATGCAACTAAAGCACTTAAAATTGATCAGAACATGATCTCCTTACATAGTGATCTATTTAAAGAGCCAAATCCATGCCCGGCTAAATGGGCTTTAGAAAAAATGGGTAAAATTAAATCAGAAACTTCACGTTTACCATTGATGCCATTAACCGCTAATGGTCAAGCGATAATGCAAGCAGCTATGGATAAAGCGGGCATCAATAGCTGATATAATATGCCATTAGCTTGCTCGTTATGAGTCAATCAATTTGACTAGAGTATTTAGGAGAAAAAATGAAAGCAATTTATAAAACACTAATCATTTCTTTAGGGGCTCTCTCATTGAGTGCCTGTGCAAATGTTGGTTGTGATGATTATCATTCTTATCGTGGTGCAAATTCACAAGGGCCGATACAAGTGCCGTCTGATTTAGAGCAACCAGATAATGAAGACCTTGCTCCTAAGGTTGCTGTAACTGACAAAACAAATATTCAAAAAGATGCGTCTGGAAATTGTTTAGAGAAGCCGCCTAAGATTTAAATCTAGAAAAAACACGGAGAGGTGGCAGAGCGGTTGACAAGTTTGTATGGAACAAACTTGGATAAGCTTTAGCTTACCCGAAGGGCAAATATCAGGATGATATGAAGTCTCATGCGATTGAAGCGAGCGAGACTCAGAAGAAAGGTTTATTAAATTAATTTTCTTAAGTAAAAATTGGAGAGGTGGCAGAGCGGTTGAATGCGCTCGCTTGGAAAGCGTGTATACGTTAATAGCGTATCGGGGGTTCGAATCCCCCTCTCTCCGCCAATAAAAAGCAAAAATACCACCCTTGCGGTGGTGTTTTTGTTTTTACTGTTTGAGATGGTTAGAGATTTGAACTTAAAAGAGGGTTCGACTAAATGACAGGATCGCCATTTATGACTGGCCGAAGGCCGAGTATCAGGATGATACTAGTCTAATCTCTCTCTCTTTCTCTCTAGGCAACTGCTTCACTTTACCTCCTGCATCTGACCTACATGGATGTAGGAAATGTATGAGAGGTATTTGAACTATAAATAACTAAAAATTATTAAGACATAACAAATACTTACTAGCGCTAAAAATAAAAAAGAATAAGATATATGAAAATCGTGATTTGATCCTATTGCCGCGATTCAAAATAATGAGCTAAAACGGAAAATATATTCCACAGGATTTAACTTATAAATTAGGAGTTTCTAATGAAACTTTTCGTGAACGCACGCTATTTAATTGTGCCAGTTTCATCCTTGCTTACCATTTTCGGAATTATATTAGGCGGTCTGTTAGCCTGGGTAGGTGTATTTTTATTTGGTGTTTATACCATTATTGATACATTAACCAAAGATATTCATTTGAGAGCTGAAAAAAATCAAGATGGTGAATCTTATGGAGTTAAAGAATTTCAATATGTTGTCATGTACATCATGCTTCCTGTATTTATTCTTTTGCAGATTGTCTTAGCTTGGAGGCTTTTTCAATTCACCTCTGGAGTAGGTATTGAGCCCTTACAGATAGGTGTTCTTAACTATCAAACGGGTATTACTTTAACTAATCTTATCGGCGCAACTTTATCTACGGCATTGTGGGCTGGTTTAGGAATCATTTATGGTCATGAACTTTCGCACAATAAGAAAGAAGGTTTTTTTGTATCTAGATTAATTATGGCATTAAGTGGTTCTGCACACTTTACCTATGCTCATGTTTACAATCATCATTTAGATTTGGGCCATGAAGATGATCCTGCAACAGCACCAAGGGGCAGAAATGTTTATGCACACACTTGGTTATCACATGCAGGTCAATCAAAATTTTCATATGACTTAGAGCAGAAAAAATTACGTAAACAAGGAAAATCAACTTTAAGCTTTAAAAATAAATGGATAATTGGTTACTTATACAGTCTGCCTTCAGTATTCCTATTTGTTTGGGCGGGTGGCTTATATGGTGTTGCCGCTTTAATTACAGTCTGGGCAATTTCTAACTTCTTATTAGAAGCTTTAAATTTTATGGGACATTATGGATTAATTAGAAATCCTGGTGAGCCAGTTGAGCATAGACATTCTTGGGATAATGATAATGTTTTCACTAGTTGGTTTTTTATCGAGATAGGAAGACAAGGCGATCATCATGTAAGGGGTGAGACTTATTTTTGGGAACTGGATGATGTAGGCGCACCAAATTATGGAATAGGTTATTTTTCATTATTTGTTCTAACTTTAATTCCTCCATTATTTAGAAGGTTTGTAAAAAAACTTCTAAACGATTGGGATAAAAATTATGCAACGGATGCTGAAGTTTCTATTGCTAATAAATTTAAAGCACTAGGCATACAGAGTTAAAATTATGTTTAACTTATTTAAAAAAAGTAAAGACCATATCGCTGATATAGAAACAAATTCCAATACCATTGCTTTGAAAGTAGAGAAGGGTAAGACATTGCTAAATGCTGCTTTAAGTTCTGGTATTGCTTGGCCACACAAATGTAAAGTCGGTAGTTGCGGTACTTGCAAGTCTCAGGTTTTATTAGGTGATATCAAAGCACAAATAGATTTTGGATACGTGTTGAGTCAAGAAGAAATTGAAGCAGGTTATGTTCTAGCCTGTCAATCTGAACTTAAATCTGACATCAAAGTAAAAATTAAATTAATTGAATAATAAGAGAATAGAATGAAAAATTTAAAAGCATTTAGCCTAATGGGTATTTGGACAGCATTAATAGGGTTTCTATTGTTTAGTGCTCAAGCTCACCTGCATTTTAGAGAAATTGTCTGGGCATTGGGGCTATCGATTATTTTATTGATAACCCATATGATCAATATGCTTATCTATTTTAAAGTTGCAGGAAATACTCCATATAAATGGTTTAAATAGTCAACTAATTTATCAGGATTTATATCACTCTTATAGGAACTACCTTGAGTTTTTCTGGATTGTTATTTGGTGTGTGGCAATGTAGATTTTTTCCTTAAAAAGCATGACGAAAATCATCGCATTTTTGATTAAAATATTCTACTATAGGTGTTAGGTAATACTTAGCTTCAATGTTTATTGTCACTGTTAGAGTGCTGTTATAGAAAAAATCTATAAAAAACAATAATTTATCGTTGTTGTGAGGGATTGATTTTTTTGAATAAGTAATGCTTATTTTGTTTGAAAATAAGTATTTCCAAATTCCCAAATTTGCGATATAAAGTAAATGTAATCTAGAAATTACACACCTTTATATAATATTTATAGGAGTACACGACGTGCCACGGTTAAAACCAAATTCACGTAATAATGTTTCAAAAGCGATTTCTAACGAACAGTTTGATGATTACTTTAGTGATGAAGATTTTGATTATGATTTCGAATCAGATAGTGATTATGCTTATGACGGAGATGACGAATATAAAACAGGAAGTTCTTATACAGATGATTCCGATTATTCTAATGATGCTTATCTTGATAAGCGAAATAACTCTAAAAAAAAAGAAGAAAAGGAAAGCTAATAAAGATTATGAGGAGTTAGACTTTTATTAATTCTAAAAAAAGCCTCGTTTACGAGGCTTTTTTAATGGAAGAGTTAATCCGAGTGATAAGATTTTTTCTATATATTAATTTTAA
>CAJQOG010000134.1 GCA_905479875.1 uncultured Gammaproteobacteria bacterium
TACGCGTTGACGTTTTTCGTTCTTTACGACTTGCTTTTCTTTATCAATAACATTTTGACTAACGGTTTTAATAAACCAACCAAGCTTATCGGCCTCTGCCCAAATCACTTTTTCTAAAGCATCCTTGGGTACAGCTTGATAATACTGCGTCATATCGTGGGTAGTAAAACCATTGGTTCCTTCGCCACCTATGCGAGTGTTCATTTCATCCAAACCACCATAACCAAGGTTTTCTGAATCAAGGAAAAGTAAATGTTCAAATAAATGAGCAAAACCAGTACGACCCGCAGTCTCTCTAGCACTACCTACATGGGCTGCTAAGTTAATTGCAACCACTGGATCAGAACGGTCGATATGGAAAATAACATCAAGGCCATTTTCTAAGGTAATTTTTTCGTACTCTAAATTAAGATCAGCTTTAACAGGTGGAGTGTTTGATTTATTGGCTGAACAAGCTACCAACAAAATGCTGCACACAGAGAAAACTAGCAGTTTAGAAATTTTAGACATAATTGACCTTGAGAATTTTGTATTAGAAATTAAAACACTGAGATAAGATTGGAAACATTAGCATAAATTCAGTCTGCTAAAAATAGCGCCTGTAAATCATTCATAAACCTTTGTCCCAGCTCTGTAGTCTTAAGTTGTTGCTTATCCTGAATTAACCATTGATTTGTAACGGCTTTATCTAGATAAGGCTGGATGTCAGCATGGCTCAAGCCAGTGAGACGGGAAAATTCATCTAATGAAAAACCCTCGTACAAACGCAATCGATTAAGAAAATACTCAAAAGCTATCTCACTCTCAGCCACTGACTTAGTATTAATAAATGAGCTACCTAATTCATTGCTCAGATATTGGTTCGGATGACGTGGTTTAGCCGTACGTAAAATTTGGCCATCAGAAATAGTAATTTTCCCATGCGCTCCGGCTCCTATGCCCAAGTAATCCCCAAACCGCCAATAGTTTAAATTATGTCGGCTTCGCTGATTTGGCTTGGAGTACGCTGATACTTCATACTGCTCAAAACCATTATCAGAAATTTCTTGTTGGCACTCTTCTTGCATTTGCCATGCAATGTCGTCGTCAGGCAACGGCGGCGGAAATTTTGCAAATAATGTGTTTGGTTCTAAAGTAAGTTGATAATGCGAGAGATGATTTATTGGAAATTGCAAAGCCTTGCGAACATCAGAAATAGCCTGCTCAATGGTTTGTTCTGGCAGGGCATACATCAAATCGCAATTGACGTTTTCAAAACCGGCATCAAAAGCCATTTGTATCGCTTTAGATGCTTCACCTGAATCATGAATGCGGCCCAAACGTTTTAGATGTTGCTCATTGAAACTTTGAATACCAATCGATAAACGATTAACACCAGCGGCTTTAAAACCAATAAACTTATCTGACTCAAAGGTTCCAGGATTTGCCTCTAAAGTAATTTCACAATCATCAGTGAAGCTTATTTGCTTAGCAACACCCTCAAGAATATCGCCAATGGCTTGAGCTGAAAAAAGGCTTGGGGTACCTCCACCAAAAAATATGCTATGGATTTTTCGTTGTGATTTTTTTAAATTAAAATACTCTAAATCATATTTCAAATCTTGCAGTAACCGCTGAACATAATTCTGTTCGGGAAAATCTGTATTGCTTTTTGCCCTGTCTAAACCATGTGAATTAAAATCACAGTAGGGGCATTTTTTTATACACCATGGAATGTGGATGTAGAGAGAGAGATTTGAGCTTAAGGTCATTGAGAATTTATTAAGCCAATTGTTGAACTAGCAATGTTAAAGCCTTAGCTCTATGACTATGCTGATTTTTAATCTCAGGACTCAATTCTGCAGAGGCTTTGCCAAGCTCTTCAACATAAAACAATGGATCGTAACCAAAGCCATTGACTCCACTAAGCTCATGCAATATTCGCCCATGCCAAACACCTTCACAAATTATAGGAACAGGGTCTTCAGCATGTCGTACAAGAGCTAAGGCACAACGAAAATGTGCTCCACGTTGAGAATCTTCGACTCCATCTAATTCTCGTAAAAGTTTTTGATTATTCAATGAGTCTGTAGTATCCACTCCTGCAAAGCGTGCTGAATAAATACCAGGGGCGCCGCCCAAAGCATCAACACATAAGCCTGAATCATCCGCTATAGCTGGAAGCCCCGTTTCTTTAGCCACATAACGTGCTTTAAGAATGGCATTCTCAACAAAGGATAAACCTGTTTCCTCAATACTGGGTAGAGAAAAATCTTTTTGCGAAAGCAATTCAAGCCCAAGAGACGCCAGCATGCTTTGTAACTCTTTTAACTTGCCAGCATTGTTGCTGGCAAGAACTATTTTTGAGAGGGTAGAAGTCATAAAAACTTATTGAATACCTAAAACATCTCTTTGTGCTTGCTGTATTTCTTCAATTCCACCAATCGCAAGATTCAATAACGCATCCATTTCTTCACGTTTAAAAGCGTGACCTTCGGCCGTGCCTTGTATCTCGATGAAACCACCAGCTTCATTCATAATGACATTCATATCTGTTTCGGCATTTGAATCTTCAGCGTAATCTAAATCGCAAACTGGTTCGCCTTTATAAATACCAACCGAAATAGCTGCAATTTGACCATGTAACGGGGATTTCTTAATGACTTTGTCAGCTAGCAATTTTTCTACAGCATCATGCATGGCAACATAAGCACCAGAAATTGAAGCACACCGCGTTCCGCCATCTGCTTGAAGAACATCACAATCCAAAGTGATTGTTCGCTCACCCAATGCTTGCAAATCAATAATCGCCCTTAGTGAGCGACCAATTAAACGTTGAATCTCTTGAGTACGTCCACTTTGTTTGCCACGTGCGGCTTCACGACCGCTACGTGTGTGAGTTGCGCCGGGTAACATACTATATTCAGCAGTGACCCAACCTTGACCTTTTCCACGTAAAAATGGTGGCACACGATCTTCAACACTTGCGGTACACAAAACACGCGTATCTCCACAAGAGACTAAAACCGAACCAGCTGAGTGTTTTGTAAAGCCGCGCTGAAAACTTAAGTCGCGTATTTGATGGGGAGTGCGTCCACTAGGGCGTAAAGACATGAGTAATCCTCAAAGCTTGCAAGGCAAGCTTAATGAAATTTTAAATTATGAAGGTGATAAACTATACAGAGCTAAGATTGAACCTGAAACATTGGTTAAACTCCGTCATTGATGATGTAGAAGAAGTCATTATAAAGCGTAAGGATCAAAAGGACTTGGTACTGATCTCATTGGAAGAATACAACTCGTTAGTAGAAACCAATTACTTATTATCTGGCAAGAATAGAGATGTATTATTAGAGT
>CAJQOG010000135.1 GCA_905479875.1 uncultured Gammaproteobacteria bacterium
AATAACGAAAGGAAGCTATATGATGCACTGCATCAATAGTAAGAAGCTTTATGTTTCTATGTTGACTCCTCCCTTTTGAGATTAATATATACTCATATTTTAGCCCCAGCCCTATTTTGCTGGGGCTTTTTTTTGCATAAAAAAACCCGACAGTAAACTGTCAGGTTTTCAAAACATATTTAATATTAACTATGCTTAAAATCAAAAATTTATGGTTCTACAATATTAGTATAAGCAGAACTTCCAGTTTCATTTATCGCTCTTACTCGGTACTGTGAATTTGCGACTGGATTCGAATCAAAGTAGCTTGATACATTCATATCTACTGATGTGTAGAACGTGAAATTGCATACTTTGTTTTTACCCTTCCCAGACTCAATACAACTTTCAATCTCAAAGTTTGTTTCATTATTAGAATTATCATTCCAACTTAATGCCACTGAGACTAAGTTTGCATTTTTGCCTTTACCAATAACAACAGCATCAGCTGATAAATTTGTTGGTGCTGCAGGTGCTTGTGGTGGTGGTTCAGTTACCGTAACAGAGGTTTCTGCCGTATCTGATAAACCGTCACTATCACTTACCGTTAAACTTACTGTATAGCTTCCAGAAGATGCATAACTATGCGTTGAAGTGATGCCCGCACTCGTGTTGCCATCACCAAAATCCCAAATATAAGTTGCAATTGCAATATCGTCAGAACTGCTTGATGCATCGAAACTACAACTAAGATCAGTACAATTATCAGTAAAGCTTGCTGTTGGTGCAATTGGAACATAAACAGTAACCGTTTTACTGATTGAGTCTGTAAGACTGTCGCTGTCGGTAACAGTTAATGTTGTATTGAAGTTGCCATTATTAGCATACGCATGACTAGGGCTTACTCCTGTAGCAGTAGAGCCATCACCAAAATCCCAAGCGTAACTTGAAATGTCACCTTCATTATCAACACTGGTTGAGGCGTTATAATTACAGTTTAGTTCATTACAGGTAAAAGTGAAATTCGCTGTTGGTGCACCAATTGTTCCCTCTGGAACTGTACCGTTAATATAGTAGTTTCCTAAAGACCCATAATCACTGTATCCAGTACCAAGCACATCCCCAAGTTCAATCCCATCAATGGCTAAATAATAGGTTCCTGGTTCAAGACTTGTAGTGAGTCTTGCAAAAGTATCATCTTGTGGGTTGCTTCGAACAAGCATTACTCCGTCTGAGTCATATAGAGTAGCTTCGATATCAATGTTCATGCCACGATTATTTGATGAGCTAAAATTTTCAATCCATCCCGGTGTTACGCTCAAATCAAGTTGACCAGCAGCTGTTGTAAATGAAAACAAGTCAATATCATCACGATTTTCAATTACACCTTTATTAAATGGGTTGTTATTAAAGGGATCACTTACAGGGTTGGTACTAACAACGCTATTGCCGGTAACATTAAGGGGCGTTGCATTTGCAAAACTCACATTGTCATGATCATCAGCACGATCACTTAAATTGTTGCGAATAATTTGTAAATCATCTTGAGTTTGACTTGCGTTTATATACTCTCCTTTGCTCCATTGAGTGACTTCAGCATAATATCCTACACCCATAATAGGTGCCCATTGAACATTACCAGCACCGTGTCCTGTGTAATAGCCAGCTGTATTGGTACCGTCATGTGACAAGCCAAGATTATGTCCAAGTTCATGAGAAGCAGCTTCCGAAATGTTATGTGCTCCCGTTCCTACACCATCTGTAAACACAAGAGCTGGCTGGTAGCGTGAAGCAAAATCAGATCGACCCCAAACACCTACATATGCCACACCACCACAACCACAGTTATAAATATTATTTCCATTTTGATCAGCTTTGGGAGTGACTAAAATAAGACCCACGTTTGAACCCAGTCTGCTTGGTTCTTCAGTCGTAACGTCAATATCAAATGGGGCAAAATCTTCCGCGATTCGCTTCCAAGTTTCAGCGATTGCATTCAGCTCTGCTTGTGAAAAAGTGGTCTCATCGCCATCCGAATCATAAGGTCTCATTAACAGTGGGTCGGTTCCAGAGTTCTGATTCCAGATTGTGCCACTCACAACTCGACCGTCCATATCTATGAAGACGGTGCGTGACGCACCGGGTTTACTATGCAAAGAAAATGTCTCTGCTAGCGATAATTCTTCTAGCACCGGTGTATTACTAGATACTGCATCAGTATTGGCAGGCGCTGGATCTTCATAGAAAATTCCACCATTATCATCTACACGTAAATCGATAAAATCTGATGCTGTAAAACTATGCTCATGCATCCAAGCAAGAGCATTCTTTTGTGCTTGTTCAGGTAGAACTTTAAGTTTTTGTTTAAATTGTCCAGGTGGTAACTGCTCAATAGTAAAGGGGTTGCCCTTACCGTAAGACTTTGTTGCGTTTGCAGCCTGCCCACTAACAGTAAGCAAGCTAAAGCTAAGAAGTATGGTGAAACAAAATATTGTTTTAATAAAACGCATATTTTTTATCCTCAAGAATTTATTGTTCTGGTTAAATTTGAATATGCCTACAAGTTAACTAAAATGTAGGAAGTTCATGCTAGCTATTCATGTTTAATTAACAATCCCTAGTATTGAATAACGAAGGAAACATAGCATTTTTATCAGATCTCATTAGGAATTTCCTTCAGTTATTTATGCTTTAATTTGTATATTTGGTTATTACCAACTCTGAATTCACTCAAATAGTGTACCATATGTGGGACAGTTTGTTGAATTATTAATCATAAAGAACAGTGGTTTATAGTTATAACTTATGAATTGTTCGAATATGACGATTTATAAATATTTAATTTAAGAATAAGGCTACTGGTTCACAGAAATAAAATTAAAATTATGCTAGAAAATTGATGTTATGTTAAGAACTGCGCAATGAACACTACATCTTTTCCTATGCTGAATAGTTATAAACTCCTTAACTTGGTATTAAATTCATACAATTTCATCGTGTAGGAGACTTGAATTGCACAAAATTTCTGCAAGTAAAGAATAAGCACGATACGATTTATTATTTTTTTATAATATATATATTCAACACAAAAAAAACGGCCAGTGTTTCCACTGACCGGCTGATTATCACTTTTTAGTTATAGTCACCTTGAGTTACACAAGGGAACAGTTTTAGCTTTCTGGTTGCTCAACTTCTTTCATGCTCAAACGAACACGACCTTGACGATCAACCTCAATCACTTTAACTTTAACAACTTGCCCTTCTTTCACGTGATCAGCAACTTTTTCAATTCGCTCTTCTTTAATTTGTGAAATATGAACTAAGCCATCTTTACCAGGCAAGAAACTTACAATCGCACCAAAGTCCATTAAACGTTCAACTTTACCGTCATAGATCTGACCCACTTCTGGTTCCATAACGATTTGGTTGATAAGCTCCATCGCTTTGTCGCCAGCAGCTTTAGAAGTAGCTGCGATTTTGATAGTACCATCGTCTTCGATTTCGATGATTGCACCTGATTGCTCTGTAAGAGCACGAATAGTTGCACCACCTTTACCAATAACGTCACGAATTTTATCAGTCTTGATTTTCATGGTTGTAATGACTGGAGCGTAATCTGACATCTCAGTACGAGTTGCAGGTAATACCGCATTCATTTTACCAAGGATGTGTAAACGTGCATCTAAAGCTTGCTTAAGTGCCTGCTCCATGATGTCACGATTAATACCTTCGATTTTGATATCCATTTGCAAAGCGGTAATACCTTCAGCAGTACCAGCAACTTTAAAGTCCATATCGCCTAAATGATCTTCATCACCTAAGATATCCGTTAACACAACGTACTTGTCGCCATCTTTAACTAGACCCATAGCAATACCAGCTACTGGAGCTTTAATAGGTACACCAGCATCCATTAACGCAAGAGAAGTACCACAAACACTGGCCATAGAACTTGAACCATTTGATTCAGTAATTTCAGACACAACACGTAGAACGTAAGGGAAGTCTTCAAATTTTGGAACAACTGCCATCATGCCGCGTTTAGCTAATTTACCGTGACCAATTTCGCGGCGTTTAGGGCCACTCATGAATCCAGTTTCACCTACACAGTATGGAGGGAAGTTGTAATGCAATAAGAACTGATCTTTAGACTCGCCTTCTGGAGCATCAATTAACTGTGCATCACGACTTGTTCCTAAAGTAGCAAGAATGATTGCCTGTGTTTCACCACGTGTAAATAATGCAGAACCATGAGTACGTGGAAGCACTCCAACTTGTACGTCAATAGCACGTACAGTAAACGGATCACGACCATCGATACGTGCATCACCATTAATTACTTTGGCACGAACAAACTCTTTTTCTACCTTATCACCAAATGCTCTAACATCACCAGCACTAGGACTATCTTCTGCATCAGTTACTAATGCTTCAACAGCAGCTGCTTTAGCTGCAGAAACCAACTCATGTCTAGCCAGTTTGTCAGTAATTTTGTAAGCGTCTGAAATAGCACCTTCACAATTAGCTTTAACTTGATTGAATAAATCCATATCAATCGCAGGAGCATCAAAAGTCCAAGGTGTTTTGCCAGCTTCAGCAGTCATTTCTTTAATTGCTGCAATGGCAACTTGCATTTGCTCATGGCCATACATAACCGCACCAAGCATTACGTCTTCAGGAAGAATATTAGCTTCAGACTCAACCATTAATACTGCGTCCTGAGTACCAGCAACAATCAAATCTAGATCAGAAGTCAATAACTGTTCTTCAGTTGGGTTAATGATGTATTCGTTATTTGAGTAACCAACACGTGCCGCACTGATTGGGCCATTAAATGGAGCACCCGATAATGCTAGAGCAGCTGATGAACCAATCAACGCTAAGATATCAGCATTAACTTCTGGATTCATAGACATAACTTGAGCAACAACCTGTACTTCATTTCTGAAGCCTTTAGGGAACAAAGGACGCAAAGGTCTATCGATTAAACGTGAAGTTAAAGTCTCTTTTTCAGTTGGACGGCCTTCGCGCTTAAAGAAACCACCAGGGATACGCCCAGCAGCATAGAATTTTTCTTGATAATTAACCGTTAATGGGAAAAAACTTTGCCCCGGTTTTGCTTCTTTTTTAGCAACCGCTGTCACAAGTACTACTGTACCGTCACAACTAACGATTACTGCACCATCAGCCTGACGAGCAACAATGCCTGTCTCGATGCTGATTTCATGTTGTCCCATTTGGAACGTTTTTTTAACTAAATTAAACACTATGTAATTTCCTCACAATAAATTTCTCTCTCAACAATACTTTTTAATTTCACCAAACCAACAACGGCTTGCGAGAGAATCAATACATGAAATTAAAAATTCGAATGTTTTTCAGCATATTTACATATACCTAAAACGAAAATAGCCAGTCGAAAGACTGGCTATTTAAAACTAATTAACGGCGTAGACCTAGTTTTGCAATAAGCTCTTGGTAACGAGCTAGGTCTTTACGTTTAACGTAGTCTAGTAACTTACGACGTGTATTTACCATACGTAATAAACCACGACGTGAATGGTGATCTTTTTTATGGTCAGCGAAGTGACTAGTCAGCTCGTTGATACGGGTAGTTAATAATGCAACTTGAACTTCTGGTGAACCAGTATCGTTGTCGCTACGTTTGTGGTCAGCTATGACCGCTTTTTTTGCTTCATTAGATAATGACATATTTCATTCTCCCGTGAATATTAATTCACATTAATTTAAACGCCCATACCAGAG
>CAJQOG010000136.1 GCA_905479875.1 uncultured Gammaproteobacteria bacterium
CCTAAGGTTAATACCACTGAGTTACCTTCAGTTCGTGTTTTGTATGGCACCATGGAATCGAGACTTAATACAATTCGTGTTCGGCCATTTGCTTCAGCAGACATAATGCTATTCAGCACACCAACGCCAACATTCTTACGACGCTCCATAGCACCTAATGTAGTGTTAGGTAAATCCAATGAAATTCTAGCTGGAGAGTCAATGGTAAAACTCAAGGGCTGCGGCGCAGATTCATCAAGCAAGAAACGCACTTCAACAGTATTAGAATCTATATTAACAACACTAACATCCTGTAATTCGCCTGCAAATGCGGGCAAGCTTAAAAAGCCTGCCACCAGAGTGCTTGCTAATAATTTTGCGAGGGTTTTGTTTTTCTTATTTTGCATAGTATTTACCTATTGCTAATACAATGTGTTGGGGAGTTCACCTTTACATTGAATCAATCAGTCCTATAATTTCCGTTAAATGTAGTCAATCAATTTATGTTAAAAATTTATTAAGTTTCCACTTCTTGTAATGGCAACTCATTTGCTCTATAAATATATCCGCCTAAGCCATCAGGAACTAGTTCTCTAATTTCAATGCCACGATCAGAAATATTAAGGATTTCCCCTTCGTTTTGGCCGATATAGTTTCCTGTACGTATCTGATGAATTAAACCATCAGCAGTAAGTACTAGTGCATAATTTACTATGTTTGTATTCAGCGTTCCAACCATAGTAAGTGTATCTAGTGGAAAATCTTCTAAAAACTCTTTGTTGCGATTAGGATTTGGTCGCAGTCCATTACCTTGTGCTGTAGCCGCATCAGCTTCTGCATCTTCGTCAGGCATGAACGGAGAACGTAAGTTTGTAGATTGGTAAGTATATTTTTCATATACTTTAATCTCAGGAATTGGCTCAATATCTGCAGGTGTACTAGCTTTAATTTCAGATATAGCATTTTTTACTTCGCTCATATCATTTGAACATGCAAATAAAAATGCTGTACATAAGATAATGACCAGATGGCTTTTGTTTAATATTTTTATCATCTTAGTTCACCTCGTCATCTTCTAAATAACGATAAGTCTTAGCTTGAATATCCATTTTCAAATTTTCACCTTCACCACTAATATTGAAATTATGCAAAGTCACAATCCGTGGCAGTGCAGCTACACGACTTGCAAAATCGGCCATTTGGTGATAATCACCTTCAAGACTGATAGTTATAGGTAACTCGGCATAAAAGTCTTTACGAATTTCTGGGTTAGGCTTAAAAACTTTTTGCTCTAAACCTGATCCAATTCCTGCATTAGAAATATCTTCTAGTAAATCATCAATTTCCGTTTTCCCAGGAAGCTGATTCAACATACCCTCAAAAGTAATTTCCATATCAGCCAATTGTTTTTTATATGCTTCTAAGTTGACTGCTTTTTTATGCTTTGTTCTAAAAGATTGCATTAAGACGTTTTCTTTTTGTTGTATTCCTTCTAATATCGGAGTCTTGTCTTTCCACTCGTAAACAACAAGCCCAATAGCAATAATTAAAAACAAAAAACCAACCAATACGAATCTAAATAAAGTACTGCGATGACCAATATCTGTTGGGTCTTCAGAAAATGCTTTTAATTCATCAAGAAAATTCATTCTTCACTCCCTGCTTGAGCGGCCTTGCTTGGAACTTGAATCGCTGATAAATCAAAGTTACTCACTCGACGACGACCTTGTAGTTCCGTGGTAATGCCACGGCCAACTAAATCAGCCTGACTCAAAGTTTCTACGCTATCGACATTACGCATTAATGCAGATACTCTGGTGCTTGATTCTGTTACTCCATTAAAAACTATTTGCTTACCCGTTTGTTTAGCTGATTTAAAATAAGTGCCATCAGGAATAATTCTGGCCATATCATCAAAGAGCCTTACTTCTTCTGGGCGACTTTTTTGTAACTCATCAATTATATTCATACGAGAAATTAGCTTAGCCTTTGTCTCTTCTAAAGCCTCTACTTCTTTGATCTGCGTCTCTAGAATTTTAATTTCAGATTGTATGTATGCATTTTTATTTTCTTGAAAAGAAATTTGATTAGCAAAATATCCTTTTGTTAATAACCAAGCACCTAAACCTAAGGCAACAGCTATTGCAGCTGCAACACCTGTTTCTTTTTGATTCTGCTTAACAAGCTCAGAACGCCAATCGAGGAGATTAATTTTACGCATGATCAAAACTCCTTAGTGCCAATCCGCATGCAATTAGCAATGCAGTAGCATCATTCTCTATTTTTTGACTTTTTGCTCGAGAACTTAAAGTCATATTTCCAATAGGATTTCCAATAACTACGTTGGTATTAATCTTACTTTTAACCACAAGATCAACACCAGTAATATTTGCACAACCACCACAAATTATTAATTGCTGTGGTTGCTCACGATCTGGGCTAGAGGCCAAGTAATACTGCAGTGCACGATTAACTTGCTGTGTCATGTCATCCATAAACGGATCAAGAACTTCAGGCTCATAATTACTAGGCAATCCACCTAATTTTTTAGCTTTACCTGCCTCTTCGTAACTAAGACCATATGTATTCATGATATCTTCGGTTAGCTGGTAACCACCAAAGTTAAAATCTCGCGAATAAATTACACGGTTATCACTGAAAACTGCGAAGGTTGATGTCGTTGCACCAAAATCAATAACCGCAACAGTTTTTTCAACGCCATTATTAGGCATTTGATAACGCAGTAAATCACATGCATTACTCAATGCAAATTCTTCGATATCAACAATTTTGGGATTTAGCCCAGCTGATTTAACTGCTTGTGTTCTGGCCTCAACATTTTCGATGCGACTAGCAACTAGCTCTACATCAACTAGATCTGGATCACGCTCAGAAGCTCCAATCACTTCAAAGTCATAACGTACTTCTTCCATTGGAAACGGAATATATTGATCCGCTTGCATCAATACACGCTCTTCAAGTTCGCGATCTGGTAGATTTCCATCTAACTGTATGATTTTTGTAATTACAGCGTCGCCAGCAATTGCAACAGCCACATCAGTGGTTTTTGCTCCCGAACGTTTAACAGCTCGGCGAATTGCTTCACCAACGGCATCAATATCACTAATGGATTTTTCGTTAACAGCATTAGAAGGTAGGCCTTCTGCTGCGTAAGAATCTACCTTGTAATTCTTTCCAGACTTAGAAAGTTCGATCAGCTTTACCGCCGATGACGAAATATCTAACCCCAAAACAGATTTTGTTTTAGATTTAAAAAACACCCTTTTTTCCTTTTAGTTCGGTAACTTGTGAGACAAATGTACCACAGAACCTTAATTAGTGTGCCCAACTATATAACAAACAAGCTACATTGCAAGCGTAGAGTTCACATTTTTCACACACAGATTGGCTTATAATGCACTCAGCTGCCATCCAGTTTGGCCCTTAGTTCATCAAATTTAACACTAAAAAGCTTATAAATCTAATGAAAAAACGCCTCCTGAAGATATTTCTCGGACTTACTGTTATTGGCTCATTAATGGGCTTTCTCGCCATTGCTGGCATGTATTTTTACGTTAAGCCCAGTTTGCCTGACGTACAAAGCTTACGTGAGGTCAAGCTCCAACAGCCCATGCGTGTGCTCACTCGGGATGGAAAACTCATTACTCAATTTGGAGAAAAACGAAGAATACCAGCAACTTACGATGAACTACCCCTAGAATTAATCCATGCTTTTATTGCAGCAGAAGACGATCGTTTTTTTGAGCATCCTGGAGTTGATTATCGCGGGATTCTCCGCGCTGTATGGGTACTTAGCACCACCGGCGAAAAGCGCGTGGGTGGGTCAACAATTACCATGCAAGTAGCTAGAGAATTTTATTTAACTCGCAAAAAAGACTACATGCGAAAGGTAAGAGAGATCTTTCTGGCTCTAAAAATCGAACAAGAAATGAGCAAAGAGGAAATTATCACTCTCTTTTTAAACAAAACTTTCTTAGGTCATCGTGCCTATGGAGTTTCAGCAGCTGCTCGAGTTTACTACGGTAAAATTCCGCAAGAATTGAACCTCGCTGAAATTGCAACGATTGCCGGAATTCCCCAAGCCCCATCTCGATTGAATCCCGTCTCTAACCCTGACGACTCTAAAAAGCGCCGTGCCTATGTATTACGACGTATGCTAGAACAAGAGTACATCACCCAAGCTCAGCACGATGACGCCAACCTTGCCCCTATTGAGACCTACGTGCACAGTGCTGAAATTGAAGTTGAAGCGCCTTATGTTGCCGAGATGGTACGAAATCAAGCTTTAGAACTCTATGGAGAAGCTATTTATTCTGATGGCTATCAAATCATTACTAGCCTAGATAGCACTTTACAAAATACAGGTAATATTAGTTTACGTAATGCTTTGCATGAATACGATGAACGCCACGGCTTTAGGCGTTTAGCTGGGCAACTAAATTTACCTAGCGATATTGAGTCCATGACTGATACCGATTGGCGAAAACTTTTGGTCGATTATCCCGACATTGGCTTTTTAAAAGGCATGTTAGTACTGAGTATCGAAAATGACATTGCAGAACTAGTCGACCTTAATGGTCAGCGCCATCAACTAAACAAAGAAGCTATTACTTGGGCGAAACCAAAAATCACTCGCGATAGAGTTGGCGAAGAACCAAAACAGCTTAGTGATTTAATGAATCCCGGAGCAGTGATCTATGTTAGAGAAGTAAGTAATAAAAATGGGGAAATCAGTTTACGTTTAGCTCAATCACCCGAACCTGATGGAGCGCTTATTTCTTTAGACCCACAAGATGGCGCAATTCTAGCGTTAATCGGTGGATACGATTTTGTTAAAAGTAAATTTAATCGAGTTACTCAAGCACAACGCCAACCCGGATCCTCATTTAAACCTTTTGTTTATTCTGCAGCACTAGAGCATGGCTTCACGCCTGCCAGTATCTTTAATGATGCTCCAGTGGTATTTGAAGATCGTGAGCTCGAGAGCACGTGGCGACCGCAGAATTCTTCGCAAAAATTTTATGGCCCAACACGCATGCGAGAAGCTCTAACCAAGTCACGTAATTTGGTATCTATTCGCATATTGCAAGAAATGGGAATTAACTCAACTGTGGATTATTTAACGCGCTTTGGATTTCCTGCAGAAAATATTAGCAAGGATTTATCACTGGCCTTAGGTAGCGCGGCAATGAGCCCGATGCAAATGGCCAAAGCCTATGCAATTTTTGCCAATGGTGGTTTTAAAGTTGAGCCATATTTTATCGACTATATTGAAGACTCAAAAGGTAATCGCGTTTTTGAAGCAGCGCCCAAAACTGCTTGTCCTACTTGTCCGTTACGCTTTAAACCCGTAGATGTTGAACTTTCTAAGATTGCAAAACTAGAAAAAAAGAAGATAAATCAACGTGTTCTAGATATTACCGAAGATCCAGATAGCCCTTATGCAACAAGAGTTATTACCTCAGAGAATGCCTATATTGTTCATTCTATGATGCGTGATGTTATTCGTCGTGGCACAGCGACCAAAGCACAAGTTTTAAAGCGCGAAGACTTAGCAGGAAAAACCGGAACCACTAACGACCAGCGCGATGCATGGTTCGCAGGTTTTGTGCCTTCATTAGTTACCATTAGCTGGGTTGGTTTTGATGATATGCAAAAACTAGGTTCACGTGAGTATGGTGGCGTTGCTGCCTTACCTATGTGGATAGAATATATGGGCACAGCATTAAAAAATATTCCTAAATCTAATTTTGATGAACTCCCTCCTGGCATGACGTTAGCAAACATCAACCCTGTAAATGGCCTGCTACTTGAGCCAGAAGACGAAAGCGGTATGGAAGAAATGTTCTTTAGTTACAATCTTCCCGAATCACAAGCTGATAGTAATACCGATATTTTATTTTTTGATGGCGAAGAAACCGTGGTTGTTGGCGAAGACGGAGAAGAGGTTTTACAACAAGAAGAGGAATCTCTGTTTTAAATAGTTTTTGAAATGATTTGTATACTCACAGGATAAAGTTCTAGCTTTTAGATTAAAGCTTGTTTTATACTCGGTGTATTGCAAAACCTTAGGTGAGAAGCAATGGCAAAAAAAGCAGTACGCTCACAACAATTAAGAATAAGAGTTGCCCAACAAGCGGCCCGCCTTATTGCCGAACATGGAATTCGCGACTATCAATTAGCTAAACGCAAAGCCGCTGAACAGTTAGGCCTAGACCCTAAACACAGCATGCCACGTAATGACGAAATTGAAGAAGCATTGCGTGCCTACCAGCAACTTTTTGATGCAGAAAACACCGAAGCACGTCTAGAAAATTTACGTGCTGCAGCGATTGATTGCATGCAACTATTTACACATTTCAACCCACTACTCGCTGGACGCATTGTTCAAGGAACCGCAACTGCTCATACTCCAATTACCCTACATATTTTTTGCGAAAACCCGAGAGTAATAGCAACCTTGTTAATGGATAAAGACATTGAATTTGATGCTAGTGAAAAACGCCTGCGCATAAATAATGAAATTCACAATGACTATCCGTGCTTTCTATTTAATTTTAAGGGACATAAAATTGAGTTGTTAGTATTGCCACATCAGTTGCAAAGACAAGCGCCTTTATCCAAAGAAAATGCACGCCCAATGAAGCGTTTAAATTTAAATTATTTACTCGCCCAAAGTGTTTAATCAGGGCTGGGTTTTAAGTTCCCAACCAGCATGGTTTTTTAATTGTTCGATCCTAATCATTTTCTATCTAGGTTTAGATATATTAATTTATTTATGTTTTATTTTACAGCTCAGACCTCGCTGATTTAATCTAGAAAAATAATTAAGAATTCGATTCAAAGATTACTCTAGTTTATCAATAGCATATAAAAATTAATTCATCCAGCCCAATAAAAAAGACCGCTATTAACGGCCTTCTTTATTTTTAGCTAACGGATTCTTATTGAATTGGTGACAATAACTCTGGATTGATTACCAATTGACGTACGCCATGAGCATCATTTTCATCAAATACATTATCAGCACAGAAATTACTTAAGCTTTGTATATCGACTTTGGCACAGTCAGAATTTACATTCCAAGAAACTTGCAAAGGCGAACAAGATTGCTCCGTATATTTAGGACCAGTAGTAGAACCTAAAAACGAAACGTTGTTGCCATCTGCAGTAGGTAATTTTTTAGCTTGATATTTACCACCACGTTGAACTACATCAGAATAATCTAACATATTGATGGCGTTACGATCATTCACAACCGTAAATACTTTGGTTTCCACTCGTAAACTTGGATTTGCACATGCATCTGATAAACATGAACCTAAGCCAGGGCCTGGAGCCACATCACAACTAGAATGCACCCAATGCACTTCGATAGTATCACCAGGTTTTACACCATCACACATGTTGCCCTCATATGGAGCAAGCTCAGCAGCTGATAAGTTAGTTGATATCGCACATTGAAATCCACCAAAATCTTTATTGGCCTCATCAACTATTTTTTTAACCGAAAAAGCTTCCGCTTTATTTTCAGCACCATTATGAAAATGAATATTACATAGGTTCATATTATCTGGTGCAGGAGCCATAGGAAAAACTACACTATTAGTACCATTCACATTATCAATGTCTCTAGGTGTTTGCGGACCAAATCCTTCACACGCACTTGTATCAATCATCGTTTTAACACTGTCTTCCACAACTTGACTAGATGCAGTGTCTGCCATAGGTGCAGATGTACATGCAGCAAGTGCTAATAGTAGAACTATTGAACTTAGTTGTTTTTTCATAGATGAACCCCAAAATTATTTTTTTATCGAATGGACTTTTTAGTATTTAAGATTAATTGTATTTAATAAGAATATCCTATTTGACAATAGCCAGTCAATAAAAAAAACTGCCATTGGCAGCTTTTTAATATTAACAAAAAGATATATTAACGCTTATCAATACCTACATAGTCTCTTTTCACAGCGCCAGTATAAACTTGACGAGGCCTACCAATTCTTCGGCTTGGAGCATTCATCATTTCTGTCCAGTTAGCTACCCAGCCTACAGTACGTGCAATCGCAAACATAACCGTAAACATGCTGGTTGGAATACCTAAAGCCTTATAAATAATGCCTGAATAAAAATCTACATTTGGATACAAACCACGTTTAATAAAGTATTCATCTTTAAGTGCAACTTCTTCTAACTTAAGTGCTAAATCAAACAAAGGAGTATCAACTTGTCCAAGGTTTTCTAATACTTTGTAACACATCTTACGAATAATAGTAGCGCGAGGATCGAAGTTTTTATACACACGATGACCAAAGCCCATTAAACGGAAAGGATCATTTTTATCTTTGGCTTTAGCAACATACTTATCAATATTTTCAACACTACCAATTTCAGCCAACATTGATAAAACCGCTTCATTAGCACCACCATGCGATGGACCCCATAATGCTGAAATTCCTGCAGCAATTGCAGCATAAGGATTTGTACCTGAACTACCGGCTAAACGCACAGTTGAAGTGGAACAGTTTTGCTCATGGTCAGCATGCAAAATAAATAATAAATCCATAGCTTCTGCTGCAATAGGGTCAACTTCATATGGTTCAGCTGGAACACTAAAGAACATATTCAATAAATTGCTGCTGTAATCTAAATGATTCTGCGGATAAACGAATGGTTGACCTAATGAATGCTTATAACAAGCCGCTGCCATTGATGGAATTTTCGCAATAATACGATGAGCAAAAACCATTTGGTCATGTGCATTATGCATATCTACGCCTGGGTAGAATGCCGATAAACAACCTACAACACCAGACAACATTGCCATTGGATGTGCGTCATGGTGGAAACCATTATAAAAACGCAATAATGATTCATTAAACATAGTGTGATTAGTAATGCTATCCACAAAACCTTCTAGTTCTGTTGGATTAGGTAACTCGCCATTTAATAACAAGTAACACACTTCCATATAGTTTGATTTTTCAGCTAATTGCTCAATTGGATAACCGCGATATAACAACACACCTTCTTGGCCATTAATAAAAGTGATATCACTACTGCAACTTACTGTGGCACCAAAGCCTGGGTCGTAAGTAAAAACACCTTGGTCAGCAAAAATTTTGCGGACATCAACCGCAGGAGGACCCATGGATCCTTCCACTAAAGGGAGTTCTGAAATTGTACTGCCGTCTAGGTTATGAAGTTTGAAAGTTTTATCACTCATTGTTGTATCCAATTTAAACGTGGTTGTAATTGATGTTCTATTATATATACGCCAAACATGCTGCGGAGCATCATTATAGTGAGCCGTGCGCTGCAACTCAAATGATTAAAAAGCACTTAGTCTAAAAATATACGCTCAGCTAAAATTTATAGCCAAAATTAACGAGGAAAAAGATAATTGCGTGCATTTTTCAATCAATCCTTAAATCCAAATGTTAACGTACCAGTTTAATTAATTGCCCAACTTGCGGCTGTTTATCCGGATATAAAGCATTGAGTAATCGTGTTTGCTGCGCCGCGTAGACTGGAATTGGCGAACTAGCACTCAAACTTTCGATAGTCTCGCCTGCCTGTACTCGGTGCAATTGAATACGCTGTGGCTGCGCTTTGACCTTATCTTCTGGGCTTAGACGTGTAAAGCTTTTCACGGTGTTTAAAAAATCACTATCAAAAGCAGTATGCGCATTCTTATCCTTGGCTGTTGCCTGGAATATATAGGCTTTTTCACCATGAAACACAGCCGTATAACGTATCGTACGAGTTCCATAAGGTGTACTGCCTCGGCCTAAAGCCGTGTGAGCAGCCATCCCGTCAATTGTGATTGCCTCATCATCCGACATTTTTTTGACATTAACACGTTCAAGTAGAAATTCTCGTGGGCTAATTTTTTTATTCAAGTCTTCCATACCTACTCGCATTAATGCCGCGTTAGCAGGTGCATATAAATCTATGTAATTCGCTTGATTTTCTACTCTCCAGTTTTGAGGAAAGTCAAAAGTAAAATCGAGTTCTTCATGATAAAAACTATTCCCACGGGTAACACCTTCTCTAGCAGGCTTATCGAAAACCAACTGATCTAACTTTTGTATAAAAAGCTCTCGCTCACTTTGATTCACTTTAGGTGCAGATGGATTAATAACATTTGCTGCTTCAATAGCCTCACGTAGCCTTATGTCATTACGTGGATGACTTGCAAAAACACCGTGATAAGCTCGTGGTTCACGATCTTCTAACTTGGCACGTTCTTTGTCATACAACTCTTGATCTTTCAATACACTAATTACATCAATCAAAGCTTGAGGTGTATAGTTATTTTTTGCTAAATAGCGTGCTCCTAATGAATCAGCTTCAAGTTCCATCTTACGCCCATAGCCACTAATCAAAGCTGTACCCAAAAGATTCGCTAAATCAGAAGCGGCACGGCTACCAGTTTTCATTGCAACCGCAAAGCCTGCAAGACCCGCTAAGGTCGAACCTGATTGCTGACGCACTGAATGTCTTGCTGTTACGTGTCCAATTTCATGGCCTAAAACACCTGCGAGTTCGGCCTCAGAATTTAAATAAGCTAATAATCCACGGGTGATATAGATATACCCTCCAGGTAAAGCAAACGCGTTTACTTGATCAGAATCAAGCAGAGTAAATCGAAATATTAAATGACTTCGCTCACTGCTTTCAGCTAAACGAGTACCAATGTCTTTAACCAATGCCTGTAACACTGGACTTTCATATTCTTTGTACTGCTGCATAACCTGAGGATGAAATTTACGCCCTTGAGCTATCTCGCCGTCTTCTGACATAGTTACAAAATCTCTGCCGCCTGTAGCTGGATTGGTGGCACAGGCGCATAGAAACAGAGCAAAGCCAGATAAAATCAGGGCTAAGCAAGATGATTTGCGCGAGTTAGATTCTTGGCTGAAAAATAATAATTTCTTAAACGACATTAGAGCACTCACTGGGTTAATTGAAAAACTAATCACATACAGACTATCTTAAATAGTACACAAAGAAGACTTGAACCCAAAATTTAACATTCGGCTAGCCCCATAAATGTACGTTAAACAGTACATGTAATTTAGTCATCCATTTTATCATAGACAATAAAAAAGGGCGCCGAAGCACCCTTGTTTATGACTAAACATTTGTTTTATATAAAAAAATTGACTAGCCTCGTTTTGCGTAACGCTTGCGGAATCTATCCACACGGCCACCAGTATCAAGCATTTTCTGCTTACCAGTGTAAAAAGGGTGGCATTTTGAGCAAACTTCAACGTTAAGGTCTTTGCAAAGCGTTGATTGCGTTTCAAACGTTTCACCGCATGTGCATGTGACAGTAATGTTGCTGTAATTTGGATGTATTTCTGGTTTCA
>CAJQOG010000137.1 GCA_905479875.1 uncultured Gammaproteobacteria bacterium
AATGGCCGCCTCTACAGCAGAGATATCATTTAAATCTACATGGGTCACGCTAATGTCGAACTTAGCCAACAGTTCATGCATTAAAGTAAAAGTACAACCATAAAGTGAAGGAGTTGCTAGTAAATGGTCTCCAGCTTTCATGTTTGAAATTAAGGCTGCGGAAATGGCTCCCATGCCTGAGCTAAAAGCAATAGCGCCGTCAGTGGCTTCTAATATGGCAATGCGTTGTTCAGCTTCATTGGTGGTTGGATTATTTCTACGTGAATACCAATAGCCATCCTCTTCGTGCGTAAAAAGTTTGCTGCCACGTTCCACATTATCAAAAGTAAAAGTAACATTTTGATAGATTGGCGTACTTAGAGCGCCATGCTGGTCTTCTTGAGTTCGACCCGCATGTATTGTTTGTGTTTCGAAATGATGATTTTTATGTTTGGTTTTTTTATCGGTCACGTTGAACCCTATGGATATTAGTTTTCTTGAATGAATAAGTGTATTTTTACATGCTATACGTTTTAGCGCTAGCTTTAAAGTAAGAATATGCTGGCAAGATACTTTTATCTACATGCGTTATTATGTATACATGCCAACAACCATTATTTCAAAGTATCGCGAAACTCGCGAGCTGACTGAGACTTTAGTTAAAGATTTATCAGATGCTGATATGACCGCGCAGTCTATGCCGGATGCGAGCCCGGCAAAATGGCACTTGGCGCATACTACTTGGTTTTTTGAAACTTTTCTTTTACAAAAATTTTCTACTGATTATGAAGTCTATGATGAGGCTTTTGCCTTTTTGTTTAATTCTTATTATGAGTCTGCAGGACCACGACATTTGCGTTCACAGCGCGGCTTGATTACGCGACCTAGTAAAGATGAAATTCTTGCCTATCGTACTTATGTAGATGAAGCCATGTTGATTCTTATAGATACGCAGTACGGAATTAATGATGAGCTTAAGTTTCTTTTGGATTTGGGAATTAATCACGAGCAACAACATCAAGAGTTATTACAAGCTGACATCTTACATCTATTTGCTCAAAATCCTTTGCGTCCTACTGCGTATCCTAAGTTTAATTTTTCTTCTAATTCGAAAAACTATAACTGGCTAAATTTTTCTGAAGAGACTCATCTGATTGGTAATGCAGAACAAAGTTTTTCTTATGATAATGAATCACCTCAACATAAAGTGCATATTGCAGAATTTGAAATTGCATCAAACTTAATTACCAATGGTGATTGGTTAGAGTTTGTAGAAGATAATGGATATACAACACCTTTGTTATGGCTTTCTGATGGTTGGGCTACCGTTAAAAATGAAAACTGGCATGCGCCTTTTTATTGGGAGTATCGCGATGGAATATGGTTTGAAATGGGCCTAAACGGTTTGCATGAATTAGATCTTAATGCACCGGTAAAACACATTAGTTATTTTGAGGCCGATGCTTTCGCTACTTGGTCCGGCTATCGTTTGCCTACAGAGTTTGAGTGGGAACTTGCGGCTAAGTCTTTGAGTCTTAATGATGCATTTAAAAGTGTTTGGCAATGGACGAAAAGTCCTTATGTGGCGTACCCAGGTTTTAAGGTAGCGAGAGGCGCGGTAGGTGAGTACAACGGCAAGTTCATGTGCAATCAATTTGTGTTGCGTGGGAGCTCAGCTGTGACCAGTGACAGTCATGAGCGTACAACTTATAGAAATTTCTTTTATCCTCATCAGCGTTGGCAATTTACTGGCCTGCGCTTGGCTAGAGATCTCGGGTAAACAAATAGGATTTATATGCAGTTAGTTGATGCTCCGAGTGAGCAAGAGCAAAAAGAACGCGAGCAATTTTTACAAGATGTTGTAGAGGGGCTTTCACAGCCCCAGAAAGAATTGTCGCCAAAGTATTTCTACGACACGCGTGGTTGCGAGATATATGAAGAAATTAAATGGGTAGAAGAATACTATTTACCAAGAACTGAATATGCAATTCTGAATGCTATTGTTGATGAAGTTCAAGAGATTCTTCCAACCATAAAGCGAGTTATTGAATATGGTGGAGGCTCAGGTTTACGCACTGAAACCATGGTGCTTAATTTAAAGTCCTTAACTGAGTATCTGCCTATTGATGTAGCAATGGAGCAGTTAGAAGCATCAGCGGAAAGTATTAAAAAAATTCGTCCTGATTTAGAAGTTACTCCCTTGCTGGGTGATTTCGCACATTTACCTGCAATGCCTGAGTGTTGCCCAACTGAGCGTTTAGGATTTTTACCAGGCTCGACGATTGGTAATTTCCAGTTTGCAGAGGCTAAGGACTTTCTAACAAGAATTAATAAACAGTTAGGTAAAGGTTCACATCTCTTACTTGGTTATGATTTAGTTAAAGATGTAGACACACTTCTTGCTGCTTATGATGACGCTAAAGGTGTAACCGCACGTTTTAACTTAAATGTACTAAGTCGTATCAATAGAGAGTTAAATGCTGATTTTGATTTACGTTTCTTTAAACATGAGGCGAGATTTAATTCCGAAAAAAGCCGCATCGAAATGCATTTAGTCAGTACGCAAAAACAGGATGTGACAATTGCTGATCAGTCTTTCCATTTTGCTAAAGGTGAAAGTATTCATACTGAAAATTCACATAAATATTCAGCTGAACAGTTCACGCGACTTATCGATGGAACTGGTTGGAAAGAGCAGAAAACCTGGACTGATGAAAAGGGTTTTTATGCAGTGACTTTGTTGGTTTGAAGATTAAGAATAAAGAACCGAATTCCCAGCGTAGGCTGGGACCCAGTTTTTGAAATTTAATAATAAAGTCTAAATACAAGAGTGAATTATACGCAAAACCTTTTAGACCCCAGCCTTCGCTGGGGATTCGTGAGTATTTTAGAATTCGTTATAGTTGTCTCTACTTAATAACATCCTTCAAAGCGGCCAAACAAAGCGCCACATTTTCTTTCCTAGCCGAATGACCCATTAAACCAATACGGACTACCTTTCCTGCAAGTGCTCCAAGGCCGCCACCAATTTCAAGATTGTATTCATTCAGTAAGGCCGAACGCATGGCTGCTTCATCAACGCCTTCAGGTACTTTTACGGCATTCAGTTGATTTAGGCGAGCGCCATTTTGTCCAATGTATTCAAAACCTAATTCTTCCAAACCTGCTCTAAGTAAAAGGTGAGTGTCGTGATGACGTTTCCAGGTATTTTCTAAACCTTCTTCATGCAACATTACGAGTGATTCATGTAAGGCATATAAAGAATTTACGGGAGCGGTGTGATGGTAACTTCTCTTTTTACCGGCATTGTTTGATGATCCCCAATAGCCCATAATTAAACTCATGTCTAAAAACCAACTTTGCACTGGCGTTTTTCTATTGGCAATGACTTCAGTCGCTTTCTCAGAGAACGACACGGGAGAGATTCCTGGCAGGCAAGATAAGCATTTTTGTGAGCCAGAGTAAATAGCATCAATACCCCAATCATCTACTCTTAATTCACAGCCTGCAAATGAGGTGACTGCATCAACTATTGACAGACAATTGTATTGTTGAGCCAGAGCGCACAAGGTTTTTGCATCTGACAAAGCGCCTGTAGAGGTTTCAGCATGCACAAAAGCAACAATCTTTGTATCCGGATGTGCTTTTAGTGCGTCTTCAACTTTAGTTGGATCAACAGGATTTCCCCATTCATCATCCACCATTATTGCCGTAGCGCCACAGCGTTCAACGTTATGCCTCATGCGCTCACCAAATACACCGTTACGACAAACAATAACTTTATCGCCAGCTTCCACTAAGTTTACAAAGCAAGCTTCCATACCTGCAGAACCAGGAGCTGAGATAGGCATTGTAAGCGCGTTATTAGTAAGAAACGCTTGTTGCAACATAACTTTGACTTCATCCATCATACGAATGAATTCAGGGTCTAAGTGTCCGATGGTTGAACGGCTAGTCGCTTCAAGAATGCGAGGGTGAACATCCGAAGGGCCTGGGCCCATGAGAGTGCGGATGGGTGGTTGGAATGAAGAGAACTGTGTAGACATACTAAACCCTAATAAAAAAATTTCAAATAAGGGCTGTATTTTATTCGATTGAGCTGAACATTGTTGTACTAAGTAGAATGTTTGAAACTTGTTTTCTGTTATTTAGTTTTAAGATGCTACTTTAAAAAAAATTTCACAATATTGCGTTACAGTTTTCGCTATTAATTAAAAATGCTTGCGGAACAGCTGTAGTTTTATCTACTGGGAAGAAATCCAAGGTCTTAACACCGCCACGCTTATCTATATAGATAGAAACATTTGATTTCTCAAGTGGATTTGGAGAAAACGACCAACCTGCAATTTCATCACCATTGCGAAGCCCTGCTTTATAAGCTGCAGAACTAATTGATAAACCTTTAATTACCATATCAACTTCGCTTTGATCTAGATCGAATCCAGGGTCGTAATCACCAAATTGCTTATCTTGGATTTTTAAGCAGGGGTTTAATAATTCAACATCTAATTTTATGGTGTCTCCGTTATGTATCACGTCGAACAAATGATTGGCATGTTCTTTGTCAATGTGCTTTTCTAAATTATAAAGAAGTGCTCGATTAGAAATAGTTGTGTTAGTAGACATGCCATCGCTCTGAGTTAACATTTTTTGCAGCAATTCCTGTAAACGAAGACTACTTCTCATACGCATGCTTTGATCAGTGCTTAGAGCAATCAAAAACCCACGCAAGTATGGTATTTTTTGAATGCCAGCATCCGCCCAGAAATTTTCAGCTACTTTTCTATTATTTAAATTTCTATGAGGGCTTAACCAATAGTTTCGTATAAACCCATTTAGCATATCAATATAAGTAGGCAGGTTGATGAGTTGGTACTGATAAAGCACTTGTAAACTTAGGTATTCAGTAAAACCTTCAGTAAACCAATAGCCTAATGTTTCAGGGGTTTCACTGGTTTGCAAATGGGTACCAATCCATTGATGCATCATTTCATGGGCTAGAACAAAGCCAATTGTGGTGTTAGCTTCACCATAGTCCGTTTGCATGAGTTGAGCTTTTGGACTGGCAAACATGGCAAAACTATTATGTAAGCTGGTTCCGCTGATTGAAATTCCGTTTAGGTTTCTATCCACTTCTAATAAACTGATAAGGAATGGTTCAGCATCAGGGTTAATGTCAACGTTAAAAAACTCACGTTCACTTTGTACAATTTTTCTAGCTAAGGATGAAAACTCTTCATCGGTAAAACGCCAATCACTTTTTTGCATCGCGACTTTTACAATGCCATAAGGTGTTTGCACTTGATGTAAATCGAAATCACCAGCCATGAATACCGAGCTTAATAAAGCACTTTTACTGACCATTTCATATTTATCTTTTTGCGGATTAGCCGCAACGGCTTGTACAGTTTGCCAATTAATTCTTTCAAAATCTTGCCATTGAATATTTACATTCAGTAGTTCGTTCATTTTATCAATAGGTAATACTAAGAAGAGACGTCCAGCTCCATGAAAGATGCCTTTGTTTAAAATGGCGCGGTACTGGGTGCTAGATTGGTCGGCATTATTGTTGGGTTGAATAAAATAGTGAATTTCTACCCATTGTCCAATATTGGTATTTACACGCCATTTTTTTTCGCCAGTCTTTTTTAAAAGCATGCGCTCGCCAGTATCAGAAAAGGCTTGAATATTGGCATATTGGTTGTCATTGGATGTGCCCGACCAAAAGGTTTCAGCTCCGACTTCGGTATGTTTGTCTTTTGTTGCTTGAAAGCGCGTAACTATTTTGATGGCATCGCCTGCAATTTTAGGAGCAGTGAATCGAATTTGTACTGCACGTGGAGTTTCACGAAAATAATTATTTTCTAAATGCTCGTGCAAACGATCTAACTCATGGGCATGTATAAAGAACGAAGCGCCTAGTAAAGAGAAAGCACATAAAAAAAGCTTAACCAAAAAATTTGGATAAGCTTTTTTACTAGATAAATTAGATGGAATATTTCTAAACATTAACCTTGGTCCAGTAACTCCCTTAGATTAATCACGGCAGAGTTAGCACGAGATAAATAAGAAGCCATAACGAGTGAGTGGTTAGCGGTAAAGCCATAACCGCCACCATTTAGGACAATTGGACTGCCCAGTGGTTCCAAGCTGGATTCAAGTTCATTAATGATTTGTCTAAGGCCAGGGGTGGCATTTTTATCTTCCAGGACTTGTGCGAAATCAAACTCAGCGGCTCTTAAAAAGTGCAAAAGCGCCCATGCTGTGCCTCGGCCTTCATAAAACACATCATCAATTTTTAACCAATCAGTTTTCACAATTAGGATATCAGGGCGATCAGTTGAATTAGCAGCGTTTCTATCTCCAACTAAATCGGTATTCACGCGCTCTTGCCCAACACTGGCAGATAGACGCTGCGAGATACTGCCTAAACGTTTCTCGACCACGATTAACCATTCTCTTAGGTTATCGGCACGGGCATAGAATTGGCCATCTTGAGCGTTATCGTCGATTAGACGCTCGCGATAACTTTTAAGGGATTTTATGGCGTCTCTGTATTCGCCTTCGGCTCTTGGAATCATCCAGCTGGTATTGCTGATATTAAAGGCCGGTTCGGCATCGCTTAAATCCTTGTCTTCTGTGGATTGCGATTGCGAACGAGAATAATCATTACGCATGATTTTCACCAAGTCACGCACGGTTATTAAAGCGCCATACTCAAAGTTGGGGATATTATCCATAAAAACACTTGGAGGCATTTTGTCATTAGATAAATATCCACCAGGTTTATCCAGTAATTTCTCAGTAACTTTGATTACTGTATCTACGGTTGAGTACCCTGTGACAACAGGGTTGTTATCAATTTCCGAGGTAACCCAGAAAATGTCAGGTTCACGTGACCACCACATCATGATGATGGTCATGATGACTAAAAGAATCAGAAGGATGGCAGTTCCGCCTTTAAACCAGCCTTTTGCTTTACTTTCAGCTTCAGAGCGAGTGAAAAAACTGGTGATGTTGGTGTATTTTTCTGCGAGCCAAGCGATAGGTTCAGCCATGATTATTCCAAGATAAATTTAATGAGGCTATTTTAGCCTGAATAGAGTGTATATATGGTGACAAAAGTTGCAAATTTCAAGTTGAAATGGAGAAAGATATTCATTTTAATCGCATACTTATAACTGTGATATTCTTTATAAAAACATAGTGTTACATAAAATAAAGGTGAATGAACTGACACAGAAACAATATCATTTGATGTTTGTGAGTATAGCAATAATTATATTAGGCTTACTTTTATGGTTTTGTTTTATGTTTGTGATAGCGACACCCGTGAACTGTCATATGCCAGATGAATTTTGGTCGCGTACAGATTCAGCATTACCTTCAGTCTTAAGTCTATTTTCTATAGCTTTTTTCTTGTTATTTATATTAAATGCAGTGTTTTTTTATGTAGGAAAAAAAGAGCAGGCTTTTCGAGAGTCTTTTGTAACAAGCACTGCTCTCATTCTAAATGCAGTGTTGATTACTACTATAGGATTAATTTTAATAAATTTAGTAGTATCAAATCACAACTATAGAATTAGTTACGAGAGCAAAATTGAGACAATTTATGCTTCAAATAATTCATGCTTGCACTTAGAACCATTTTTTGGTGATTGGACTATTGTTGAGAACACTGAAATTAATTCAGTATTTGAGGAATATATTTCAATCACTAGAAATGAAACGCTAAAAACTAAAAATGCTGATTTATATTTATATTCGGCTAGTGTTGAATTATTTGATAAATACTTTCTTCCAAATGATGTTCTTCAGTCAGCTATTCCAGAATCTTATAAAATAAATAAACCTTTGAGAGGAGTGCTTGAAACTTCATTTTATGTAAAGAGTGATTCTACTAACGTTTGGAAGCATGTTAGTTATTATTTTGAAAAGTCAGATCAAGAGTTAGTGCTTGTTAAAGTGAAGTTGGTACGTAAAGGTCTTAGCCAGAAGTACTTTGTGTATGGTGAATATATAGCTATGCAAAGAATAGAATAAACTTTGATTCAGTAATAATTCAGCTAATAAATAGTATTATAAGTTTATGAAAAAGCTCGTTATTGCCACAATTATCTTAATTATCAGTAGCTTACTGACCCAGTCTCTCTGGGCAATGCGCTGTGGTAATCGATTAATTCTACGTAATGACCACATTTCTAAAATAGAACGCTTCTGTGATGAGCCAGAAACTTATACCAGTTCAACTATTTACAAAACCCGTAGTCGCTATGACCACCTTTTTCAAACTTATTTCTATGAAGAAGTTCCAGTCACTATTGAGGTCATGGTTTTTAACTTTGGCCCCAATAAATTCATGCGTAAACTAAGACTTGAAGATGGAATAGTTAAAAAAG
>CAJQOG010000138.1 GCA_905479875.1 uncultured Gammaproteobacteria bacterium
GTCATTTGAGTTTTAAAAGACTCACGTACAGCTTGCATTTGTGATTTTTGCTCTTCACTTAAGTCCAGTTTTTGCATAAGGTTTTTATGCATTTTTCCAGAGCGTTGCTTACCTTGTCTTTGGTTATCTTGATTGTCGGCAAAATTAGTTGATCCAAAAGCAAGTGCAGAGCTTAATCCGATAAGAATAAGTACTTTCTTTAATGTTACGTTTTTCATAATAGTTTTCCTGTAAGAGATGTTGTTTTCTACTTTTGCTACTATATAGATTGAAGGAAATAGTACAGTCAAGCTTTATGGCTTTATGCCAAGATTTGTTAAGCTAAGCTGAAGCTGCGTTAAGATAGCGCTTAGATACAGTGGGTTTTATAATTTATGCACAAATATCAATTGCTTATAATTGATGACGATCAGGTCTTGTCTGAGATGTTATCTGAGTACTTAGGAGAAGAAGGCTTTGCAACCGACTGTGTTCATGATGGATTAGAAGGTTTAAATCAAGCAAAATCGGGAAATTACGATTTAGTAGTGCTTGATGTGATGCTGCCAAGCATAAATGGTTTTGAGATATTAAAACGTTTACGTAAAAATTCTTCAGTACCTGTTCTGATGTTAACAGCTAGGGGTGATGATGTAGATAGGATTGTAGGCTTAGAAATAGGTGCTGATGATTACCTACCAAAACCATTTAATACTAGAGAATTGGTCGCCAGAATTCGCTCCATATTACGACGTGTAGATAAAAAATCTATTTCAGGTGAATCTGCTTGGTCATTAGGGCATTTGAAAATTGATATTCAGAACTGGCAGGCTAGTTATAAGAATAAGGAATTTGAATTAACCTCAGCCGAATTTAGAATCATTGATAAGCTGTTTAAACAAAATGGCAAGCCGGTAAGTCGTGAAGACTTAACTGAATACGCTTTGGGTAGGGCGATGAATGATTTTGATCGTTCGATTGATACGCATGTAAGTAATTTACGTAAGAAATTATCTGATTTAGACATTAAAGAATTGCAAGTTAAGAGTGTACGCGGAATAGGTTACGCGCTTGCAAAAAATATTTCGAGTGCAGAAGAAGAATGAAAGGCATAGTTTGGAAAATTTTTATTCCAGTTTTACTGGCCATGGCAAGCTTAGTGTTCCTGAGTTTATTATTACTGGCAAATTTTGGTTCACTTATTAATCAAAATGCTCAGCAAAACATTCCTCAGTTATATGAAGAAGCAAAAGACGTATTATTGGAAAATGGTGAGCTTGGATTAAAAGATTGGTTGAACGACAATAAATCGGCTGATGGTTTACGGATTTTTATTCTGGATGGAAATGAAAAAGACCTTTTGAATAGAGCTTTACCGCCACGCCATGAAATTCTTAGAGGTATGAATCGCGGTTTAAGGAGTGGTCCAAACGAGAGAGGTGGGCCAAGGCCAGAAGGTGGTCCAAGAGATAGAGGTGGCCCAAGAGATGAAGGAGCGCCTAGTGAAAGAACTGAACGAAGAACAGGGCGTTACCCATTTCTGCGTAGCGAAACGCAAGCATATCGTTTTCTCTTAGCAAGACCTGAAGGGGGTATTGTTGGTGTATTGAAATCACAAAAAACCTTTATGCCAATTTTTTTCAGCATGGTTTTACTAAGTGCTTTAGTGAGTGCATTGATAGCTAGAAGAATTAGTCAGCCAATTCAAAAACTACGCAACGGTGTGCAAAGAATATCTTCAGGCGATTTGCAGGCAAAAATTTCTAATGATCTGAGTCATAGACAAGATGAAATTGGTGCTTTAGCCAATGATTTTGATGTAATGACAGAAAAATTAAGCACTTTATTGGATACTCAACAAAAATTACTTAGAGACGTTTCACATGAGTTACGTTCCCCACTAGCTAGATTGCAAGTTGCTTTAGGTTTAGCTGAAAAACGCAGTGGTGTTGAAATTGCACCTGAGCTACAAAGAATTGAGACAGAGGCTAATACTCTCAATGAAATGATTGGCAAGATACTATCTTTAGTTAGATTAAATAACCTATCTATTGATGGGTCTAGTTTGCAGTATGAAGATGTGGGCTTAGTTAGTTTGCTAAACCCATTAATTGAAAATGCAAATTACGAAGGTCAGGAAAAGTCTCTAGACTTTGAGTTTATTGCCGATGATTCTGTAGTGATAAAAGCGGTACCTAATTTACTTTCAAGTGCCATTGAAAATATATTACGTAATGCAATTAAGCACAGCCCCGAACATTCAAAGGTGATTTGCAAATTAGAGCTGATAAATGGTAAAGCCAAAATTAGTATCTCTGATTCGGGTCAAGGCGTTCCTGAAGCTGACATAAATAATATCTTTGAGCCTTTTTATCGTGTGAGTAAAATTCGCGAACATCAACATGGTACCGGTGGTATTGGCTTGGCTATAGCTAAGCAGGCTATTGAATTACATGGTGGTAAAATTTGGGCAGAGAATAGTAAACCAGGTTTGCAAGTTAATATCGAGATATAAAATTATATCTATACAAAGAGAAATGTGGTTCAATGTAAGGCGAATTTAAGGGCAGTAGTAGTTTTGTTCTTCGTTTTGGTATGAGTGTGTGTTCAGAGCAAGAGTCTAATTCAGAAAAGATAGTGCTATGAAAAACATTAGTTAGAAGGTAGAGAACAATAGCCATGCACAAAGAACCTTTGTTTTACAATATTAATATTAACAAGCTAATTGGTGTTCATAATGACCTGTCCTTTGTGTCAAAATACTACATCTAAACCTGTAGGAACAAAAAATAATTTTAGTTTAGTCGCTTGTGATCGCTGCAATTTTATTTATGTGGCTCCGGTTCCTGAGTCTGCGCAATTGCATACTCTTTACGATGGTTATAGTCAAACCGACAAGTATCTTAAAAAACTGAAAAAGAAAATATTTACCTCGAAACTAAAGGTCAAGCGCATTGGCAAGTTCATTAATAGTACTCAAAAACAATTTTTAGATGTGGGTTGTAGTATTGGAGCTACGGTCGCTGCTGCCGATCAGCTTGGTTATAATGCTATGGGTATTGATTTGGATGAAGTAGCCCTAAAGAAGGCTAATGAACTTTTTGGAGAGTGTGAATTTCAAGCCATCACTACTCAAGATTTACTATCCACTGGTAGAAAATATGATGTGATTTACTGTGCAGAAGTGATAGAACATGTTCCAGATCCCCATGATTTTATGCAATCACTTGTTGATTTACTAAATCCTGACGGTGTTTTATATCTAACAACTCCAGATGCTGGACATGTTCGTGTACCAAAGGACTTTGTATCATGGAATCGCGTTACTCCACCAGAGCACATTTGTTATTTCAGTCGAAAAAATATGAAAACTCTTCTAGAGCAACACCAACTAAAGCCAATTAAATTCTACTGGTCTCACCGTGCAAATATGCGTGTGATTGCAAGAAAACTTTAGAGTCGCGATTTTTTTCTTCTTGGTTTTCACGTCTTTCTTTACGTTTTGCTTTATGTACAGTATTGAAAAGTTGCATGTAATTTGCAATTTGGAGCAAACAGATAATAAAGTTTGTCTTACTATTTCTAATAATGGCATCAAAGTTTCAGAGAATGAACTCGATAAAGTATTTGAGCCATTTTACCGAGTTAGTAAAACTCGTGAACATCAACAAGGTTCCGGTGGTACAGGTTTAGCCATTGCTAAACAGGCAGTAGAGTTACATGCAGGTGAAATATAAGCTTTAAACCATGAATACGGTTTAAAGCTTATATAACTCTTCCACTGAATGAAAATTCAATCAGTCAGCAAAGGGATCAGAGAATTTGTCGTCATTTAAGAACTCTTCATCAGTGAGAGTATTCAAAAAAGCCACCATTGCCGTTTTTTCTGCCTCAGTTAGATTCAGTCGTCTAGGATTACCGTTTTGTATTAAGCGATTATCAAGATTTGGATGCGCCTGCACGCCAGAATTATAAAATTCCACTACTTCTTCTAATGTATTAAAACGTCCGTCATGCATGAAAGGCGCGCGTACTGCGATATTACGCAAGGATGGCACCTTAAAACGCCCATTACCAGCGCCTTGGTCACTTGTAGTATCTAAATCTAAACCATTGTTGCGAATATTGTCGCCGACCTGTGCAGCTTTTTCGTGACAACGGTTACAGCCAACGGTACGTCCATTGCCAGATGCATCATTTGAAAATAAGCGATGTCCTTGAGCCTCTTGCGCTGTGAAGTTGTTGAAATTTGTTGCGACCCCAGCATCATATTTTGATTGGTATGATTTTAATGAACGTAAAAATTGTGCTAATGCAAATGACATACGTTCGCTTGTTATCTCGCCTGTACCGAAAGCGTCTGCAAATAATGCGGCATAAAATGTAGTGCCTGACAATTCCCCAACTAAGGCATTTAGTTCAGAACCCATTTCTACAGCATTTACGATAGGTTGTAATACTTGGTCTTCTAGTGTCGCAGCACGTTCATCCCAAAAGAAACGCCCACGTTGATAATAAGCGGCATTGGCAAGCCCCATAGAGTGCCTATCAGTGAGCCCCCCTTGAAAGCCAATGCTTAAGGTATCTGGGTCCGAAAAACCATTAGCTTGTATGTGACATGATGAACAAGAAGTGGTATCGGTAAGAGATAGCCTTTTGTCATAAAATAAAACACGTCCAAGTGTTGCGCCAGCATCAGTTATAGGGTTATTCGCGGAGGTATTATCTTCAATTGGTAGGTCACCTAAGGCATGATTTGGATCTGTAAAGTGTAATGGCAAGTCTTGATTGGCATAGTTAAACGCTACAGCTGGTAGTGACGGTTCAATTAGTTCGCTTATAACAACTCCTGCTATGGTCATAGTGAAACTATCTGTTGCACTACCACCATTGCCGTCGTTTACCGTTACATCTACTGTGCAGGTTTGAGCGTCATTACTTGTTCCGGAAATAATATTATTGTTAAGAGTGATGCCAGTAACTGTGGGTGACATGGTAATTGTATAGGTCAGCGTGTCATTATCGGCATCAGTAAAAGTAGTATTGGCTTGGCTGACGTCGTAGTTGAGTGCTGTGCCTGAAGATACGGTTTGATCAGTATTAGGCTTGGATAAAATAGGTGCGCTATTTGTTAGTGTAATCGGTGGAGTAGTTGTAGTCGCAGTCTCATCGCTACCGCCGCCACATGCACTTAAAAATAATGTACCTATTAGAATACTAATAGCTAGTTTTCGAATAGTTAATGTCATAATCCAAACCTTAATTGTGTTTGGAATTAGTTTAAGTATTAAGGTTTAATTTATTGTCAAGAAATGACAAGCATTCAACAAGAAATGTATATTTTGGTGTAAGAGGAAAAAATTAATATTTTTTATTAAAATACATTGAACTTTTACAAATTTGAGGTGTAGAGAAGTTGCTGACTTAAATTAGAAACTTCAACTCACTCATGTGTTTGATAATTTTATCAGCACCCGCATCTATTAAACGTTCCTCTGGTAATGAACCTGCATATGCAATCACATACATTCCAGCAGCTTTACCAGCCTGTACACCTAAAGTGCTATCTTCAATAATTAAGCATTCATCTGACGTATATCCCATTTGTTCTGCTGCATGTAAATATACATCTGGATAAGGCTTGGGATTTTCTACATCATATGTACTGTAGATATTTTTTGCGAAATATTTATTTAAACCCGTGAGACCTAATGTTATTTGCATTTTTTCATGTGGACCACTTGAAGCTATGCAATAAGGTTTATCTAAAGATTTAATAATATCTTCTACACCATCCACAGCTTTTAAGTCAGTTTTGAAAGCGTTTGCAACTTGCATACGATAAGTTGCTTCAAAATTATCTGGAGGAGGGTAACCGAGCATTTCATCAATAATTTTGATGCATTGGGCCATGCTATTTCCAACGAAAATTCTGAACATATCCTCTAAGTTGAGTTCAAGACCATAGCCATTTAGTATGTCGCAGAATACTTGGTTAGATAAACGTTCGCTGTCTACTAGAACGCCGTCGCAGTCGAAGATTATTAGGTTTGGTTTCATTTTTCGTTGGAATATCCAATTTCAATGAGTTCGGCTTTTATTTCAGAAATTGAAGTTTCGTCATTGAGTGTAGAAATCATTTTATCATCAAGTGGCTTATGATTATAAATGTCACATACAATATTTAAGGGAATATTTTTTTCAAAGTATTCATCAGAAAAAATTTTATACGTTTCAGGTTTGCCATCAAATATTTCAAGTAAATCTGCTGAGCCGTCTATATACTCGCTATCTGGGAATTCAATTGAGCCGCATGACCATGTTGAATCCGTATTTAATTTCCAAATACAGAAAGAGATGTTTTCCATCGAGAATGCTGGTTCGATAAGAGCTTTAGAAAATTCAGCTGGAACACCATCTAAAACCCCTGGCCACGGTTTTTGTTTATTTGTATTCCATGATGACATCGTACTTTCGTGAGCAAACCCTTTAATGAAGCATCCTTTTTCGTTGAAAAGGACTATTAATTCATCGCCTTGACCATTTCTCATTGATCCCATAGTTTCACTTTTATCCCAAAACGAATTAAATGAATAATATCTATATTCCCATTCAGGTGAAATAATTAAGTCAAGTACTGCTATGGACTGCATAAGACTCTTTAAATTAGGTATATCTGGCATATTTTCAAGGTTACGTGTTGAAATTGAGTTCATAACTTTATAAATTCTCTAAGAAAAAACTTTTCAAGTTCTCACCCATAACCGCTTTAATCTCATTTTCACTAAAGCCCTGGTTTAACATCTCATCAACCAGTAAAGGTAATCCTGTTACATCAAAAGGAACTGTAACAGTGCCATCAAAATCTGAGCCTAGTCCTACATGCTCTACACCCACTAGGTCTCGCACGTACTTCATTGACTTAACTATATCTATAACACCATTAGGCCCAGCTGCCTCAGGAAAAAATGCAATTCCGATGATTCCACCATTATCTGCGATTCTTGTAATTTGCTGA
>CAJQOG010000139.1 GCA_905479875.1 uncultured Gammaproteobacteria bacterium
GCCATCGTCGTCGTGATCGGACGTTTCATTCTCACCCCCTGGCTGCGTTGGGTTGCTTCGCTGAAAGTCCCAGAGGCCCTGACCTCGACCACTCTCGCCCTCGTCGTCGGGATTGCCCTGCTTATGAACGAGGTCGGTCTCTCCCCCGCCCTCGGCACCTTCGTCGCCGGGGTCATGCTCGTGCCAATATAAGAGCACAAATAAAGCATGAGAACGCCTTGATATTAACCAGCGAGCAGCGTGCAGAACTTGAAATCTTAAAAGCACAGCGTCAAGAAAAACGCAGTGAACGTAAAGAGAGAAGAAGGAACCGAGATAAGTAATCAAATAATTCAATCTCACAAAACACCTGTTACTAATAATTTCAGGTGTTTTTTTACACTAAATGACAACAGGATATTACTCATGATAAAAAAATCACTCATGTTAAGCGTACTCATAATTAGCTTTACTCTATTATCTTGTGCCAGTAACAAGCCTTCTGATAAACGAGCCAAAGTTGAACCCTATGTGGAATTTTCTACTCATCTTAAATCAGATGGCTCTAAAAATTTCACCTACACAGAAACCTATCCTAAAAAAAATCAGTCCCGCAAGAAAAAACCCAAAGGAAAACGAGGAAAAGGTGGTGGTAGAGATGGAGCGCAAGGTGATTCAGGCAAAAGACAAAATAAAGGCCAAAGAAATGAGCAAAACCAAGAACGTATAAATAGACAAGCAGAACGTAAAGAAAAATTTTATAAAAGTTTAGATGAAACCTTAGCCACAAAAGCTTATTGCATGAATGGTTATGTAGAATTAGAGTTCAGAACTAAGCATGGAGACATGCAATTGATAGGAGACTGCATAGAAAAAGCATCTGAAGATGATATGCAGAAATTTTTTTCTAATTAATTTTAAAAATGTATTAATATTAGAAGACAGATTTACATTGGTCTCTTTTTTAAATAAAACATAAATAATAAAATTAAAATTGCTCTTTTCATGTAGAAAAATCGAGCGTACTTTAGATAGTACCTTAGCTTTTTGTTATGATAGCTAATGACTGCAAATCTCAATAAATACAAAAAAATTCTACTAAGCTTACAAAGAAATTTAGAGAGTGTTTTAGCTACGGGCGAAGCTGCGGCTGAAACCGTTGAGCTAGATCAATCACGTATGGGTCGTTTATCCAGAATGGATGCCATGCAGCAACAAGAAATGTCAAAGGCCAGTAATCAACGACGACAGTTAAAACTACAACACATTACCGCTGCTCTAAAACGAATTGAAAATAATGATTATGGTTATTGTCATGAGTGTGAAGAAGATATCAATCCAAAACGTTTAGAACATAGTCCAACCTCTAAGTTTTGTATTGATTGTGCATCTGCGAAAGAGAGTTAAAAAATCAAAGACACTGGACCCTCGATTTAATCGAGGGAATTATTTCCCACCAGTCAAACTAAAAACTTAAATTATAATTTCCTTACACTAAATTACAAAAATCATAATTTCCTAGAAATGCGAAGCATTATCTTGGATCCAGTACCTAGAAGTCAAAAAGAACACTACCACCGTCCCTGGCAGTAACATCCTTCGAGGAGACTTTAAAATTTAATATTTTCTTGTGTTGATTCACTATCAATTTGCGAACTCTCATTCTGAGAATACCAATCAATATTTCTAGTCAGATACATCACACCACCTAGAACTATAAACAGTCCGATACTACCCATTAATAATGCAAAGTCTTGCATTTGCAGCAGTACGAAAAGATAAATATATAAAACAATCAAAACAGCACCCACCATCAATGCCAACTTATCCTTTTTAAGCACACTTCGTGAATAAGCAAAAATCATCAGTATCGTTGCTATCGCAGATATCCAATAGGCCTTATTGAAATTGATATGTTCTGAAAATGCTAAAAGTAAACTATAAAAGACAATCAAACCCATTCCAACAAAAAGGTACTGCACAGGATGCACACGGTTTTTATTAATTACTTCAGATATAAAGAAAGCTAAGAAGGTAAATACAATAAACATCAAGGCATATTTTGCAGTACGCATTACACGCTGGTACTTATCATTTGCCATCAATAATTTAACGCCAAAGATTGAGCCTTGCAGCTCTGGCTGTGCACCCGTCCATGCTTGTGGAAATGGTCTATTTAGATGCAAAACTTTCCAACTGGCATCAAAACTTTCTTCGGTTATATTGCGTTCATCAGGCAAAAATGCACCAAAAAAACTAGGCGTTCCCCAAGCCGCTTTTAACTTGGTTTGAGTAGTTTTACCAACAGGAACAATAGATATATTTTTACTACCATTAAGACTTAACTTTACAGAAAAATCTATTTTCTTATGCAAATTAGTAATGGTAATCGGACTGATTACATTTGCACCAAAGCCTAAATCACTCCCTGGGTTAAGCGATGAGCTTTTACGTGCATACTTACTTGCGCTTTCAACAACAGCATCAATGCTATCCGAAGAGCTCCCCATTAAACTGTTTGAATGACCCGGTTCAAATTGCTTTTTGACCAAACCAATATTCAAACTAATTTCGTCTGTAATGCCCCGCATATCCTTGATACCCAATATTAATTGAGCTTCATTGAGGCGTAAATTCTTAGGATCAATCCGTAAAGACTTTAATACACTAAAATCAAATTTTCCATTGATATCTAAATCGGCGTTATAGAGTACTGCTTTGTAAATACTTCGGTATCGAATTTCAGGTACTAAGTCGCCATTGACATTAAGTGTTTCAGGTAGGATATAAGCTGTTTTAACTCGATACTTAACTTCGTCTGCTTTGTCTTTATTAATAACTGTGTAGTATTCGTTATACGGTAGAGAAATAATTGGACCCGTAATAGTTTGTGGATTACTCCATGCACTGGTTATTTCATTCAGTACTGAGTTCTTTCTATGCATTCGTTCTGAAACCAATGATTGAACCATCATAGATGGAATCATTAGTACAAAAACGATAATACCGATAATCAGCATTTTGAAGCTGATAGATTCTCGAAAATGAGATTTAATATTTGGGGAGTTCATAAAACACCTTTAGGTTCTGTAAGAATAGTCTCACAGAATAAGGATGCTTCTTGTTGTTGGAATGGTGACTAGGTGGTGTGTTTGTGTTTTTTGGGTGTTCCGCACGACTATATCTCTGGATACAGCACCGTTAGTGGCTCGACCACTTAACCAGTAATGGCCTTAATGTAGCCACAACATATAGGTCTGTCATTCTGAACTTGATTCAGAATCCAGGCTTCTACATAATTTCATAAGAATAATGATTTTGAAATTTTAGTGTTTCAAAAACACCTTGATAGACTACACACAAAATTTCCTGGATCCTGAATCAAGTTCAGGATGACAAAAACATGAAAGTGCTTATTATCATTACAAATGAGTTAAGTCACTTTCTTCAATGCCCCAACCAACAAATTCGCTGTAATCTTCTCTTTCACACCCTTTGGCTTATCCAAACCCATTCTTTGTAGAGCTTCCTGCACATGAGCATCAGATGATTTAAACGCTTTCGAAAAAATTGCCTTAATACTTGCCCTTCTAAATTTACTCTTATCAAGCGATAGATTCTTCAACTCTTTTAAAGCCAAAATCAAATCTTCTTCAATATCAGTAAATTCTTCGCCAAAGGGATACAATGGAAACACTTTCTTTCTAGGCAACGCTTTAATTCTTTCTAAAACTTTCTCGGGTGTATTCTCTCTATACCCTGGTGGAATTTGATAATCCTTAGCAATTTTTCTAATCTTTTTAGCTTGAGCTAATAACTCATCTTGAAAACGTGAATCAGTAATATTCAACATTTCTTTATACACTTCGCTATCAGTCTTAGAACGTAAATCTGCAATGCCATATTCAGTAATGACAATATCGCGTAAATGACGTGGAATAGTAATATGCCCATAGTTTTCACGTACATTAGATTCAACAACACCCACGCCATTAGTTCTAGTGGCACGAATCATCAACACAGAACGTGCACAGGATAATTGATGAGCCATCGCCACAAAGTTATATTGCCCACCTACACCACTGAGCACAGCACCAGACTCTAAACCATCCGAAACCACCGCACCATTAAGCGTTGCCATCAAACCGGTATTCATAAAACGTGCATGTTGACGTTGTGCAACAAACAGCTCGTGATTAGTATCTAATTGATTAACATTTAATACGCTGGTCATGCAAATAGCTTGTTGTTGTTCAGGTGACAAATCTCGTAACCACTGATAAAAATCCGAAGGCCCTAAATAAAAACCACCATGCATGTAAATTCCGTCTTCAGACTCAGATATTTTTTCACCGGCATTAGATCTATGCTGCAAATCTAAATCATCATAAACTTTTCTTTTTACAACGCCTGAGTCAATCAGATACCTAAATCCGTTTACAAACATTTCACTAGAACCATATAAGCCAGTTTCAAATGGCTCTACTCCTCCGTAATTTTCAATCAAATCTGAATAACGGTTTTTGATATTCAAAGCATCTAAAGCGGATTGGTAAGTGGCATTATCGGTATGGCGTAAATTACAGCCCTGCACAATAGCGTCTGACATCGCCCCAATACCAATTTGCAAAGTACCTGCATCCTTAATCAAAGTACTGGCATACAAGCCAATTAAATGGTCGTTCAAACTCACCGTAGTATTAGGTACGGAGAACAAGGTTGTATTGTATTCAGGGTTTTCAATAATAATATCGAAGAAATCTACACTCACTTCAGCATCATGTCCCATATAAGGTAAATCGCCATGCACTTGACCCACTGCGAGCACACGGTCACGCAAGTTATTAACAGTTAATAAATGGGCGATATCCAAAGTCACATCCGGGTTGCAGCTCAAACTATAGTGTTGTGGAGAACGCTCAGGGTCATCTGCTATCAATTGCACTATTAAGTTAACCCCTTGGGCAACTAAATCACGCGCGACATGAGTGTAATTACTTGAAATATAGTTTTCTTGAGCATGTTGATTGGATAAAAACATTCCCGGCTTTAAGAAAAATTCTTTTACCGTTATGTTGCGTGGCAGCTCTTTTTTAATCAAAGCTTGTAAGTAATCTAACTCAACATAGCCTGCATAAACGCGTTTTAAAAACGGTGTTGCAAAACGCTTTTCTAAATCTGACTTTGGATTAGGAACAGATAGACTTAGTGCGGTGATTATCGTGAGATCAATTGAAGAATCAGACTTAGCTCTTTGATAAAGAGCATTAAGCAGTTGGTTAGGCTTACCTAGGCCTAAAGGTGTTGCAACAACCAATTTATTGCCTAGTCGTTTAAGAATTTCATCAACACTTTTTGCTACTGATGAGTGAAACTGTGTAGCTGCTTGGGAAGTTTGTAAATTGTGTATTTGAGTCATGCTTAATTATACTCGCAACTGAATGCAAAACACCCATAAAAACAAAGTGTTACTAAATTAAAAAATTATGTACTTTAACTCTAAACCTTTTAGAAACTAATCATTAAATCAATATAAATGCAATACCAAATGCAGTAACTATTCACCAACAGTGTAGGTCTTTTTTCGCTATTATCACTCATTAACTTATTGATCAATAATATAAAAGAATAATATTCAATATGGCGATAGAAGAAGAAACGCAATCACTTAAGAAAAACCTAACTCTGTTTGATGTCTATGCGATATCAACCGGTGCTATGTTTAGTTCAGGTTTATTCTTACTGCCTGGTATCGCAGCATCCTTTACTGGTAATTCTGTGTGGCTCGCCTATCTACTTGCAGGCTTTCTTATATTGCCAGCTATGTACTGCATAGCTGAACTTTCTACCGCCATGCCTAAAGCGGGTGGCACCTACTATTTTCTTGATCGTGCTATGGGGCCACTTATGGGCACTATAGGTGGCCTTGGGTCTTGGGTTGCGGTAGTTTTTAAAAGTGCTTTCGCGCTAGTAGGTATGGGAGCCTATTTAGGCATTTATCTTGACCTACCGATAACACTTACAGCCTGTTTATTAACCATTGCATTTGGCTTGATTAATATTTTTGGTGCAAAAGAAACTACCTTTTTACAACGCTTTCTTGTGACAACACTGGTGGTGTTATTAATTGCTTTTGTCATTATGGGGCTACGTGAAACCGGAGTTGCTGACATCTTTACCCGTGAACCTGGGCATGGTGCATTTTTTAAATCAGGTCTTATCGGATTTGTTTCTACCATTGGTTTAGTTTTTGTATCTTATGCCGGCTTAACTAAGGTAGCCAGTGTGGCTGAAGAAATTCAAAACCCAGATAGAAATATCCCGCTGGGTATGACGCTCTCCTTAATAACAGCAACCGTCATCTACACATTAGGTACAGCAATTCTTATTAAAATTTTAGAGCCACAGGCACTTTATAGTAGCTTAACCCCTATCGCAGACGCTGGTCGTCAATTTCTTGCTTGGGTGCCCTATGATCTTGGCGTTATATTAATTGTTGTTGCTGCAATTGCCGCATTTGCTTCAACTGGTAATGCCGGAATTATGTCGGCATCACGTTATCCATATGCAATGGCTAAAGACAAACTGGTTCCCGAAAGACTTAGCCGTTTAGGAAAATATGGCACTCCTACTCTAGCAATCATGATGACTGTGGGGGCCATGCTAGCAGTGCTGATGCTTTTTGATGTGGCCTCTGTAGCCAAACTCGCTAGTGCTTTCCAACTATTACTCTTTGGTATGGTTTGTATAGCTGTTATTGTAATGCGCGAATCTCAAATACCAACGTATAAGCCAGGATACAAAGCGCCCTTTTATCCTTGGCTTCAAATAACCGGAATTCTCATTTCCTTCTGGTTAATTATTGAAATGGGTATTATCGCTATTGCCTTTACCGGCATGGTAGTAATCGGTTGTGTACTGTGGTATCAATTTTATGCATCAGGAAACTTAGAACGTAGGGGTGCTATTTTCCATATACATGAGCGCCTAGGGCATCAAAGGTATGAAGGATTAGAACAAGAATTAATGACGATTATTCATGATCGCACACAAGAAGAAAACTTATCTTACGAAGCATTAATTGCGCGCTCTGTGATGATGGATTTTCGTTATGGTATTTATGACTTTAGGCATATTGGTGAAATTCTAAAAGAACAAGCTGGCGTAAAATTTGATTCTGAAACTGATATTGATATTATTAATGAAGCTTTAAAGAAAGAAAAACATACTCTTCACCCTATCAGTGCTGGGGTACACATTTGTTATAACACGACTGAACACATTAACAGTCCTGAACTTTTTGTACTGCGTTTTGGCCCACGGGCAAAAGTAAATATTCCAGGTGCTACAAACGCTCATACATTAATGTTTCTACTAGCTCCTACAAAACCTGTTGGGCTTGATTTACGTATAGTGGGTCATTTAGCCGAAGTCGTTCAAGATGAAAATTTTGAAGCAAGTTGGTTGGCAGCAAAGTCCGATAGACATATGAATGAAGTGCTCATGCGAGATGATCATTTTATGCATGGGCCGTTGGAAGACTTTCCTGGCTTACTCAAACAAGCTGGACAAAAAATTGCTGATATCAATTTACCAGCCTCATGCCACATAGTAATGCTAGAACGCTATGGACAAATTATAGTACCTGCTTTAGAAACCGAATTACGTACAAGCGATGAAGTAGCTATTATTGGCGAACCTATAGATTTAAAAAATCTACGCGAAGGAAGCTTTGAGCTAATGGATGGACCCGGGGAAACTATAGATGATGATGAATAGTTTTTTGTTTTAACGCTTCTTCAATAACAAGCTTCCAATCGAATATCCAGCTCCAAAGGAACATAAAACACCAATGTCACCGGCTTTTAAATCTTCGTGATGTAAAGTAAAAGCAATTATAGAACCGGCTGATGCCGTATTTGCATATTCGCCTAAAACCAGAGGTGCCTCGTTAGCTTTCGCTTCTCTGCCCAACAAACGCTTAACCACTAAATTATTCATATTTATATTAGCTTGGTGTAACCACCAACGACTTATGTTCTTTGCATCTATAGAATGTTCATTTAAGTGTTCTTTAATATGTTCAACGGCCATAGGACAAACTTCCTTAAAAACTTTCCGGCCGTTTTGGGTGAATAATTTATCGGCACTGTATGGATCTGAATCATCAGCGTATGAAGTAAAACCGAAATTTGAACGTATATTATTTGAGTAGGAAGTAATGGATTTTGTACCTAATATTTCATATGAATGTACTGAAACACATGTTTCCGCCTGTTCAACAATAGTTGCTGTACCTACATCACCAAATATAAAATGACTGTCGCGATCACGATAATTAATTTGTGGTGACATCATCTCAGGATTTATGGTCAGAACACAGCGCGCGGTTCCTGCGGAAACCATCTCAAAAGCGCGTTGTAAAGCAAAAGTTGCTGCGGAACAGGCGACCAACATATCAAAACCAAAACCCTGTATACCCAAGTGCTTCTGTACTTCAATAGCAATCGCTGGATATGAACGCTGTGTGTAAGCACAAGAAACAATAACCGCATCAATATCTTGAGGGTTTTTGTTGGCCGCGGCCATAGCTTTTTTAGCCGCATTGATGGCCATTTCAGCTTGATGCGAAATTTCGTCATCAGAACGAATTTCAAGTTTAGGACGCATACGATTTATATCGAGTATGCCCTCTTTCCTATAAACGTATCGACTCTTAATGCCCGAAGCTTTTTCAACAAACTCTGCACTAGAAAAAGGTTTGGCTTCAAGTTCATTTTTAGAAATTGCATCTGCATTATCACTATTGTATTTTTCTGCATAAGTATTATAAGCCTGCATTAGCTCATCATTACTGACTGAGTATTCAGGATTCCAAACACCCATACCACTAATTACTATGCTTTTGTCTGTGTTCATTGCGATACCTTAAAAAAACCCAATTTAATGAGTGCGCGAGTATACAGACATATTTGAATGAAACGTTTGTATAAAACACCAGTATAGAATTACAGGCATCAAGAAAGAACGTAATAAACTGTATTATTTGTGGTGACTGAATAATCCTTTTATAGTCAGGCAGTGTGTACACGATTTTCAAATAACATGTCTTTTTATTTCATAAAAAAGAGCGGACATTTTAGATATGGAATTCGTAATATATTCCTCAATGATTTAAATGTCTTAAATAGGAAATCCAATCAAATATTAGCTGATTTTTTAAGGCAGCTATGTTAAGTTAAATTTGTAGAAAATATCTAACTAGGAAATTAATCGGTTTTTGTCGATGAATCGATAATAATTAGCTTAATAAAATATCATGAATGCAACTAATGTAGGTGCTGCAAAATACGCAAGTCATGCACAGCTACTAGAAAAGAAGTATCTCGAGCTCGCTCGAAATAGCGGGTTATGGGAAGAAAGTCTTTCGACATTTCTACATACCACTGTTGAGCATGTTAGTCAGGTAATGTGTGTCGAACGTGTCAGCATTTTTTTACTAAATGATCAACATACCCAACTAGATCAAATTGCACTCTACACTGCTAGCAATGCTGAACATTCATCCGGTACAATTTTAAAATATGAAGATTACCCGGTTTATTTCAAAGCACTCACAACAAAACGTATAATCGCTGCTAGCAATGCACACACCGATCCCTCAACCAGTGAGTTTTCTGAAAATTATCTAACGCCTCTAAATATTGGTGCAATGCTCGATACCAGCTTACATAAAGCTGGAAGAATGCGAGGTGTCATTTGCGTGGAACACATTGGTGGAACTCGCTCATGGACTGAAGAAGAAAAAGTTTTTCTAGTGTCTATTGCAGACCTAGTCTCTCAAAGGCTTTTATACAAAAAACTCCAAGACCGTACGGATTATTATAGTGAAATGGCAAGTTTCAACGAGGCCATAGTAAACTCTTCAACTAACTACATAATTACCCTTGATTTGTCAGGAATAATCCAAACCGTTAACCTAAGCGCATGCGCTTTTCTAAAGAGTGGTGAAAAAGAGTTAAAAGGTCTAGATCTTTTTACTCAACTCATTACTCCAAGTGATAAACACAACATTCTACTTCATACTAATAATGGTATTAATTTTTCGCATTCTATAAATTTCTCTTCGATGTTAGATCATATTAAAGAAGGACGATTAGTTGATTGTGAATGTCTATTTTTAGATAGTCTGGGTAATGCTATTCCGGTAAGTATTACAGTAAGCGAGCTAAAAGACACAGATGCGAATATAAAAGGCTATTTATGCACAGCCAGAGACATTAAACAAAGCACCTTAACCAGAAAAGCATTAAAAGATCGCGAAGAACTGTATAGTTTTGTTTTTGAAATTTCAGCTGACAGTATATTAATGATTAAAAATGATCTAATTATTGATTGTAACCAAGCTGCTTTAAAGATGTTTGCCTGCACAAGAGAACAGATTATAGGTTCTTCGCCTGATATTTTTTCCGCCCGAAAACCTAATGCTGACGGCTCTATTCGACCAAGTAACGCGTCAAAAATAATTAAAGAAGCAACTTATAGCGATAAAAAGTATTATAACTTTATAGCTAAAGATTTTAACGACCGTGTATTCATAATTGAGGCCACTCTAAATAATGGTATTTTCAATAACGAAACCGTTATCCACGCTCACCTAAGAGACATCACAGAAAGAAAAAATACTGAAAAAGAGTTGTTATTATCACGTGAAAAATTAGAAACTCATAACCATACATTAACGCTTATTAATGATGTATCAAAAGCACTGCTGAAATTAGATTCCGAAGAAGATATTTATACTAAAACTTTAGAGGTTCTTTCAAAAGCTGAAAATCTTTGTGGTATTTCTATATATTCGGTTGATACGGAAAATCAATTACTTAAACTAAAACTACAAAAAAATCTAACTGATAGGCCCGGTATACATTTCCCAACCATTCAAATTGAACCAGACAGAATGGTCGGTATTGCGCTTTCAACAGGCCAGTTAGTTTATTCAGCTGATTTGAAAAAAGAGCACCGAACGAAGGTAAATAAACAAGTATTTTTAGACTTAGGTGTAGAGTCGTTAGCTGTATTACCCTTAGTTTATAGAGACAAAAAAATTGCAGTATTAATTTTAGGGTACATCAACACAGATTCCTTAAGTCCTGAAGATATTAATGCGCTACATTCGTTAGCACAAACCATTTCAATCTCATTGGTCAACGCGCAGCGCCTCTCAAAACTTGATTATATGGCTCATCATGACTCTCTAACTGGCTTGAGTAATAGAGTGTCTTTTCATAATGACTTTATAAAGCATACAGAGCAGAACCAAAGTAAGTCCGCAGCAATTTATTTATTAGATCTTGACCGCTTCAAAGAAGTTAACGATACCCTGGGTCATTTTGCAGGTGATAAAATATTACAAATGATTGGCCCCAGGCTAACAAGCTTATTTGATACTAAAAATGCCCAGATCACTCGTTTAGGTGGCGACGAATTTGTTGTTATAGTTTATGACGTGGACAACCACGCTGATGCAAAAAACATTGCCAAAGCAATATGCAATTCATTAAGCCAACCCTTTATGCTCAATGATATCAATATGAGTATTGAAGCCAGTGTGGGTATAGCGCTTTACCCACAAGATGGCAGCGATAGTCATGCACTCCTGCGTTCGGCTGATGTTGCTATGTACAACGCCAAGAATAGTGCACTGCCTTATTCTTTGTATAGCAAAAATAGTGATATTCATACTCCCAAACGATTAACTATGATTGCAGAGATGAGCAACTCAATCAGAAAAGGCCAGCTATTTTTACATTATCAGCCAAAAATTGATCTTCACACCAATACAATTAGTGGTTTTGAAGCTCTTGCAAGATGGGATCACCCACAGTTAGGCTTGCTTGCACCTAGTATGTTTATACCATTAATGGAGATGACAAAATCTATTCATGATTTAACCGAAGAAATTTTAAACCAAGCGCTTATGCAACAATTGCAATGGCGAAAAATTGGCTTAAATTATTCAATAGCAGTTAATCTTTCCGTACGTAACCTAGCTGATGAACGTATTTTAACATTACTAAAAACACTCATCGCACAATACGATACTCCACCAGGAATGCTAGAACTCGAAATTACTGAAACTGCGTTAATGCAAGATCAGCATCGAGCGATTACAATTCTTAAGAAAATTTCCGAATTGGGTATTAAATTATCTATTGATGACTTCGGTACTGGGTATTCATCTTTATCCTACTTAAGTACTTTTCCAATCCATAAACTCAAGATGGACAGAAAATTTATTATGGATATGTTGACAACAGACCAAGGTGTAAAAATTGTTGAAACTATAATATCATTAGCAAAGACAATGGATCTTACCGTTATTGCCGAGGGCGTAGAGGACAAGGCTACCTATGACCAATTAGTATTAATGAAATGTGATCAAGCGCAAGGGTATTATATTTGCAAACCCAATTCTTCTGAAAAAATTGAACTCTGGATTAAACAGAATACACAATTTTCCTAAACAAAAATTACCAATATCTTGGAGCCATTTCGCACCATGAGAATTCGGTGAGATTTAGTTTGTAAGGTGTATTAATTATTGTAAGGCACCATACAGCACAGAACTATAATTCACTTTTGACGACCCCCTAAGCTAAATTTTCTTATTATGTAAAAGAGGCAATAAATCACCGATAAGAATTATCTTGAATAGCCCACAAATTTGCATAATGTCCCTTTTGCATCAGCAATTCATGATGTGTTCCCTGCTCTACAATTTCACCTTCCTCAAGCACCACGATATTATCCGCATCAACTATAGTTGATAGCCTATGTGCAATCACCACGCTGGTGTATGCACCACGTACCCTTTCCATCGCTTGTAAAATTCGTTGCTCGGCTTGGCTATCGAGTGATGAGGTAGCTTCATCAAAAATCATAATACTAGGTTTCTTAAGAATTGCTCTAGCAATTGCAACTCGTTGTTTTTCACCACCAGAGAGTTTTAAGCCACGCTCACCTACATGAGTATTGGCGCCATCAGGAAGCTGAGAAATAAAGTCATCCAAATAAGCCATTTGAATCGCTTCCCACACTTCTTCCTTACTAGCATTTACATCGCCGTATTGAATATTGTCAAAAATACTGCCATTAAATAAAACCGCTTCTTGTGGAACAACACTAATGGCTTTACGTAAACTGTATTGACTAACTCGACTAATATCTTGCCCATCAATAAGAATTTGTCCAGAATCTAAATCATAAAAACGAAAAAGTAATTTCATAATGGTGGACTTGCCTGAACCACTGCTTCCAACTATGGCCAATTTTTGCTTTGATTCTACCGAAAAATTAACTTGGCTAAGAATTTGTCGTTCTGTTTGATAACTAAAGGCCACGTTTCTAAATTCAATGTGACCATCAATAATCCGTAACTCTTTAGCGTTAGGATCGTCTTGAATACTGGATTTAACTTTGAGTAATGCAAACATGGCATCAATATTAGCCATAGAGCCTTTCATCTCTCTGTATACAAAACCTAAGAAGTTAAGCGGTACAAATATTTGCATCATCAGAGCATTAATTAATACAAAGTCACCAATGGTCATACTTCCTTCTCTAACCTGGTAGGCCGCTAAAATCATGGATGATGAGATGGCAATTGCAATAATAAGTGCTTGTCCACCATTTAGACCAAACATACTTAAGCGATTGCGTCGCCTTGCTTGCTCCCATTCTTCTAGGTCTTCGTCATATCGATCGGCTTCATAAGCTTCATTATTAAAGTACTTTACGGTTTCAAAATTCAGCAAACTATCTACTGCACGTGTGCTGCTTTGTGATTCAGCAGCATTCATTTGTCTCACAAAATTAGTACGCCATTCGGTAGCAACTACAGAAAAACCAACATACAGAACGACTGATGCAAAAACAATAAGAGCAAACCAAGGGGAATAATTGAGAAGTAGCAAAACAATAATCATCCCGATTTCTAAGAACGTAGGCACAATGTTAAACACCATAAACCGCATTAAAAAGCTGATACCTGTGACACCACGCTCTATATCACGCGATACCCCACCAGTCCTACGGTTAAGATGATACGCTAGGTCAAGGGCATGTAAATGTTGAAAAACCGAATGACCAATTCGATGCATAGCGCCTTCGGTAACGCGACCAAAAATAGTGTCTCGCAATTGCCCAAAGAGAACATTGGAAAAACGCACCAAACCATAAGCCACTAATAAAGCTAAAGGTACGATGACTAGTAGATCTTGGTTGGGTGTATTGAGTTGATCAACTATTGCCTTAAGTACAAATGGCAAGCCCACACTAGCGACTTTAGCCGCAACTAAACAAAGCACTGCAAAAAATAAACGACCTTTATATGCTGTTAAATATGGAACCAATCGTTTTAGGCTTTTCCAATTTACTTCTTTAAATTCTACTGTGGTTCTTCCGCCGCGCATAAAATTCTTCTTTTTAGTTTGTTTTGCTTTGTGTTTCAGTAGCCGTACTGAAATCCCTTAAACAGTGTAACCGTTATCGAGGGTTTTTCAGTTTATTTAGTCACTCCCATGAAGATGGGAAGACATATTTAAATTGGGTATTGATTACTTAGTTGTACAAAAACACTGTTTTTTGAGGTTTTAATACTATCCGAAATCTTTAATGCTTACTTTCTAAAATTACATATTATTCAAAAGAGTGATAGGTGTAATAACTTAGCTATTGCACCACAACTTTAAGCTGTAATATTCTTAACGTTATTACACCCTAGTTTGGTCAATCACAGTAGTCAGCAATGAAGTCTCTGGCTATCTATCCCTAAATAACGCTTAAAGAAAACCGTATAATAACCAAATGCCAATACCTCTTGTTTACAATCCGATTTACTCCTACCCTTTTCCAGACAAACACCGCTTTCCCATGCAGAAGTTTAGATATTTGCATGAATATTTGCAGTCGCAAGGCATAGTTAATTCAAATAACGTTTTTCAACCTGGAAAACTTAGATTAGAACAACTGCAATATGTGCATTGTCCAGACTATGTAGAACGCTTTTTAACAAATACTTTAGATAGCAAAGAGCAACGTCGTATGGGGCTACCTTGGAGCGAGGGTTTATCTCAGCGTACTTTTGTGGCGCCTAACGGAACCTTGCTTGCGGCTGGAATTGCTTTAAACCAAGGAGTCGCCTGTCATTTAGCAGGTGGCACGCATCATGCTCATTACAATTTTGGTTCTGGCTATTGTATATTTAATGATTTAGTCGTGGCAGCGAAAATCACATTAGCTAAATCTAGGCACTCAAACAATAAAGTGAAACGTATTCTTATTTTTGATTGTGATGTGCACCAAGGTGACGGTACAGCAGCGATGTGTGCTAAGGATGAAAATATTTTCACTTGCTCTATTCATTGTGAAAAAAACTTTCCCTTTCGAAAACACCCAAGCGACTTAGATGTAGGTTTAGCAAAAGGTGTCAGCGACCTAGAATATTTAGATGAAGTAGAAAAAGCCTTAGCGTATTGTCTACATTCCTTTAAAGCTGATTTGGTTTTGTATGATGCCGGAGTTGATATATATTCGGAAGATCCACTAGGACTAATTAATATCAGTAAAAATGGTATTCGTGCACGAGACCGCCTCGTTTTGGAAACTTGCAAAAATCATAACATCCCAGTCGCAACGGTAATTGGTGGAGGATACGATATAGATGAAAAAGCATTAGCTAAACGACATGCAATAGTGGTTGAAGAAGCACAAGCTCTTTTTGGCTAAATTTCTAAAAATATTCTCGGTATTCTGCGACATATTTTTTGTGTACCAATTCAGTAACAACTATTTTGATTCTTTTTTATCAATATATTTAGCGTAAATACAATCAATTTTTAGCACCTGTCAAAAAAACCTTCTGATTTACTGTTCCAATACTATTACACATATAACACTAAATAAAAGTGTACCATTTCTTTGTAGCTTAACAACAAAATGGAGTACGTAATGTTAAAGAAAATATTTTTGTTTACACTAATCGCTCTTATGAGCAATGTGTCATTTGCAGCAGTGGATATGTTTTTAAAAATAGATGGTGTTGAAGGTGAAAGTCAGGATGAAGTAAACCGTAATGCGATTGATATACTAGCCTGGTCTTGGGGCTCCTACAATAATAGTGGAAAGGTTTGTATACAGGATGTGTCCCTAACCAAGTACATTGATAAAGCTTCTCCGACCTTGCTTATGGATATGGCATTGGGAAAAATCTACTCATCAGCCACTTTAACAGTCCGTCGTCCTGGTGATAATCCTAGCAAATATCTCGTACTTGAATTTACTAACCTAATTTTGAGTTCACTCAGTACCGGTGGTTCAGGTGGCGAAGATCGTTTGACTGAAAATATAAGTTTGAATTT
>CAJQOG010000140.1 GCA_905479875.1 uncultured Gammaproteobacteria bacterium
CAAATAGCGGAAACAGTTTTTGCAGATAATTCCAAAGCCTTTTCAAAAGTCTGTCTAATTCAATATCCACGTGAAGGGGTATGGAGTTTGTGTTTCAAAACTTCTACTGAAGTCGGTGAAGTGCAGGCGCGAACTAATCGAAATGTGGTGAGTGTATTTATACCAACCACACCAAACCCAACCTCTGGTTTTGTCATTATGCTTCCTGTAGAAGATGTCATAGAACTTGATATGAGTGTGGATGAAGGTTTAAGAATGATTATTTCACTTGGTGTGGTGGTTCCCAAGTGGAAAGACCCTAAGTTGGCTAAAGAGATGTTGGAAGCTGAAAAAGCCTGAGTGATTCCAAACCTGAAACTCTTAGCAACAACCTCTTAAATTAGAGTAGTATTTTTTTGTTTCAAAAGGTTTACTTACTTAAGCCAATATATTACTTACTTAACCAATATACTACTTCCTTAAGCCAAAATATTACTTCCTTAACTAGAAAACATTATTCCCTTGACTTGATCGAGGGCCTAGAGTCTTTTCAATATCAGAATGAGTCACTGGATCCAAGATAAAAGCGTTGCTTTTTCTAGGAAGTAATGTTGGGTTTAAGTGAGAGCCCAACTCCTTACTACTTTATAATAGACTCATATAAGTCATTCCAATAAGGATTAAACTCTTCGATTAATTTTATCTTCCAAGCTCGCTTCCAATGCTTTAATCTATTTTCTCTTAATTGAGCTTCTTGGCTATCATCAAATACTTCGTAATAAACAAGTTGAGTAACGTTATATTGCGAAGTGAATCCTGGTAGGAGTTTATTTTTATGTAAATAAACTCGTTTAATTAAATCATGAGTTGAGCCGGTATAAAGAGTTCCATTTCTTTTGCTTGATAGCATATATACATAAACTGGACGTTTCATAGAAATTCCTTTTCTAATGATTAGGTAGGTAGAATATCTTGATTTCTAGAAGGTATGAGCTGATTGTGATGTAGGACTTTACTTACTTTAAAGTCGCTAGACCCTCAATCTAGTTGAGGGAGTAATGGATTGTGGTGATGATTTGCATCAGATGTATGTTGTCTACAAATAATTATTTCAAATAAAACCCCATTATTCCCTTGCGAATGCGAGGGCCTAGTGGCTTTAGCAGTTTTACAGCCCCAAAAACCATCAAAATCACCTCAAATCAAGGTAAAATACGCGGCTAATTTAGAGAATTGCATTATTCTCTCCACACGTTAGCCGCGAGTTAGCTCCTTGCTGGCGTTTATATTTAAAAATTCAGGAAAGTCCTATGTCCATGCGTACGCATTATTGTGGTCAAGTTACTGTCGAGTTAGTCGGTTCAGAAGTTACTGTCACTGGTTGGGTTCATCGTCGTCGTGATCACGGTGGAGTAATATTTATTGATCTACGTGACCGCGAAGGTTTAGTTCAATTGGTCTTTAATCCTGATAATAAAGAAGTATTTGCACAAGCAGAAAGTTGTCGTAGTGAGTTTGTCCTCAAGGCCACAGGTAAAGTTACCCCGCGTCTTGAAGGTACTGTGAATCCTAATATGAAAACTGGTGAAGTCGAAGTGATTATCACTGAGATGGAGATTCTTAACGAATCTAAAACACCACCTTTTCATCATGATGAAAACGCCAATGAAGATATACGCTTAAAGTATCGCTACATTGATTTACGCAGAGAGAATATGCAGAAGAATTTAATTCTTAGGCATAAAGTTACCCGTGCCATGCGTGGTTATTTAGATAACGATGGCTTTATTGATATTGAAACACCAATGTTAACTAAGGCGACGCCAGAAGGTGCTAGGGATTATGTGGTGCCAAGTCGTACTCATCAAAATAAATTTTTTGCTCTTCCACAATCGCCACAATTGTTTAAGCAGTTGCTAATGATGTCGGGCTTTGATCGTTATTATCAAATAGTTAAGTGTTTCCGAGATGAAGACTTACGAGCTGATCGTCAGCCTGAATTCACCCAACTGGATATCGAAACATCCTTTATGGATGAAGAAGACATCATCAGCACCATGGAAGCGATGACCAAACATTTGTTCAAAGAAGCCATTGATGTTGATCTTCCTGATTTCCCGAGGATGACTTATGCAGAAGCTATGCGACGATATGGTTCTGATAAACCTGATTTACGTATTCCTTTAGAGTTAGTTGATATTGATGACCTAATGGACGGCGTTGAATTTAAAGTATTCGCAGGGCCAGCTAAAGATCCGCGCGGTCGTTTAGCTGCATTATTAGTGCCAGGTGGTAATGATTTAACTCGCAAGAACATTGATGAGTACACAAAATTCGTTGCTCGTTATGGTGCTAAAGGCTTGGCATACATTAAAGTTAATGACGTGACTGCCGGTGCAGAAGGCTTGCAGTCTCCTATCGTTAAGTTCTTAAATGAAAGTGCTATTAAAGGCATTTTAGAAAGAACCGGTGCTAAAGATGGCGATTTGATTTTCTTTGGTGCGGATAAAGCCAGTGTTGTAAGTGATGCTTTGGGCGCTTTACGTGTTCAATTAGGTCATGATCGTGGATTGGTTTCTAAAGAGTGGGCGCCGATGTGGGTTATTGATTTCCCAATGTTTGATTACGATGAAAAAGAAGATCGTTACAACGCACTGCATCATCCGTTCACCGCTCCACGTACTACTGTTGAAGAGCTTAAAGCTAATCCTGAGTATACGGTTTCACGAGCTTACGATATCGTTTTAAATGGTACTGAAGTGGGTGGTGGTTCTGTACGTATTCATGATCAAGGCATGCAAAAAGCAGTCTTTGATTTACTGGGCATAAGCGAAGAAGAAGCCAGAGAGAAATTCGGTTTCTTGTTAGATGCATTGCAGTATGGTTGTCCTCCACATGGTGGTATTGCTTTCGGATTAGATCGTTTGGTCATGTTAATGACCGGTTCTAGCAGTATTCGTGATGTAATTGCTTTCCCTAAAACACAAACTGCGGCATGTCCTTTAACGGATGCTCCAGGTGATGTTCCGGCTAAGCAATTAAAAGAGTTAGGCATTCGTTTACGTAACCCAAACCCTGAAACTACGGCTTAAGTTGATCTTGTCATGATGCATTGGTATCAAAAACTTTATCATGTGATGTTCCATTGGGATTACATTTATTTTCATGGCCAGATTTTTTCTGGCCCAATGCGAGTACATTTTGCTCCCAATGGTGAGGCTTAATTCAAAGGCAAACGATTATTCATTTGCCGAATAAGATTCCACCTGAAGGAATAACTATTGATGCTGAAAATACTCAAGTAAAAATTGTGCCTTTAACGCAAGGTATTACTTGGTATAAAGGCGAAGAGTAAAAGCCACTAGACCCTCAATCTAGTTGAGGGAATAATGACTTTTATATGTCATAATTCTATTGTATGTCACCATGTTATTTTAAGAATTGAGTATGTAAAATAAGCATTATTCCCTTGCGTATGTGAGGGCCCAGAGTCTTAGATTTTTTATGTCTACTCAAAAGTCCCACAGAGTAATACTCTCAGGGGCTTTTTTCGTACCTT
>CAJQOG010000141.1 GCA_905479875.1 uncultured Gammaproteobacteria bacterium
TAAAGATGCGTTTAATAATGAGATGGTAATACGTTCTTTGGAAGGTACAGAGATTCGTATGCAAGCAGATGGTTCAACTGAGAGATTGTACTCAGGGCAAATGGAATCTAATGATGGTTCGCAAGATGTCACTATCGAACGTTCTGTTGCACTTGAAGGTGACAATGTAAGAGTTGATTACACAATCACAAACCATGGCTTACATGAAATGGGTGTGCCTGGAGTTCGAGTTGCAACGGTTGAAGGTTTAATCTCAGAAACAGATGCCTTTGGACGTTATCACTTAGCTGGAATTGATGTAGAGAATATGGCTAGGGGTAGTAACTTTATTGTGAAGGTTGATCCTTATACCTTACCGCCAAAAACCAAGTTCACTACTGAGAATCCTCGAGTACGTAGAATCACTCAAGGCTTACCAACACGCTTTGATTTTGGAGTGATAATCCCAGAAATTCAAATGTCTGGAGGCAAGCAAGAAATCGCTCTAGAGACAACTGAATTAATGTTTAAAGAGGGCACTTCCGAACTGCTAGGTAAATATCAGAATTTACTCGACGAAATGGCAAGTACTATAACTAACTACGAACGCGGTGATATTTATTTAGTCAGCCGAGCCGTTTCGAGTGACATGGCCGTTGAAAGAGCCGCAGCCATTCAGCAAGCGTTGTTCTCACGCATGCAGCCTGAAGATTATTCTAAGGTGAATGTAAATGTTGTTCCTGAAATAAGCCCTGGTGTGGCTCCTATTGTTAGTCTTGGTCGGAGTGTTGTTTTGGGAGATGTACTTTTTGATTTAGATAAAGCGATAGTTAAGCCTGAGTATCATTCATTGCTTAAATCAATTGCTAATCAAATGGTAGAAGCTGATGGTGGAATTATTAGTCTTACAGGACACACTGATGCTAGAGCAAGTAATTCATATAATCAGGCTTTAAGTGAGCGTCGAGCACGAGCTGTGCATGCTTTGCTTAAGCAGTATATAGATGAAGCTAAATTGAAAAAAATCAAAGTACATTACCGTGGTCAACTAGTTCCAAAAGTGTCAAGTGTACAAGCAGGAGGTGCGAAATGAATTTGCATAAATTAAGTAAGTTGGGATGTGTTGCACTTATCGCTTTAGGTACGGGCTTAAGTTTGTCAGCTGAAAAAGTTGATGTAGCTCCTACAGCACCCGTTGTGATTGAGGAAAATTGTACTTTGCAAGATTGCAGTACTGATGATGGTTACGTTATTCGTGTGATTGGAGCGGGTGAAAATGTTTTACGTAATCCTTCTGACACCGAGCAATCGCATGCTGAAAATCGTCGAGTTGAAATTGCTGGTGAATTAAGACAAAAACAACTTAATCCGCAAGTAACAAAGGATCCAGCGAGTGCTGAGTTATCGGGACGTTTTGTTGTTTACCTAAAAAATGGCGGTGTACTTTGGGCTACCGAAGATCCAGCCAACCTTGATCCGCGTCTAGGATTTTCAGGACCTTCTCGTGTTAAGTTTGAAAATGGGAAATTGCTGGATTCCTTGAGTATTCGTTATTTTACCAACTACAGTGCGTTTATTGATAGGTTAGAAGTCGTAATCTATGAAGAAAATGATCGAGATTTAGTGCATCCAGTGGTCTTAACTGATTTGCCAGTAACTGGGGTTAATACCTTTGAATGGTCAGGCCAATTTCCTAAGACTTGGAATATTCGCCAAGGCGACACCATTCAGTATCAAGTAAAAGCTTATGGTGCCAATGGTGCGGTGGATGAAACTACCCCTAAGCGTATGCAATTATTAAGTGAAGCTGAATTTAACAGTAACGCTACGGTTGCCGATTCACAACTCAGTGGCGAAGTGCAAGAACGTTTAGCTAATGATGAATTGGATGCGCTAGCAGTTGAAGAGCAGCAGTTGGGTCAGTTATTAGGTCAGTCAGATTTACGCCAACAGAATATTGCGTTTAGAGGCTCGCGAGTGAGAGTGATTGGACAAGATATTCCTTACGGCACTAATTTATCAATTAATGGACAGAGTTATCCGGTTGATGTTGAACGTAAGTTTGCCGCCGAATATTTATTACCAGTGGGTAAACACAGTTTTGCTGTTGAATTGTCTGAAGCAGGTACTGTGGTTTCAGAACATGAACTTAATGTTGATGTAACGGGCAAGTACTTATTCATGGTGGCCTTGGCGGATATAACGGCATCGAAGAATGATATCTCTGGAAGCGTTGAGCCTTTGTCGGCCAATGATTTATACCAAGATGATTTCTTAATTGATGGTCGTTTAGCGTTTTACCTAAAAGGTAAAGTTAAGGGTAAGTATTTAATTACTGCTCAAGCTGATACCCAAGAGCGTGAGCTTGGTGATTTATTTAATAACTTCCTTGATAAAGATCCTCAAGATGTCTTTAGACGTTTAGACCCAGATCAATATTATCTTGTATACGGTGATGATTCTTATACTTTCCGTGACGTTGACACTCAAGGCAGACTTTATGTAAGAGTTGATTGGGACAAGTCTCAAGCCTTATGGGGTAATTACAATACAGGCATTAGTGCCAGTGAGCATAACCAATACAATCGTAGTTTATATGGTGCCGCTTTAAATTGGAGAAGTTTGAATACAACTCCAACAGGCGACGCAAAAACTCGCTTAAGAACCTTTGTTTCAGAAGCGCAAACCGCTTATGCCCATAATGAATACATTGGTACCGGCGGTAGTTTGTATTATTTACGTGATACCGATATCTTGCCGGGCTCTGAAAAAGTGGTGCTTGAAATAAGAGATAGAGACAGCACGCGAGTTATAAGCTCAACTACTTTACAACGCGATGTGGATTACGAGATTGATGAATTTCAAGGTCGAATAATTCTAGCTAGACCGCTAGAACAATTAAGTCGCGACACACTAAACAGTATTGTTAGAGATCAGGCTTTTGATGGTAACAATCACTTCTTATTAGTGGATTACGAGTACCGTCCTGATGGTTTTGATGCTGATAAAGTCACAATGGGTGGACGTGGTAAACATTGGGTAGGTGATCACATTGCGGTAGGCGCAACTTATATTGATGAAAATCGTGCAGGCGATGATTATCAATTGAAAGGTGCTGATATTACTTTGCAAGCGGGTAAGGGAACTTACGTACGCGTTGAGCAAATGGAATCAAACGCCTCTCAGGCTCCTGTGTTCTATTCAGATAATGGTGGCTTAAATTTTGGTGCTAATAATACGCAAACTAATTTAGGAGACTTTGACGAGACAGGAACTTTCCGAGAAGGAACGGCTACCTCGATTGAGGCGCGTGCTAACTTTAAAGAGTTAGGGTTAACTGACGCAAATATAACAGCCGGTGCTTGGTCTCGTGATACGGACGCAGGCTTCTCTGTAGCTAGGCGTGATTTAGGTGTTGATACCAAAGAAACCGGTGCTGAAATTTCAGCAGAGTTTTCCAATAACATTAGCGTGTATGCAAAGACCAGTGAGTCGGAGCAAGTGGGACGTAGACGTTTAGAGCAAAATTCAGTGCTTGTAGATTATCAAATGCCTAAATCCAACATAACGGCAGAGATAAGAGATGTTACTGAGCAAGTAGGTGTTGCTCCAGAAGTTAATGGTACCTTAGCGGCTTTGCAATATAAGCAACGCTTTGGTGAGAAATTAGAATTATCGGCTACAGGTCAAGTGACCTTAGAGAACGATGGTGGTGATTATGATAATAATGACCGAGCTACTGTTGGCGCTCGTTATTTGTTTGCTGATCGTTCAGAGTTAGGCGCTGATTATAGCGTGGGTCATAGAGGCGAGTCCGGCAATGTTAATTGGGATTACCGTTTAAACACTAAACATAACTTATATGGTCGATATGCATTCTCAACTGACGATACATTTAATGACTTTTCACAATTCAATGATGGATTGACCTTGGGCCACCGTTCAAGAATTACCGATAAATTGAGCGTCTACAACGAAAACCAAAGTCTGAAAAGCTTAAACAGTGAAGGGTTTAATCATACATTTGGTTTAGATTATCGTTTAAGTCGTTTTTGGAATTTAGGCTTCAGTCTACAGCATGGTGAATTAGACGAAGCAACCGGTTTTGTTGATAGGGATGTAATTTCTACCAGTGCAAATTATCGTAATAACCGTTCAAACTTTGCTAGTAAAATTGAATACCGCACAGATGAAGGTACCGAGGAACTTAGACAGTGGGTTACTACCAACCGTTTAACTTACAAGGTTAGCGATGATTGGAGACTGGCCGCTCGATTTAATTATTCTGACACAGAAAACGACAATGACATTGATCCAGCTACGGGTCTTATTGATAATGCTGATGCTAAATTTATTGAAGGTGGTTTAGGTTTTGCTTATCGCTCTAGTACAACTGACAAATGGTCTGTACTAGGAAGGTATACCTATTTATACGATCTTAGAGCTCTATCGCAAAGAGACTCTAGTACAGATCAAAAATCTAATGTGCTTTCTATAGAAGCGATTAATAGGCTTGGTTCTCGTTGGGAGTTAGTTGGAAAGTTAGCACACAGAGAATCGGAAATACGATTAAATAGACAAGCTGGTGAATGGTTTGATAGCACTGCAGATTTTGCAGCTATTCAAACAAGATATCACTTAGTTTCAGCTTGGGACGCCTTAGCAGAATATCGCTGGTTATCAGTTAACGGTGATAATGACCGTAGTGGTTTTTTGGTGGGTATTGATCGTCATGTCGGTGAGCATTTTAAAGTGGGTGTTGGTTATAACTTTACGGAGTTTAGTGATGACTTAACCGACTTAGATTATGAATATAAGGGCTGGTATATCAACTTACTTGGAAAATATTAATACTAATTTAATAATAATTTTTTCAATGAATCTGATGAATCCCTTTTCTGTAATACTTAAAAGGGATTTATTGTATTGAAAATTCGATATTTTAGTTTATAGTTAGACTGAATTAGGCTTATTGAATGCCTGTGTGCTGTTACAATAAGTTGTGTTCAGTTTTGAAAAAATAATAACTTCTAGAGTGACGTTCTGCTGGTGTTTTCACTAAATCAAGAGTTAACCAAAAACAATCTAAACTTAAGTAAATCAAATTGGGGTTCTAAATATTAAAACGGTCCTGCAATGCTTATTAGTAATTATAGCGTCTAACTTTTTACAAGTTAATGCTTGGGCTGCCAATTGTGCTATTGGAGATAATCCAGGAGCAAATTTTATTTGTACATCGCAAGATATTAGGGTTGATTCTATTACCCTAAACACGCCTCCGCCAGATTTTTGTGTAGCCGGTGAGACTGTTCTTTTAGATTTAACGGCAAACTTGGGTGGCAGCGCAAATAGTAGTCGTTTTGATATTGGCTTGTACTTATTAGAGTCGGTCAGTGATATATCAATAATTGACCCGATTGCAAATGATCCTGGTTCTACTTGTAGCTTGGTTACAGCGCCCATTACATCGCCGTTTGCTGATGTATTTGATGGTGATAGCGTCGGTGATATCTTTGGGCAGGGTACGGGTGATGGCGAACTTCCAATATCATGGAATGTTGGTGTAGTTTCTGTAATCTGTGACCCAAATGGCGTTGGTGGAGTCACTTTGCAAACATTGGTTGATTATGGTGTGGGTGAGACTGACATTGGTACTAGCCCAACATATATTCCAGATGGTGGTTCTAAGTGTAGTCTTAATTCACAAGAAGTTAGCATGGGTATTTTGGGGAGTCTTACTGTAAATAAACAGGCCTTACCTGACGACGGAACAAATTTTTCTTTTAGTTATACCAATTCAAATGCTCCATCTTCTAGTCCTACGCCAAACCCACTGTCACCTTTTGGGCTTTTGCATAGTACAAGTTCAGATCCTATCTATGTCGATATTGGAACGACAAACGGAGTAATTAGTGTCACTGAAGCCGTTCCTTCGCAATATCTCATGACGGGTGTTACTTGTGTAGATACTCTGGATGCTAGTAAAACGGTCACACCTTCTTTGTTTGGCAATTCATTCACAGTAGATATTACCGCTGTTTCTCCACAAGTAGAATGTACTGTTACTAATACCAGAAAACCAACAGTAGAGGTTGAAAAAATTTGGCTTGATGCCTCTGTTAATGATGCCGTTAGTATTACTACTAGTGGTGGCACAAACAATATCGCTTTTGCCTCAGTTGCTGATACGTCATCTGAAACAGATGTAGATGCAAGCTTTTATGTGCAAACAGCAGGCGACCTTATCACCTTGGCTGAGTCATTTACTTCTGGTGTTACTACTAATTACAATATAGGTTTAAGTTGTTCAAATGATACGCTGGGAGGCACCGATGTTAGCGGTGTTACAGTTGCAAGCCCTAGTTTTACAGTGGCTAATCAAGATAAAATAATATGTTCTTATACGAATACTCGTAAGAGTGCTTTGTTGACGGTTAATAAAACTTGGATTAATGCGGCTGTTGGCGACAATGTCACAATTTCTACGACTGGCGCAACTAGTAATGTCAACTTTATTTCAGCAGCAGATACTGCAACTGAAACGGATACAGATGCCATTACTTACCAAGTTTTTCCTGACGAAACATTAGTTTTTTCTGAGCTCTTTAATACAGGTACAGCAGCAGATTATGCCAGTTCTATTGCTTGTAGTAATTCCACAGATGTAAATCCAAACGATGGTTTGACTATTAGCGCTGCCGATGATGGCGCGTCAATTATTTGTACCTATACTAATATTCGAACAACTCTTCAGTTAAATAAAACAGTTATCAATGATAATGGCGGGACTTTAGACGAAACAGCATTTACCCCAACTATTGATACCAATCCAGTAATTTGGAGTACACCAATTGTGCTTGCTGCGGGTTCACATACGGCCAGTGAAATAGTTGCGGCTGGTTATACAGCAGGTCCATGGGGCGGTGATTGTGCGGCTGATGGCACGGTAACATTAGCAGCGGGTGATGCCGGTGTTTGTACGATCACCAATGACGATATCAGTCCAACGATTACGGTAGTTAAGACGGTCATAAACGATAACGGTGGTTTAATTACTGATCCAAATGCGTTTTTGTTAACGGTGGATGGTAATGCGGTTTCAGACAGTACGATAAATACTTTCGATGCGGGTTTGCATACGGTGGCTGAAACTAACTTTCCGGGTTATGCGGCCGGTACGTGGGCCGGCGACTGTGCAGCAGATGGCACTATCACCTTGGTATTGGATCAAGATGCGACTTGTACGATTACTAATGACGATATCAGTCCTACTATAACGGTAGTTAAGACGGTCATAAACGATAACGGTGGTTTAATTACTGATCCGGATGAGTTTTTCAGTGATCCGAATGCGTTTTTATTAACGGTTGATGGTAATGCGGTTCTAGACAGTGCAACCAATAACTTCGATGCAGGCTTGCATACAGTGGCTGAAACTAACTTAGCGTTTTACACGGCGGGTGCATGGGGTGGAGACTGTGCGGCTGATGGCAGTATCACTTTAGTGTTGGGCCAAGATGCAACGTGTACGATAACCAATGATGATGACCCAAGGCAGGCTGATTTAAGCATATCTAAAACTGATGCTGGATCGACCTTTACACCAGGCGGGCCGTTTTCTTATTTGATCACCGTAACCAACAATGGTCCCCATGCTGGTGAGAACGCAGTTGTTGTCGATGCATTGGCTCCATGGGCGATCGGTCCGACATGGACGTGCACTGCATCCGGCGGTGCCGTGTGCCCTAATCTGTCGGGTACTGGCAGTATTAATGAGACTATTGCAACATTTCCGGATGGCGGAGAGCTTGTTTATGTTTTGATTGGTAACTATTCAGCTGATATGTCAGATTACCCTTAATTAACTTAAATCCATTACAATAAGATCTTCAATTTATTAATTTAGATTGAAGATTTTTATTACTTGAAATAAAGTAATAACGCCTTCATCTTATTAGCAATTCACATTATTGAACATTTTCTATGCCAATCTACGAATACCAATGCCAAGCCTGTGAGAAAGTCACAGATTTTCTCCAAAAAATGAGCGATGACCCTATGGTGACTTGCCCGGAATGTAATGAGGATAAGCTCAAAAAATTAGTATCTGCTCCGCGCTTCCGGTTAGCTGGAAGTGGCTGGTATGAAACTGATTTTAAAGAAGGAAATAAAAAGAATCTAGCATCCTCTGAATCAACTAGTTCAAGCTCGGCTGTACCAACCGAAAAAAAATCTGAAACTAAATCTACAAAATCAGAGTCAAAAAGTGAAACCAAAACTGCATCACCAAAAGGTGATGGTAAAGCTGCTTAGTCTCGTATTGGAAATTAGATGTCACAATCAAAAATGAAAACGTTTCGTACCTATTTAGTCGCAGGCTTACTCATCTGGGTACCCGTGATGATCACAATATTTATTGTGCGTTTTTTGGTTGCGATGAGCGATAAAGCGCTATTGCTAATTCCAAGCAAATTTAGACCTGAAGAATTGTTGGGCATTCACATTCCTGGGTTAGGGTTTATTTTTGCGGTTATTGTATTATTAATAACTGGTTTAATAGCTAGAAATTATTTTGGTAAATATATTGTTGAAGGTTGGGAGCGTTTAATGTCGCGTATCCCAATTGTAAGAAACATATATTCAGGTGCAAGACAAATAGCGGAAACAGTTTTTGCAGATAATTCCAAAGCCTTTTCAAAAGTCTGTCTAATTCAATATCCACGTGAAGGGGTATGGAGTTTGTGTTTCAAAACTTCTACTGAAGTCGGTGAAGTGCAGGCGCGAACTAATCGA
>CAJQOG010000142.1 GCA_905479875.1 uncultured Gammaproteobacteria bacterium
ACCGAGGAACAACATGAAAAAATTCCTACTTACAATGAGTGCTGCAATACTCCTATTATCGGCTTGCTCAAAAGCTGATAAACCGTCAGAAGCTATGCTGGATAAATCCAAAGAAAAGGCAACTGAAATGGTAAAAGAAAAAGTCGCTGAGAAAGTTGACGAAACAAAGGAAGCAATGATGAGTAAAGATGTATCTGCCAATACCGTTCTTGCCGAATGGACTGGTCCTTATCAAGGCTTACCTGCTTTCGATAATGTTGAATTATCAGATCTTAAGCAAGCATTAGAAGTTGGTATGGCTGAAAGTCTTGCTGATATTGATGCGATTGCAAATAACCCAGAAGCGCCAAACTTTGAAAATACTATGGCCGCCATGGAACGTAGTGGTGCATCTCTTGATAGAGTTTTTACATATTACGGAATTTGGTCTTCAAACAAGTCCAGTCCTGAGTTTAGAGAAATTCAAAAAGAAATGGCTCCAAAATTATCGGAGTACAGTTCTAAAATTCGTCAAAATACCAAGTTACTTAATCGTATGAAGGCGGTTTATGAATCACGTAATGACAGTGAATTAAACGCCGAACAAAAGCGTGTGGTTGAATTGACTTATGAAGGTTTTGTGCACGGTGGTGCAACTTTAGAAGGCGAAAAGAAAGAGCGTTTTGCTGCCATTCAAAAAGAACTTTCTGAGTTACATACCAAGTTTGGTAATAATGTATTACATGATGAAGAAAGTTATGTACTTTATTTAAATAAAGACCAATTAGATGGTTTGCCAGAAGATTTTATAAAGTCTGCTGCAGCGATTGCAACTGAAAATGAGAAGCCAGGGCAGTACGCCATTACTAATACGCGTTCATCAATGTCTCCATTTCTGACTTATTCAACTGAGCGCGACTTGCGTAAAAAGGTTTGGGAAACATATTACAATCGTGGCGATAACGGTGATGAATACGATAACAATAAACTCATTGCTGAAATCTTAAAGTTAAGAAATGAGCGTGTGGGTTTGATGGGTTATGAAAACTATGCGACTTGGCGTTTGGAAACACGCATGGCAAAAACGCCTGAGAATGCTATTGCTCTTATGGAAGCCGTGTGGCCTGCTGCTATTGCACGTGTAGCTGAAGAAGTTGCCGATATGCAAGCGGTTGCTGATGCAGAAGGTGCAGAAATTACTATTGAGCCATGGGACTATCGTTTTTATGCTGAGAAAGTCCGTAAAGATAAATACAATCTCGATTCAGATGAAGTTAAACAGTATTTGCAAATGGATAAACTTGTAGAAGCGATGTTCTTTGTTGCTGGCGAGTTGTTTGATTTTAACTTCACTCCAGTTGCTGCTGGTACAGTTCCAGTATTCCATGAAGATGTAACCGTCTGGGAAGTAACTAAGAAGAGTTCAAAAGAGCACGTTGGTCTTTGGTACTTTGACCCGTTTGCTCGTAAAGGCAAGCGCTCTGGTGCATGGGCAACAACTTATAGAAGTTATTCAACTTTTGACGGCAAGCAAAATGTATTGTCTTCAAATAATTCTAACTTTGTAAAAGCTGCTCCTGGTGAAGCGGTGCTTATTTCTTGGGATGATGCGAATACTCTATTCCATGAGTTTGGTCACGCCTTACACTTCTTAGCTGCTGATGTTGCATACCCAACATTACAGGGCGGAGTACGTGATTACACAGAATTCCAATCACAGTTGTTAGAGCGTTGGTTAAGTACCGATAAAGTGATTGATAACTATTTAGTGCATCATGAAACGGGTAAATCTATTCCTGCTGATTTGGTTAAAAAAATTAAAGCCGCTGCCACTTTTAATCAAGGTTTTGCAACGACTGAATATTTAGCATCAGCGATAATGGATATGCGTTTTCATACAACGGATCCTGAAGGTTTGGATGTTGATAAATTTGAACGTGAAACTTTAGCCTCTTTAAATATGCCAAAAGAATTACCAATGCGTCATCGTTCACCGCATTTTGGACACGTGTTTTCTGGTGAAGGTTATGCAACGGCTTATTACGGTTATATGTGGGCTGATGTTTTAACTTCAGATGCTTCTGAAGCCTTTGCAGAAGCTCCAGGTGGTTTTTACGATAAAGATGTTGCGGCTAAGCTAGTAAAACATTTATTCGCACCACGCAATGCTGTTGATCCAGCCGATGCATACCGAGCTTTCCGCGGTAGGGATGCTAAGATTGAAGCTTTAATGCGTGATCGAGGTTTTCCGATTCCAGAGACAAATGATTAATAATCATTATTCGCAGCCCCGTTGAACGACTGCATGACATGAATTGCTCCATACAATTCTTATGCATTTCCACCATCCATAGTGGTCAGATGCAGGAGGTAGAGTAACGCAGGCGACTGAATGGACTCAGGAGGTAGAGTGACGCAGGCACAGATTGCTCCTGCAATCTTTATGCATTCCTTACGTCCATGTAAGTCAGATTCCAAAACCGAAGCAGTTACCGAGGACGGGGTCTCTTGACCAATGCACTTTTTTAAAGGCTCCTTTTAGGAGCCTTTTTTTATGGTTTAGTTTTTAAAATTATTATGTCATTGCGAGCAGAAATTTATTTCTGTGTGGCAATCTGTTAATTGAATCTAGCTCTTAAAATTAGCGATGTAAAACATAAAGATTGCCGCGTCATTTTATGACTTGCAATAACAGTGTTTCTTCGCCCTAAATGTAAGAATTTGTTAATAAAATATGTACAATAAACAGCACAATAGAAAAAGGTGGGAATACTAGGCCATATACGCTAAACTATTGAAAATTAAAGAAAACAAGCTCGATATCAAGCATGGCGAAAAGCCATAAGTCACTGAATATTATAGATATTAGTAAAAATAATGATTTTTGGAACTAGAACATAGATTCCAAAGGATACGCAATTATGACCGAGACAGTTTCCGCTAAGCAAAACTTAGCTCCTTTTTTTGGTTCAAATGCTCCTATTGTTGAAGCATTTTATGAAGCCTACCTAGACGATCCAAACAGCGTTGACGAAAGTTGGAAACGCTATTTTGATGAAGCTCTGGGTGCAAAGATGCCTGGTGAGGTTCCTCACGGACCAATCATTGAAGAGTTTGGACAACGTCTTCGTTCAAACAGAGCATTAGCTCCTGCTCCAGCCGCTGGAAGCAGTGACGATTTAGGTATCTATAAACTTATTGAAGCCTATCGATTGCATGGCCACAGAGCCGCTCAGCTTGATCCTTTACACATCATCAAAGCTGAAACCCTTCCGCAACTTAATCCTGCTACTTACGGTTTACGTAATCCGGATGCAATCTATTCAGGAATATTTGCAGGTCAAAAAAACTTAAGTCTTAAAGCTATTGAAGCTGGGCTTAAAGACTTATATGCCAATACGGTTGGTGCCGAGTTTGCACATATACAAGATGATGAAGAACGTAATTGGTTATATGAGCGTTACGAAGCAGTAACTACATTACTTACTAAGGAAGAAAAAATTCATGTGCTTGAACAGCTAACAGCTGCTGAAGGCATTGAAAGTTATTTACACACTCGTTTTGTAGGCCAAAAACGTTTTTCATTAGACGGTGGTGATGCACTTATTCCATTAATGGATGAATTGATCCAAAAAGCCGGTAAGTCAAACGTTGAAGAAGTGGTTATTGGCATGGCTCATCGTGGTCGACTGAATATCTTAGTGAATGTCTTAGGAAAACCTCCACAAGATCTGTTTGATGAGTTTGAAGGTAAATATGACGCCAAGGCGTTTAAAGGTTCTGGGGATGTTAAATATCACTTAGGTTTTTCAACTGATATAGAAACACCGGGTGGCAATATGCATGTTGCCTTAGCGTTTAACCCATCGCATTTAGAAATTGTAAACCCTGTAGTTGAAGGTTCTGTACGTTCGCGTCAAGATCGTCGTAATGATGACAAAGGCGAACGAGTTATGCCGATTTTGATTCACGGTGATTCAGCGTTTGCTGGTCAGGGCGTGGTGATGGAAACCTTGCAGATGTCACAAATCCGTAGTTTTTATACTGGCGGAACCATGCATATTATTTGTAATAACCAAGTTGGTTTTACTACTAATAAAAAAGAAGATGTACGTTCAACACGTTATTGTTCTGATGTAGCAAAAATGATTGATGCACCAATCTTGCATGTTAATGGCGATGATGCTGAAGCGGTTATTAAAACAATACGTACTGCTGTAGATTATCGTAATAAGTTTAATAAAGATGTTGTAATTGACCTGGTTTGTTATAGACGCTATGGACATAACGAAGCGGATGAGCCTGCAGCAACCCAACCTTTGATGTATAAAATTATTCGTAAGCATCCTAAGCCACGTGCATTGTATGCAGAACGCTTAGTTAAAGAGGGTGTTATTGACGAGGCTCAAGCAAAAGATTTAGTAAAAGCTTATAGAGATGGATTAGATAGAGGCGAAGTGGTTTCACAAAGAACGCTTGGATTTATCGGTAATAAATACACCATGGATTGGTCGCCTTACGATAAAGACTACAAATGGGATTACGCCACCGATACCACTTTGGATGCGAGTAAAGTTAAACAGTACACAGAACTGTTGACTAATATTCCAGAAGGCTTTAAACCACATAATCGTGTGGCAAAAGTTATTCAGGGCCGTGTTGAAATGGGCAATGAAGAAATTTCAATGGATTGGGGTTATGCCGAAACTATGGCTTACGCAAGTATTCTTGATGACGGTTATCCAATTCGTTTAACGGGTCAAGACAGTGGTCGTGGTACGTTCTTCCACAGACATGCGGTATGGCATAACCAAACAGAAGATTCAGAGCATATTCCTTTACAGCATTTAAAAGCTGATCAACCAAGCTTTAGAGTAACAGATTCATTTTTGTCTGAAGAAGCGGTACTTGGTTTTGAATACGGCTACTCAACAGCTGAACCAAATACCTTAGTGATTTGGGAAGGACAGTTTGGTGATTTTGTTAATGGTGCTCAAGTCGTTATTGATCAATTTATTAGTTCTGGTGAGTCTAAGTGGGGTCGTTATAGTGGCCTTACTATGTTCTTGCCACATGGTTATGAAGGACAAGGGCCAGAGCATTCATCTGCACGTTTAGAGCGCTTCTTGCAGTTATGTGCCGAAAACAATATGCAAGTTTGTGCTCCAACCACACCGGCACAGATGTTTCATATGTTACGCCGACAAGTAATACGTCCAATTCGTCGACCTTTAATTGTTATGACACCAAAGAGTTTGTTGCGTCATAAACTATCTGTTTCTACCTTAAAGCAATTAACCGCAGGTGGTTTCCAAACCATTATTAAAGAAATGGATGATTTGGACGACAATAAAGTGACCCATATTGTCTTTTGTAGCGGTAAGGTTTATTACGATCTTTTAGAAGAGCGTAGAGCGCGTAAAATTATGAACATCGCCTTAGTGCGTATCGAACAGTTGTATCCGTTTCCAATTAAGTTATATGCCGAGCAAGTGGCACGTTATAAAAATGCTAAGCAAATTGTTTGGTGTCAAGAAGAGCCACAAAACCAAGGCGCTTGGTATTCAATTCGTCATCGTTTGATGGCAGTGTTGAATAGTAAGTTGACCCTACGTTATGCAGGGCGTAAACATGCATCTGCTCCAGCTACCGGATACAACCAAATGCATCACCAAGAGCAACAAGCTTTAGTGGATGATGCTTTGGATATTGATGGTGTGCATTCAGATAAAGAAATTGAAGATAACGAATAAATAGTCGTTACTAAAAAATATTTTAAACTTTAAATTAATTAGATAAAAACATAGAGTAGGAAATCATTATGAGTATTGAAGTAAAAGTACCTCAACTACCAGAATCGGTTACAGACGCGACAGTGGTAGCTTGGAACAAGCAGCCTGGCGACATGGTTGAACGTGATGAAAATTTAGTGGATCTGGAAACTGATAAAGTCGTTCTTGAAGTTCCTGCTCCGGTGTCTGGGATATTAAAAGAAATTTTAGTCTCTGATGACACGACAGTGACTAGTGGAGAGATTCTTGCCATCATTGAAGAATCCGCGACAGGGTCTTCTCCATCATCTTCAGAAGACAAAGCGAGCACGGAACCAGCCAAGTCAACGTCCGACGACTCTGATGTAAAAACCAGTCCTGCCGTACGTAGAATGTTAGAAGAGCATGGCTTAAACGCTTCTGATATTACTAGCAGTTCTAAAGACGGTCGCATTACCAAAACTGATGTTCAAGCTTATATAGATGGTGGTGCTAAGAAAGCGGCCCCTGCTGCTAAGCCGGCTGCAAAAACTTCAACACCAGTATTTAGTGGCGGACGTGAAGAGCGTAGAGTTCCAATGACTCGCTTACGTAAAATGATTGCTAAGCGTATGGTTGAATCAAAAACCGAAGCAGCCATTCTTACTTCGTTTAATGAAGTTGATTTAACGGAAGTAATGGCACTTCGTGCTAAGTACAAAGAAAAATTTGTTAAAGATCACGGCGTTAAACTTGGCTTTATGTCGTTCTTTGTAAAAGCGGCAACAGAAGCTTTGAAAAAATTCCCAGTGGTTAATGCTTCTGTAGAAGATAACGATATTATTTATCATGATTACTGTGATGTTGGTGTTGCAATTTCTACTCCACGTGGATTAATGGTTCCGGTATTACGTAATGTAGAACACATGAGCTTTGCAGATGTAGAAAGTGGCATTGTTGATTATGCTACCCAAGCACGTGAAGGCTCAATTGGTCTTGATGCTTTACAAGGTGGAACTTTCACGGTAACTAATGGCGGTACTTTTGGTTCATTATTATCAACACCAATTATCAACCCACCACAAAGCGCCATTCTTGGAATGCACAATATTGTGAAACGTCCAATGGTTGTGGGTGATGAAATTCTTGCAAGACCAATGATGTATATCGCTTTATCTTATGATCACAGAATTATTGATGGTAGAGATGCGGTTTTATTCTTGGTGACTATTAAAGATTTATTAGAAGATCCTGCGCGTTTGATGTTAAACATCTAGTTTGTATATTGGGTCCCCGCCGTCGCGGGGATGACGAATGTATTTAACAAATAAAATTTAGGAGTTCCCCGTTTTCACGAGGATAACTTCAGGTTTTAAAATATTTTAGGAAGTTAGTTATGAGTTATGACGTTATTGTTATTGGTGCAGGTCCTGGCGGCTATATCGCTGCAATCCGAGCATCACAAAATGGTTTAAAAGTTGCTTGTATAGATGATTGGCAAAACCGTGATGGCAGTTATGCCTTTGGTGGTACTTGCTTGAATGCTGGCTGTATTCCTTCAAAAGCATTACTCGAATCATCAGAGCTGTATCACAGAGCAAATGATGAATTTGCAATACACGGTATCAGCACTGGCAAAGTAAGCATGGATGTTAAAGCCATGCTTAAACGTAAAGACGCGATTGTTAATCAGTTTACTGGTGGTGTAGCTTCTTTATTCAAAGCCAATAAAATTGAAGGCTTGCAAGGTCGTGGTAAATTACTCAAAGCCGGTGAAGTTGAATACACCGATGCTCAAGGTAAAGTATCTGTACTTAAAGCTAAAGATGTTATTTTGGCTACAGGCTCAGAGCCGATCGAATTGCCTTTCATGAAATACGATGGCGATAAAATCGTAGATTCATGGGGAGCTTTAGAATTTGAATCAGTACCAAAATCTATCGGAGTTATTGGTGCGGGTGTTATTGGTTTAGAACTTGGTTCGGTCTGGAAACGTTTAGGTGCCGAAGTTACTATTATTGAAGCACAGAATGATTTCTTATTCATGGCTGATAAACAAGTAGCTAAAGAAGCTCTACGTGCTTTCAAAAAACAAAAATTAGATATTAAACTCGGTGCCAAAGTTAGTGGTGCTAAAGTTGCTAAGAGTGGTGTGACCTTGACGTATGAAGATAAGAAAGGAGAGCAAACACTTAAAGTAGATAAAGTTATTGTTGCGGTTGGCCGTAAAGCCAGTTCAGTTAAAGCTTTAGGTGAAAATTCAGGGGTTAAAGTTAGTGATCGTGGTGTAATTGAAGTTGATCATGATTGCCGTACTAGCGTTCCTAACGTTTATGCAATTGGTGATGTGGTTCGTGGTCCAATGTTAGCTCATAAAGCTTCAGAAGAGGGCGTAATGGTGGCTGACCTTATCGCTGGTAAAGTTGCTGAAATGAATTATGACGTAATTCCATCGGTAATCTATACCGCTCCTGAGATTGCTTGGGTAGGTAAGAACGAAGAAGAACTTAAAAAAGCTGGCATTGAATACAAAGCCGGTTCATTCCCATTTGCAGCTTCAGGTCGTGCTAAGGCAATGGAACAAGCCGGTGGTTTTGTTAAGATTCTTGCGGACAAAAAAGACGACACCATTTTGGGTGCTCACTTAGTGGGTCCTATGGCTGGTGAACTGATATCAGAATTAGTATTAGCCATGGAATTCATGGCCAGTGCTGAAGATATTCAACGTACCATTCATGCTCATCCTTCATTGGCAGAAGCGGTACACGAAGCGGCACTAGCGGTTGATAATAAAGCTTTGAATAGTATTAATAAGTGATAATACTGAATTCCCATGCAATGACATGGGATCCAGCACAAAAGAGGACGCTTTAGGCGTCCTTTTTTGTTTGTGTTTCAGAATATAGTTATTGCGATTCTTACATGGCATGGATTATTCCATACTAAATACAGGCATTATGAGATTGCCGCGCAATCATAAATGATAGCTCGCAATGACATAATATCCTCATCAACGTATAAGTAAAAAATGCATACAGGACTTCCAATGAAAACTCTAACTACACTATT
>CAJQOG010000143.1 GCA_905479875.1 uncultured Gammaproteobacteria bacterium
AGAAAAATGGTTGAATGGTTACTAGATGCAGGAGCAAAGGTTGATGATGGTGCTTTGATTGTTGCCATGCAGTCGGGAGATAAGAGAATCATTGATTTGATTCAAAAAGAATATAACGGTGAAATTAACCTTGATGAAAAAAATTATGATTGGGATGAATTTGAAAACTTAGAAGCACTTGACGCTCTTGCCGCTTTAGAGAACTTAAAGAGCTTAGAAAGAATAGGTGACTATGAAAAACTAGGAAAGATTAGTGAAAAATTCGGAGAAAAACTAGGTGAGGAAATTGCCTTAGGTGTAGTCAATTTTATTGGTGATATGTCGGAGAATGGTGGCAATACTGAATCAATCGCTTTAGTTAAAGCATTAGAAATGGAAGATATAAAGCTAGCTTATGACTTATTGAATGATGGGGCAATACCTAATACTTTGCACATTACTCAGGCTTTAGAGCTAGATAACGCGAAGCTTGCACGTAAACTTCTTGATAAAGGAGCGGTACCAAGTGCGCTCAATATTTTACAAGCCTTAGAAAATGAAGAAACTGAGTTGGCAAAGTACCTGATGAAAAAAGGAGCCAAGCCAAATGGAATAGTTTTATTAAAAGCCATGGAAGCCGAAGATAAAGCGTTTATCAATTTGGTTCGTTCTTACATGAATGAAAATCGTTCTGAAATTAACAACCAAAAAAGAAGCTTCTCATTGCCGAGTTCTCAATACAGTAGCAATAATTTAAATCAAGTGCTTGAGCATGACGAAGAAGCTTGTCCGCATGAGCATGGTAATTTACAAATCCTAAAATGGCCGGTAAATGCAAAAAAAATAAGCGCTAATTTTGGTGTAGATATGCATAAACTAGGAGCTAAAGGAAAAAAATATCATAAAGGGCTAGATTTTCCAATGCAAAAAGGTGTTGAGATTCGTAGTGTTGCAAAAGGCGTGGTCAAGGAAGTAAATTTTGTAAATGGTTATGGAAAATACATAGTGCTTGATCATGGTGACGGCTATACAACTCTATATGCAAACAATGACAATAACTTAGTAAAAGTTGGGCAGAAAATAGAATGTGATCAAGTGATTGCCATCGTTGGTAATTCAGGAGACAACTCAACAGGTCCACATTTACACTTTGAAGTCAGGTATAAAGGAAAAGCTCAAGATCCAAGGCATTTTCGAGTTAATAAGAAAACATCTTCATAAAAAATACACGCAAGCTATCTAAAATAAATACTAAACAGGCTATGTCACAGTAGTCGAAATATATAAAAAGGAATAACAATGAATTTCAGGAAATTAATACTGGGAGTAGCTGCACTGTATCTAGGTTTTAGTATAAGTGCTCAAGATACCGAAATTTCTCAGGCTAAATCTAATTTACCAAACATTGCAGAAGCAGCAATTATTGATGGTGTTTTAGATGAGCCGCAATGGGAACAAGCTTTACAGTTTGATCTTATTTATGAAAAAAATCCAGGTGAAAATATACCTGCCAGTCAAAAAACGACTGCTTATGTCTATGAAAATGGAGAGTCACTGTTTGTGGCATTTCGTGCCGAAGACACTGAGATAGAGAAACTAAGAGCATATGTTCGTGATCGCGATTCTGCATTTGATGATGACTTCGTGGGCATACAAATGGATACCTTTAATGATGAGCAGCGTGCATATGAGTTTTTTGTGAATCCCTATGGTGCCCAAATGGATTTACTGTTTGATGAAAGTACAGGTAATGAAGACGATTCATGGGATGCGATTTGGTATTCTGAAGCAACTATTGATGAAAATGGGTATTCCGTTGAAATGCGTATCCCATTCAGTAACCTGCGCTTTAAAAGCAGTGATCAAATTAAAACTTGGGGTATGGAAGCAATTCGTGTGCATCCCAGGGATCAACGTCGTGTCTACAGTAATAATAAGCGTGACAGAAATAGAAATTGTACGCTTTGCCAGATTGATAAAGTCCAAGGTTTTAAAGATGCCAAGCAAGGAAATCAGTTTGAGTTAAACCCTGTCTTAACCATTGGTAAAGGCGAAACTAGAAATGCTCTTGGAGAGTTTGAATCTAGGGGTACAAATTATGAGCCTGGCTTGAATGTACGTTGGGGAATAACACCTTCATTAACATTAGATGCCACGATTAATCCTGATTTCTCACAAGTTGAGTCAGATTCTGCACAACTTTCAGTGAACGAAACTTTTGCACTATTTTTTGATGAAAAAAGACCATTTTTTCAAGAAGGTTCAGATTACTTTAATACAACCTTGAATACGATTTATACGCGTAATGTAACTGACCCGGAATTTGGCTTAAAACTAACTGGAAGACAGGGCAAACATACCTTGGGAACGTTTGCAGCAAAGGATGAAGTCACTAACATAATCTTGCCTGGAACCTTTGGTTCGAACTTTACAACTCTAGATGAAAAGTCTGATGCATTTGCTGGTCGTTACCGTTATGACATAAGTACGGATTTTAATATTGGTCTTGTAGGAACTTATCGTGGCGCAGGAGATTATGATAATACAGTTGTAGGAGTCGATAGTTTTTACCGCTGGCAGGATAAACATCGAGTTCGTTTTCAATATGTAAGATCTGACACTAGCAATAACCAAGCAATGCAAAACGACTTTGGGCTAGCTGAAGAACAGTCGGGTGATGCTTTGAAATTGCGATATAACTACAATACGCGTAATTGGTTTGCTTATGGTGGGTACGATGATTTTGATAAAGATTTTAGAGCAGATTTAGGTTTTATTACAGGAGTTAATAGAGATCAAATTGTTATTGGTGGTGGTCACATTATTTATAAGGAAGATTCGTGGTGGAACCGTATGGAGTTCGGAGGCGACTGGGATATTACTCATGATAATGATGGAAATGTTTTAGAAAGAGAGCTTGAGGGGCGCGTTGAAGTTAATGGCTCATTGCAAAGTTACGGTAACTTAGGCTATGTTGTACGCGATCGTTTATTTGACGGTATTCTTTTTGATGAGAAATTTGTAAATTCATATTTACAGTTCACACCGATACGTGGCTTGTTGTTAGAGAGTGGCTTTAATTACGGCGATAGAATTGATTTTTCAAATAGTAAAATTGCTAAAAACTTCAGAATCAACCCTGGCGTACATTATTCAGTAAATAAACATACGCAATTATTTTTGCACCACACTTATAATCGTTTGGATACAGAGGGCGTTCGTGATCAAGTCGCCAACTTGACTGATTTACGTTTAATTTACCAATTTAATAATCGTAGCTTTTTACGTTTAACGGCACAGTTTCAAAATATTGAAAACGAATTGTTAGATGCTGTCAATTTAGGTACAGTCGAGAAAGATAGATCATTCAATAAGCAGCTACTTTACTCGTATAAAGTAAATCCACGTACGGTGTTCTTTTTAGGGTACTCAGATCTGGCTGATGATGGTAATCCTGATAATGACCTTGAAATACAACAGCGTGGTTTGTTTATGAAATTAGGTTATGTATTTGATTACTAAGTTTGATATTTAATGCGAAATTGGAAAGGGGGCTTTTAGCCCTCTTTTTTTGTAAGTTTTCTGCTATTGTATGAACATATACTAATGAGTTTTGTAAAAATGACTGTACAAAAAATATCTCAAGCTATGCTTTTCGAAACAACGCTTTGGGCTCCACGTCTTTTGGGTGTAGTGGTTATTATTTTGGTTTACTTTGTATTAATTAAAATTTTAAAGACAAGCGTAAAAAACCTCACTGAGAAATTTGAATTAGATGCACATTTAAGCTCTTTGTTAGTTCGCGCTTCACGCGTTGGCTTAATAGTTATTGCGTTTGTAAGCATACTTGGCACATTGGGAATTAATGTGATGGCTTTAGTGGCTGGATTAGGGCTAACAGGGTTTGCGATAGGATTTGCTTTAAAAGACACCATTTCTAACCTGCTTTCGGGAATATTACTTTTACTCTATCAACCATTCGAGATCGGCGACACTATTAAAGTACTTGGATATGAAGGTGAAGTAACCGACATAGACTTACGTTATACCAATATAGAATCACACGGCAGTCGCGTGCTTATCCCTAATGCTAAATTGTTTACCGATCCTATTACCGTGTTGAATGTAAAAAGTGGTATTGAAAAGTAATGAATTCTCATGAAGAAATAATAGTTTCAGTTCGTAAGTGGCTTGAGAAGGTTGTTATTGGTTTGAATCTTTGTCCATTTGCTAAAAAAGAATTGGTTAAAGATAGAATTCGCTTTGAGGTTTGTGATTCCAGTGATGAAGAAGCCCTATTACTGAAGTTGAACCAAGAGTTAGAATATATATTTGCAAATGAAAATATTGAAACTAGCCTCCTTATTTTGCCTAAAGTTTTACAAAGCTTTGAAGACTATAACCAATTTTTAGATATTGCTGATGCTCTAATTCAACAAATGGATTTTGAGGGCGAATTCCAGATAGCAAGCTTTCATCCTGATTATCAATTTGCTGATACTGAATTTGCTGATGTGGAGAACTATACCAATCGTGCACCATATCCAATTTTGCATATATTAAGAGAGGCGAGCCTCGAACGTGCTATTGACACTTATCCTGATGTGGAAGATATCCCAGAAAAAAATATTGCTTTGTTGAAAGAGATGGGCATTGAGAAAGTTAAAGAAGTGCTAAATGGATAATACACGAAAGATTAGTGTTCTCGGTAGTGGTTGGTTAGGACTTCCGTTAACAAAGTACCTATCCAAAAAGGGCTATCAAGCTAAAACATCAACTCGTTCGAGCGTAAGAGCAAAACAAATTAGTGAGCAGGGTGTTGATGTTTGTGTTTTCGATATAGAAAAAATTAGCGAATCGGAGTCATCATTCTTAGACGCTGATATTTTAATTGTCAATATTACCTCAAAAAATCTTCAAGCTTTTTCAGAATTAATTGCAGAAATTGAGAAGTCATCTATTCAGAATGTACTCTTTATAAGCTCCACTTCTGTTTACCCTAATGTGAATAAAGTTATAACTGAAGATGATGGTCTAGAGTTAGAGGATAGTAAATTATTTCAGATTGAAAATATTTTTCGTAAGAATAAAAATTTCAAAACTAGTATTCTTAGACTATCGGGTTTAATAGGATATTGCCGTCATCCAGGGAATTGGTTTTCTACTCGAGCTATTTCTCAAGCAGATGCTCCAGTAAATCTAATCCATCGGGATGATTGCATTGGAATTATCTATTCTATAATTTCTCAGAATGCTTGGGGAGATGTTTATAATGGAACAGCTGATACACACCCTAGTAAACGTAAATTTTACTCTTATGCAAAAAAATTATTACATCAGCCGATTCCCAATTGTCTTGAGAGTGATGTTCTAGAGTATAAAATTATTAGCAATCATAAGATAAAATACATACTTTCTTATGAAATGAAACACCCTGATTTGTATGATATTCGATTTGATTAATAGCTTTAGTGAGTAGTATGAAAAAAATAGCAGAGTACTTTCGATTAATTGTTTTTGTGGCGAGTATGCTTATTGGTATACAGGCACCTAGTTTTGTTAATCAGTACGGTAAGAGTTTAGAGTCACATCTACGCGAATCGAATTTAGGTTTGCAAGAGTTTCAGGCTGATGCTGATAAGTTTTTTTCTGGTGATTTACTTAAGCTTATACAGCATTATCAGAAAACCGAAGATAGAGTATTCAATGCAGGAGGTGAGAGTATTGAGACACTTTATCAGCGCAATCAGTTACTAAAATCAACCTCGTATACATTTACTAAAGATACATTTAGTTCATATGTAACAACACTAAAAAACCCTGTGCCCGATATTCTTGATGAAGTCCGAGAGAATTACACCTATTCAATCATTATAGATAAAATTGCAATTCTGCTCGGAGCCATCTTCGGGTTTATATCATTATGCTTGTTATTTATACTCAATTTATTCGGACGAGTTATTAAACCATCTAAAAAATGAATCAGTCTTTAGCTTCAGCCTTAAACCCTTCAAGGTTTTTATACACAATAAATGAGTATATTACGGGGATAAATGCTGCGACTAATATCACAGTTACCATATACCAAGCATTATCCACTAGAGGTTGAAACAGGCACAAGAAGCCGCCGATCATAAAGGTTTTACCACCTAGTCTATGGGTCCTATCCCATACTTCATCGCTAGCTAGTGTCCATGGTGTTTTAATCCCCATGAAAAAATTCTTACGTAACTTACTCATGTAGTTACCCGTAATAATCAACATTATTCCCATAGCTGGACCTATAACGGTATTCATATCGATTGGATAACCACTTGCAGATAGCAAAACAAGTACTGACATAATAATCATAAAACCTGTTGTTGCTAGTTGCAGTATCCCAACAACTGGCATGAATTTGTCTAAACGAAAACCTTGTGGTGAAAATTTAGCAATAACTAAAAACAATAACCACGTACCAAATGCACACAAAGGTAATAGGTAGGCTCCCCAAGGTTTTGACATGTATCCATCTACTTCTCCAGATGCATTCCAATGTGATGGCATTGGGTCTGGAAGCGTAGGGTATAGATACGCAGTTACTACAAATAATATAATTACAGCTAGTAGACCAATAATCATCGAGGTTTTAAATTTCATTTTGTTCTCCATCTTCTGCATTTTCGCCTGCCTTAAACAGATCTAATAAAAGTGTGGTTACATCTTCAAATACGCTGGTATTAAGTGAATAAATAATTTGCTGACCATTGCGGCGTGTTTTAACCAAGTCGGCTTTTTTTAATAAATTGAAATGATGTGACAGTGATCCCTTGCTAATTGGAAATAGTTCCGACAAGTCACCGGCATTCATCGACCCATTTTTTAGGGCTTTAAGGATTTGCCGTCTGGTAGGATCAGCTAGGGCTTTAAATAAACTTTGATTTTCTGACATGGGTATAGCATAGAGTATATTTTGATATTTGTCAAAATATCAAAATA
>CAJQOG010000144.1 GCA_905479875.1 uncultured Gammaproteobacteria bacterium
AGTTTAATATGCAATTACATCGGCTGATATGATTTTTTGTAAACCCTCATCTGTCTCTAGCAACAAAGCACCATCAACATCAACTCCTCTTGCAACTCCACTTAATTCTCCAGTAGGCTGCATTATTCTAATTTTTTGGTCTTGGTAGGCATGCACTGATTGCCACATCTCTTGCCAGCTTTCAAAGCCCTTATGTGGGTATTGAGAAAAAAGATTCAGCAAACCCTCAGTTAATTTAGCCGCTATTACATTACGTGAAATTTTCTGGTTGCTTAGCTGATCCAATGTAGTAAATGCTTGGTCAATAGTTTTGGCGTCTAAAATATTTTTAACGTTAATACCTATGCCGCAGACTAAGTGAAAACTATTTCCGATTTTTTTAACTTCAATTAAAATGCCACCTAGTTTTTTGTATTGATGCTGTAAATCATTCGGCCATTTCAAGCGCACATCGAAAAAACCACAAGTTTCTAAACTTTGCTGCACAATTACTCCTATAGCCAAGCTCAAAGCCGAGAGATCTTTGACATCATCATTAAAGGCATAAGCAACGGAGTAAATTAAAGAAGCGCCCAACTCACTTTGCCACTTTCTGCCTTTTGTACCTTTGCCTGCGGTTTGTTCTTCAGATAAACACACAATCGCTTTAGATTTCTCCGGCATAACCAAAGTAAAAAGAAAGTCATTAGTTGAACCAACTTCTTGCAAAATTATTAAATCTTGTAATCTATTTTGATAAGCAGGAGAAAAATGTCGCAGAAAATCCTGCGATGATAATTTATCAGAATTTTTCATATTTTACTAAAGAGACGATGCAAAAGGCGCGCCTTTTCGAAACGAGATTCTTTTCCTTGCATCAGTTTTTTTAAATTTGCTCTATGAGTAAACATCAAGAAAAAACCCATAACCAACAAGTACCAAAACATATCCTGTTGAAGAAAGTCACTAGTCTGTAAAGCATAAATTACCGAAGCTGATAATGAGGCAACAACTGTATTTGGACCCACATAGCCAGTCAAAATTAATAAAGCGAAAAAAATAAGCAACACATACATCACAACAATTGGCGAAAGCGCCAATAAAACTCCAATTAAAGTTGCTGCCCCTTTACCACCTTTAAAACCATGCCAAACAGGATAGCAGTGGCCAATCACTACGGCTGCAGCTGCAAAAAGGATAAACCTTGGATTAACAACGTTATCAATTAAGCCTAACTTTACAAATAACCAAGGCAACAAAGTGACTACAAGAATTGCTTTTCCCACATCGATAAGAATAACACCTAAGGCAAATTTAAAGCCCTGGGTTCGCAAAGCATTGGTTCCGCCAGCATTACCACTGCCTTGACTGCGAATATCAATATTCTTGAAACGCCCAAGTACTAAGCTACCATTTACTGAACCCAGCAAATAAGCCAACAAAACAAGTAAGAAAAGATATAAAGTAGTCACAATATAAAATACGCTAAATTTAGAAATTAATTCAATAATACAGAAAAATCAAACATCATGCTTAAGCCTATTATTATCAAAAATGTTTTGCCAAAGGATTGGTCAGAAAAACAAGTTGGAATCGAATTCAAAAAATTAATTAACAAGGGCTTTCAGCTAGACGTCAAAGGACAAGCTAAGGGCCGAGCACCCGACTACCTTCCACGCACGCGACCACCTAAACATGTTGTTGATCTTTTTGGTGTGCGTTATTTTTTATCTGATATTTGTCGCGAAGCAGGATTTAGATTTTTTGTTGCCTATTTAGTCATGCCGCAAAATGGCAAGCACCTTAAACGCATCTATCCACGAATTTTTTATAAAGACTCTTCTTTAATCTGGCGTTCTGCAAGTCATCTAATTAAAACCGGTAAAGAACACTGGATTGGCAAAGGTGATCTCAAGCCAATTGTCGAAGATGGAGAAATAAACTATTACAGCGCCGAGGAAACCACCAATCTACCTTATGAGATGGATGCCGCTTTAGACACTATCAGTCGCAGCTCAGCGGATGTGATTGTGGATAAACTGGCACAGGAAATGGTTTTACGTAACGCTCCCGAACACAGAGTTGAACCTTATGCTGGTTTTACACAGCCTCGACGTAAAGCGATGCAAAACCCTAAATATGCGATTAATCAGAATAAAAAAATAGCATGGTTTAATAACGCGGACAAACCCTCTAGCTTACGTATTGAAAAAGGTTTCGAGCCCGATTTTAAAAACGGCTTAATCGACACCAGCGCATCAAGAAGTAAAATGTACGGCGGTGAGATAAATAAATATCGAATTGCGTCTAAAAATCGTCAAGTGCAATATCTTTTTATCACAGGCCTAACTCAAGCATGGATTATTCCCCCGCAACCCTTAGACAATTTAATCATTAGTTATGGCGTACGTGCCGTGGATGCTGAAATAGATGACAATCTTTGCATACCCGGATTTGAGTTTCATTATCTTGAATTTGATGACGAACCAGATAGTTTATACAGTCAAATTCCTAAAGGTTTTGTTGGTCCAGCAAGTGAAGCAGACCCTGACAGAGCAAGTGCCTCACCGTGGATTGAAGAGCTGCCTGTTATGAAAAAATTTCGCAAACACATGAATCAAAAAACCTTAGGTTCAATAAATTCAAATGAAATAAGCAGCCCTGAGTAGCATGCAGCTGAAAGACGCTAAACTATTTATTAATCCAGCTTCTGGTCGCTGGCGAGGAAAAAAACTCGCTAATAAAATTTATGATTATTTAGATAAGCACGGCTTTAAAACTGATCTTAGTTATTCTAATAGTACAGGCGGCATGATTGATTTGGTCAAGCAGGCTGTTATAAATGGCCATCAAACTATTATCGTTGCTGGCGGTGATGGCACTATTAATGAAGCCATTAATGGCATCATGCTAGCTAAAGAGAATAATAATGATCTAAACGTATCTTTAGGCATCATTCCCTTAGGCACTGGCAATGATTTTATTAAAGCCGCTAAGATTCCTAAGCATTGGCGTGATGCTTGTGACCGATTACTATCAAATAAAACTCAGAAAATTGATCTCGCTAAGGTAACCACTAAAAACAAATCCTCCTATTTCATCAACAATATTGGCTCAGGCTTTGATGCTGGGATTGGAATTACCGCAAGTAGAATGCCCATAATTAAAGGAAAAATTGTTTATATCATTGGACTAATTTGGCATTTAATTAAAGGTGTTCCTAATCCAGAAATAGAATATTCAATTGATGGGGTAAATCATAAATCAGCAATGACCCTAACTGCAGTAACCAATGGTACAACCTATGGAGGATCTTTTAATATTGCTCCTCAAGCCAGTATCAACGATGGATTTTTAGATGTCATTATTGCACCAGCTCTAGGTCGCATTACAGCAATACCCCTTTTAGTGCGATTACTATTTGGCACACACCTTAAGCGAAAAGACGTTGTACATACGCAATGTAAGGAATTCCATCTCAAAAGTGATATTCCTATTCCTGTGATTGCAGATGGTGAAATAATTGATGAAGCTTGCTTGGAGTATTCAATACAGATTCTTGAGCAAGAACTAAATTTGATTTGTTAATTAAATGACAATGGATCCCCGCCTTCGCGAGGAAGACTTATTCTTTAGTCTATTATTGCAAGGTAGCTTGAAGAAGCTGCCAAGGCAATCTCTAAATGTTTGCATGAACTAATTAAAAATCGCTAACAGCTTGACGAGATTGCCACGACTTCTACGAAGTCTCGCAATGACGGTTAAGTTTGGAGTTTGAGATTTTACAAAATTACAAAAACCACCATTATAGCTAGCGAAGCAATCACAAAACTCACTACTACCCCAAACTAATTATGCTCATTGTTTAATGCGTAATAAGTTACTTGAGCGTAGTCATCATCATCGCCGGTATTATCTTGGATGTAAGCACCTGCTTTGAAATACATATACTGACCACCAACATCGTATCCGCTGCCACTCATATCCACTGTTTCTACAATATCTGCTTTCCCAGATCGGATTAAGGTTACAGTTAAAATATTACCAACCGTATTAATTTCATAACTAAAACTTTCATCGAGCGCAATACCATCAGCAGGGTCGGATTGACTTTGAGAACGACTCCCAAGCATTTCAAAGTAAATATCATTGGCCTCATTCCTGCTTTCGTGAGCAAAATAAATAGAACCCCGAGTATTATTAGGTAACTTACGATAGTAAAAACGAATAGGCTCATCATCATTTGCATGAATTTGGGCAAAAATGACTCTCCCTACTTGGTTGTCATCGCCAGTGGTTGTAACGTGATTAACGGCTAAAGTGCCAGTTAGTACTCCGTCTACCCCACCAGCGGCGGTTAAATCAGATGTTGGAGCACTACCAAATACCCAATTATTTTTTCCTACACCTTGAGTAGAGAAACTAC
>CAJQOG010000145.1 GCA_905479875.1 uncultured Gammaproteobacteria bacterium
ACGTTTGTCAAAGCTTTTAGCTTCGCAATTGATAACAACTTTGCGGTTATTTTGGATAGGGTGGATATCAAAACTAACCCAATCTTCGCCATCACGATCGAAGCCACGAATATTAAAAGCATGCAAAGATGAGGTTTTAGCACCCGAATCAATTCTGGCTTTAATTGCAGGAATACCAAGCTTAGGGAATGCACACCATTCCTGGTTTCCAATAGTAGTTTTTGTGTTCATTTTGAAAAAAATTGCTTTATAATGCTCAGCTGCCTAAAGTTTGGCAGCACAATGAAACTGAATTGTGTGGAGCATAGCACTAATTTTTATACCCGCAATACATTAATTCTCAAAAAGCCTCTCTGTCTCAAAATTAGCAGTTCAATCCAGCTATACATCAAGCATTAGAATTTAATTACTTCCGGAATATTGCCATGAATGAGCAAAATATTAGTGAAAATATATCAGCTATTCCAACAGAAATAGCTCATAGACTTGAGAGCTCTCCACAGGATGTTCGCAGTGAGCTATGGGATAGTTTGTCAGCCGAAGAGAAGGGTGAAGTACTACCACTTTTACATGAAGAAATTAAAGAAAGCTTCTTAAAACGCACTACAGTCGATGAAATCACAAGCATTACTGACCATATGCAACCCAGTGATGTTGCTGATGTTATTGACTTAGTTCCGGCTGAAGTTGGTCAAGAAATTGTAGATTGTCTCTCTGAGGCTGATAAAAAACTAGTTGAGCAGTCATTAGAGTTTGCGGATGATGTTGTTGGTAGATGGCTTAAGCATGATGCCATTACAGTCTCACGTAACAGAACGGTGGCACAGGTAATAAAGCATATTCGTTCTATTAGCTTACCTGTCTATACTGATAAAGTCTTGCTTATAGATTCCAAGCGTCATTACAAAGGAGCTGTCACTCTCGCAAGTATTCTTGAAGCATCGGATAATTTACTTTTAAGTGAGCTACCATTAGTTACTGATATCAATGTTTTGAATCCAAATACCTCCTTAACAGACCTTGCAGCTGTTTTTAGAATTAAGCATTTTATCTCCGCGCCCGTGGTTGATAGTGAGGGTGTGTTATTGGGTCGAATTACTGGTGATGATGCCATTAGTGTGTTGCAAGATGAGGCGGATAGACAGTTTATGAATATGGCTGGTTTAGATGAAGACAGCGATCTTTTTGCTCCTGTTCTTATATCTGCAAAACGACGAGCTGTTTGGTTGGGTTTAAATCTCCTAACCGCTTTTTTAGCATCTTTCGTTATTGGTCAATTTGAAGCAATTTTAGAGCAAGTTGTTGCTCTTGCTGTTTTAATGCCTATTGTTGCCAGTATGGGAGGAGTTGCGGGGAGCCAGACATTAACTATAGTTATACGAGGCTTGGCCCTGAAAAATTTGCATTCTGGTAACACTCAGAGTCTTTTAAAAAAAGAGTTAGGTGTTGCTAGTATAAACGGGGTAATCTGGGCTCTAGCTGTAGGGGTTTTGGCATCTTTTTGGTTTTCTGACCCAATGCTTGGCGTGGTTATAGGCACTGCAATATTAATCAACTTAATAACAGCAGCCTATGCAGGCTTATTTATTCCGGTCTTGCTCGATAAGCTGAATATTGATCCGGCACTTTCTGGTTCGGTAGTCTTAACTACAGTCACCGATGTCGTTGGTTTTTTAAGTTTCTTGAGCATGGGCGCTTGGTTATTAACTTAATTATTATTTAAACTTTATTATTTGGAACATTTATGAAAATAGCTATCCTCTCTTGTAATCGTAAACTTTACTCAACGCGTCGCTTGCAAGAAGCGGGCAAAGCTCGTGGTCATGAAGTTGATATCATTAATACTTTAGAGTGTTACATGGATATAACAAAAAACAATCCGACCGTTCGATATCGCGGTGAGGCTTTACCATATTACGATGCTGTCATTCCTAGAATTGGCACCTCAGTAACTTTTTACGGTACAGCTATCGTTCGTCAATTTGAAGTGGCCGGTAGTTTTTCAGTGAATGAATCTGTAGCCATAAGCCGCTCACGCGATAAATTACGCTCATTACAATTAATGTCACGTAAGGGCATTGGACTTCCACGAACTGGCTTTGCTAAAAAGTCCTCTAATGTTAAAGATTTAATTAAGACGGTAGGTGGTGCTCCAGTCGTTATTAAATTACTTGAAGGTACTCAAGGTATTGGTGTTGTATTAGCAGATACAGATAAAGCAGCAGAATCAATCATTGAAGCGTTTATGGGAATTCATGCAAATATCTTAGTTCAAGAGTTTATTAAAGAGGCGGGCGGAGCAGATATTCGCTGTTTAGTCGTTGGTGGAAAAGTAATTGCAGCTATGAAACGTCAAGGTGCGGAAGGCGAATTCCGTTCAAATTTACATCGTGGGGGTAGCGCTGAGTTAATTAAATTGACTAAAGAAGAAAGAGCTACCGCTGTTGGTGCTGCAAAAGTGATGGGACTCAATTTATGTGGAGTAGACATCCTACAATCGAACCATGGTCCTGTTGTCATGGAAGTAAATTCATCGCCAGGTTTAGAAGGCATTGAAACAGTTACTAAAAAAGATGTCGCCGGCATGGTTTTTGAGTATATTGAAAAAAACGCCAAGCCACATAATACGAAAACACGAGGCAAGGGTTAATACTATGGAATGGAAAGTTTTTATAACTATCTTTGTGACGGTTTTTTTAGCAGA
>CAJQOG010000146.1 GCA_905479875.1 uncultured Gammaproteobacteria bacterium
ATACATCACAGAAGCGTTCATGCCTAAGCCGGTATGAGCGCTTTTTACTTCTATATTTTCAGCAGTTTTCGATTCTTTTTCTTGGGCAATTTTCCAATTAACAATACCATCGCTTTTACTGAAAATTGCTGTGCAAGGAATTTTTGGAACAGGTTTACTGGCTTGTTCAATTTTATTTCTAAATTCAGGGTCAGAAAAACGGTTGCCACTAATCAGTTGATACATTCCTGCAGTTAAAGCGCCACTAATGTCTTTTCCAATTGGACTGCCTAAGCAGATGACTGAACGCACCCATTCTGGATGTTGTTTAGCCAGTTCACGTGCAAAGGTGCCACCAAGACTCCAGCCTACTAAACTAACTTTACGGCCGTGTTCATTAAAGTGTTTTTCTAACTCAATACTCATTTTTTTCTCAACATCTCTACGTTTATTAAGACCTAAGTTCAATCCTAAATTCCAAGGTTTTGCCGCATAACCCCATTGATTAAGGAAGTAACGGATACAGACCGTAGAGAAGTCCCCTGCCATAAAACCAGGTAAAACCATCACTGGATGTCCATCGCCTGGTGGTAAATTATTTAAGTATTTTCTTTCTGCAGCAAGATTTGTGGCGCTGAAAAAACTTCGCCAGCCTTCAAGGCCAGCTAAATAAAGTGGTGGGTGTGAAATGTTATTACTCAAGTTTATTCCTGGGGTATATCTGTCTGGTCATTGCGAGCGAAGCGCGGCAATCTTTTTAATTACAGAGATTGCTGCGTCATTACATTCCTCGCAATGACGGCGTGTGAACAGAGCTATCTAAGCATTCGCCTCGTCACGTAAGTGCCTGCGCAATATCTTTCCTACATTAGACTTAGGCAATTCGTCTTTAAACTCAATATGTTTAGGAACTTTATAAGCAGTTAGGTTTTCACGACAAAATGCAATTATGTCTTCGGCAGTTAAATTTGGGTCACTTTTAACAACATATAATTTAACCACTTCACCAGAGCGAGGGTGGGCAACGCCTACTGCTGCTGATTCAAGAATGCCAGGGTGCATTGCGGCTACGCCTTCAATTTCATTTGGATATACATTAAAACCAGAGGTTAAAATCATGTCTTTTTTGCGATCAGAAATATAGAAATACCCTTTTTCATCAACATGTCCAATATCGCCAGAACGGAACCAGCCATCAGGGTGGAAAGTATCAGCGGTAGCTTCTGGACGCCCCCAGTAACCTTTCATTACTTGTGGGCCCTTGATGCAAATTTCACCTACTTCGCCAATAGGTAATTCTTCACCATCATCATTTCTAATACTGAATTCGGTAGATGAAATAGGTACACCAATAGAACCGTTAAAGGCCGTGTTATTCATAGGGTTCATACTAGCGGCGGGTGACGTCTCGGTTAATCCGTAGGCCTCAATTAAGGGCGCGCCAGTAATCTCTTGCCATTGTTCTGCAACAGCTTTTTGTACGGCCATTCCACCACCTAAGGCGACGCGTAATGGACTGAAATCAACATCTTTAAATCCGGGGGTATTCAATAAGGCATTGAATAGAGTATTTACACCGGTGATAGCGGTAAAGCGTGTATTGGCTAGTGTTTTTACAAAGCCGTCAAAATCGCGTGGATTTGTTATTAAAATGTTTTCTGCACCCAATTTCATAAACACTAAGCAATTAGCCGTAAGTGAAAAGATGTGATAAAGCGGCAATGCGGTGATGATAGCCTCATCGCCTTCTTTAGTAATGGCTCCAATCCAAGCCGATGCTTGTAATAAGTTAGAAACCATATTGCCATGAGTGAGCTCTGCACCTTTTGAGACCCCAGTAGTGCCACCTGTATATTGAAGAAAGGCTGTGCTTGAATGATCAAGCTCAACTTCATCCATTTCTTGCCACTTACCTTCGGCAACTACTTGTTTGTAATTTAAAGTATCTTGAATTGTCCACGCAGGAATCATTTTCTTAATGCGTTTAACCGCAAAATTCATGATCTTGCCTTTTAAGCCTGGTAGAGCGTCACCAATTTGTGTTGTTATAACCGTGCTTACATCTGTTTTATCAATAACTTCTTGTAGAACATGAGCAAAATTTTCTAAAATTAGAATGGCTTTTGCTCCAGAATCTTTCAATTGATGTTCCAGTTCACGAGGCGTATATAGCGGGTTAACATTTACTACCACCATCCCAGCACGTAATACACCCAAACAAGCAATTGGATATTGCAGCAAGTTTGGCATCATTAATGCAACTCGGTCACCTTTTTTTAAGCCGGCAACTTTTTGCAAATATGCCGCAAAATGACGACTTTGCTGTTCTAGCTCGGCATAAGTGATAGATTTGCCAAAGTTAGTAAACGCTTTATTGCTGCTAAATTTGGCGCAACTTTTTTCGATGATATCTTTAAGTGAACTGAATTCATTTACATCAATTTCATGTGGCACACCACTTGGGTACTCTTTAAGCCAAATTTTTTCCACGGTACGCGCTCCTCAATCGAAAGGGTTGAATTAAGTTATTAAATTAAAAATAATGCTGAATTTATTCTTCTTACTATATATCATAAGGCTTTAATTAAGGAATCATTTTGAGGCATTTTTGCTGTGTTGCACAAAATTAATGCAAGCCTTTTAATAATCTTATGAGCCCAAGATATTCTGCTGGAGTAATACCCGTCCGTTACGCTAAATCAGGCTTGCCAGAGCTGTTGATGTTACGTGTTTATAAGTTATGGGATTTCCCAAAAGGCATGCTAGAAGGAGACGAAGACCATCTAACAGCAGCTTTACGTGAGCTAGAAGAAGAAACGACCTTAAATGAATGCCATTTCAAATGGGGCCACGATTTTATAGATACAGGCCCGTATTCGAAAGGTAAGTATTCACGTTATTTTCTGGGCGAATGTTTAACAGGTGAGGTCTCCTTGCCCATCAGTCCAGAATTAGGAAGACCAGAACACCATGACTTTAGATGGATGGGTGTAGCTGAGGCTCGCTCTTTAGTGCGCCCTCGTCTATTGCCAGTATTTGATTGGATTGAACAAGTTTTAAATCTTAGCTAGTACTATCTAATAATTAAACCACTGTAGAGAAAGCATGCCACGAGAAAAACCTTTTTGGAAGACTAAAAAAATAGATGAAATGAGCGAAAGCGAGTGGGAATCTTTATGCGATGGTTGTGCTCGCTGTTGTTTGCATAAACTCGATTTTGAAGAAGAAAAAAAAGTCTATTACACAGCCGTATCTTGTCGTTATTTAGATACAGATAAATGCCAATGCACGCAATATGAAAAACGCCATGAATTGGTACCAGACTGTGTAAAGGTTTCTCCTGAAATGTTACGTGCAGATTGCACTTGGTTACCTAAAACTTGTGCCTATCGAAGACTAGCAGAAGGGCGTGATATTCCACGTTGGCACCCACTTAAAACGGGTAGACAAGAAAGCGTGCATGAAGCCGGCATTTCTGTTCGAGGTCGAAGCATTTCTGAAGAAGGTGTGCCTGATGAAATCTTAGAAGAATATATTATTCACTGGGTTAAAGCCTAAAGACTAAAGACTGTAGGGGTCGACCTGCATGTCGACCCATTCCTCAAATTGCAATGAATTTGCAAGGACAGATACGCGAACTTGCCCCTACAGCTTTAATCACCCGCTTTTTTATCAATGATTGTATCTTCATCTTCATGACGGATAGATTGCATAGCAGCTACCGATTCATTTTTAAGAACTTTTTTATCAATCCAATTTTGAATATCAGTCCAAATTAGATCGATGTTTTTTTGAGAAGGCATTGTGCCAGCTCGTTTCAGTTCGACGGTAAGCATAGGTATATTTTTTTGTACGCCAACATAACGCCCCATTGAACCTGGGTAGGTCCCTAAAATTTTTAATTGTAAGGGGCCTAGTTTTTTAGGAGGTTCAATTGGACCGTCACTATCTACAATTCCATACGGAGCATGTATAGAAATAACAGCATGTGGATTGAACTCATTAATTTGTTCAACTATCCATTGTGTTTCTATTTCACTGCCACCTGCTTCTCCAGGGTAACGTCGCGGATCTTTACCGCGTTTATTAATCCAATACTGGTGGGCAAATTCGTCCCAATCTTCGGTAGGAAAATTTCTATTTAAATCCACACCATTTGCGTTCATACGCTTTGATTGGCCGTCAGGTAGTAATAAGCCATCAGGATTCAAAATAGGAATTACTCGCCAATGATAATGATTAAGAGTTGACTCAGCTGAATATGCTTTGGCAAGTTTATTTAGCCATTTGAAAGCAATACTAACACCGCTAAACTCATCACCATGAATTCCACCTACCAGCATAATACGTGTTTTCTCTTGCTTAGATTCTTCGGTAGTTTGAGTAACGAAGTCTCTGTAAGTCAGAGGCCTTGCTTGATTAGAAACTGTTCCGCTGAGTTTTAGTTTGGCATCTTTACAATCTTGTACATTCACCGAGCCCAGTTTATCGCCTACGGTTTCACAATAACGCTCAATAGTTTTTTGATTTTCTAATTTAACAAGTTCAGTGTCAGAAAATATTTCATTAACCAATTCAGTAACGGGTTCAATTTCTATTTCCCCTGAATCTTGAGAGACATGCTGTTCAATAACTATTTCTTCTATTAAATTTTTGTCTGACTTATGAATATCTTTAACGAGGTTTTGCTCATTAGCCTGCATGTTTTTGTTTTTATGTGCATGATAAAAAATTTGCGACACAAAAAAGAACATCATTGCACTAAAAAGGATTAGGGCAATGAGTTCAATTTTATTTAAAGGATTAGTTTGAGCGTTTATTTTTGTTTTACTTACAGTCATTCTGGTGTGTTTTCCTGTCATCCGTGACAGGATTATAATGCATGATTACTTAGGTTTCACATAAGCTCGAGGTTTAGTTTCTTTGCTTAAGTATCGATCGCGTAATAAAGTGGAACGACTTGACATAACGATCATTTCGCCATTGATAATTACTTGATCTGCGAAACTTGTAATTTCTAAAGGATCTCCATCCCATAATACAAGGTTGGCTTTCTCGCCTACACTAATCTCACCAAGGCCTTCCAGCCCATAGACTTCAGCAACATTCTTGCTAATTGCATCCATAGCAGCCGATCTAGGTAAGCCATTGGCAACCGCATTGCCAGCCAGTTGTTTTTGATTGCGTGAATTATGTGAGTCACCATCACCAATCAAAATTTTCACACCAGCATTGTGTAAAAGTGTGGCGTTATCTAGTCTAGCTCCCAGTGAGTCAAAACTCCCGGGTAGATTAGCCAATGGATCAAGTATTACTGCTACGTCTTTTTGTGCAATTTTATCCGCTAACATCCACGCCTCTGCTGCACCTGCAATAACTAGACGTACATCAAAGTCATCAACTAACTTAAGCGCTTGATTGATTTGGCTGGCACGATTTACATTCACAACTAAAGGGATGTCTCCATCCAGAACCGCTTGTAGTGCCTGCATATCTAAACGGCTGCCTGATAAGTCGCGTAAAGCGCCAGTTTCATAAGCATCCATATTATCTGCATAAGTTTTAGCATCTCTTAATGCTTCACGCAGTTCTA
>CAJQOG010000147.1 GCA_905479875.1 uncultured Gammaproteobacteria bacterium
TGGCGATATGGAGCTTGCAGTTGAGCACCTACGTAAAACTGGTTTAGCAAAGGCTGATAAAAAAGCAGGTAACATTGCAGCAGAAGGCAAAATTGGCTATGCAGCCAATGGCAACACTGCGGTATTAGTTGAAGTGAACTGCCAAACTGATTTTGTATCAGCTGGTGAAGAGTTTAGTGCTTTAACTCAAAAAGTAACAGATGCAGTTATTGCTAATCGTCCTGCAGATGTTGAGGCTTTATTAGCTATTGAAGTTGATGGTGAATCTTTAGAAATCACGCGTCGTAACTTGATTGCTAAAATTGGTGAGAACATGAGTGTTCGTCGTTTTGAGCTTCTTGAAACTTCAGATCGTATGGCTCATTATGCTCACGGTAATCGTATTACAGTATTGGTTGCTATGGAAGGTGGTAATGATGACGTAGCACGCGATGTAGCGATGCATATTGCGGCAAGTAATCCACAATTCATTGGTTCTGATAATGTTCCTGCTGACGTTTTAGATAAAGAGCGTGAAATTCTTATTGAGCAATCAAAGAACGAAGGCAAGCCTGAAGCAATCGTTGCTAAAATGGTTGAAGGTCGTATTCGTAAGTTCTTAGCTGAAATCACTTTGGAAGGTCAGGCATTTGTTAAAGATCCTGATACTACAGTGGCTAAATTATTAGCAGCTAACAATGCTAAAGTTACTGGCTTCGTACGTTATGAAGTTGGTGAAGGCATTGAGAAAAAAGAAGAAAATTTTGCAGATGAAGTAATGGCATAGGTTAACGCTGCTAAGTAAATCTACAATCTTAAGGTTTACTTAAAATAGTAAGCCTGTTGTCTTCTTGCTTTTGCTAGAATGACGACAGCCGAACCCCGCGAAAGCATTCTTTTGGCGGGGTTTTTTGTAACTTGGTTTTGTGTAAAATTTACTCATATTTGTAGTAACTAATTGAAATTATTGATTATTTAAAGGTTATTTATGTCTGCTTCAGATTCTAGTTCTAAATCAAAATACCAACGCATACTTATTAAGCTTAGCGGCGAAGCTCTATTGGGAAATACGCAATACGGTATAGATCCTGAGATGCTTAAGCGTATTGCTTTAGAAATTAAAGAATTATCTGAACTAGGTGTTCAGATTGCTCTGGTGATTGGCGGCGGCAATATCTTCCGTGGAGAAGGTTTGGCTCGCTCAGGTATGGATCGAGTTACTGGTGATCATATGGGAATGCTGGCTACGGTAATAAATGCCCTAGCAATGCAGGATTCCTTGGAGAGTGTAGGAATCACCGCCAGAGTTATGTCGGCGATTCGGATTAATGAAGTCTGTGAAGATTACATCCGAAGACGTGCAATCAGACATCTTGAAAAAGGCCGTGTAACAATATATGCCGCTGGTACTGGTAATCCTTTCTTTACTACTGATAGTGCGGCGAGTTTACGTGCAATTGAAATTGGTGCTGATTTGTTATTAAAAGCAACCAAAGTAGATGGCGTTTACAGTGCGGACCCTAAAAAGGATCCAACGGCAACAAAGTTTGATGTACTAACCTATGATCATGCCATTAATCAAAAACTAGGGGTTATGGATGCAACCGCATTAGTTATGTGTCGCGATAACGATTTAGATTTACGAGTCTTTGATTTGAATGAGCCTGGTAATTTGAAAAATATTGTTTTGGGTCAGGATATCGGAACTCTAGTTACGGTAAAAACTTAAAATTAAATTTATGCACCATGTATAAATAGACTTTGTATAAGTGTTGGAGAAAAAAATGTTAGAAGAAATAAAAGCAGATGCTAAGCAACGTATGCAAAAAAGCATCGAGTCATTAGTTGGTCAGTTAAAAAAAATGCGTACCGGTCGAGCTAACCCATCACTATTAGAGCACGTAAAAGTTGATTCTTACGGCAGTGTAGTTCCATTAAATCAAGTCGCAAATATTAGTGTAGAAGACTCGCGTACTTTGATGGTTACTCCTTGGGATAAAAGCATGGTGCAACCGATTGAGAAGGCCATAATGCTGGCCGACTTGGGCTTGAACCCAGCTTCAGCTGGAACGGTTATTCGTGTGCCTATGCCTGCTTTAACTGAAGAACGCCGCAAAGACATGATTAAATTGGTTAAGAATGAAGGCGAGAATGCAAAGATTGCTTTACGTAATATACGTCGCGATGCATTAGGTGACAGTAAAGATCTTTTAAAAGAAAAAGATATTTCAGAAGATGATGATCGTCGTATGCAAGAGCAGGTACAAAAAATCACTGACGACTTTGTATATAAAGTAGATGACATGATTAAGGTTAAAGAAGCCGAATTGTTGGACTTCTAAATTGTCAGATTCTGATTTAGAGAGTACAAAATTAGTTATACCTAATCATATTGCTATCGTTATGGATGGCAATGGGCGTTGGGCAAAGGCTCAAGGGAAGCTCAGAACCTTTGGGCATAAAAAAGGCGTTGCTGTTGCACGCGATATTGTGCGTTACTGTGGAGAGTTAGGTGTTAAAAGTCTAACTTTATTTGCCTTTAGTAGTGAGAACTGGCAAAGACCAGAAAAAGAAGTCGGCTTCTTAATGCGTTTATTCATAGAGGCTTTGCAATCCGAAGTAAAAACTTTGCATAAAAATAATGTACGTTTACGTTTTATTGGTAATCGCTCACGCTTAGAAGAATCATTGCAAAAGGGTATGCTCAATGCCGAAACGAAAACGAGTGGCAATACCGGCTTGTATTTTAATGTGGCAGTGTCTTATGGGGGTCGTTGGGACATTGTTAACGCTGTAAAAAAAGCATCAGAAAAGGGGGGAGTTACTGAAGAAAGTATTTCTGCCTACACAGAAACATCTGGCCAACACGATGTGGATTTATTTATTCGTAGTGGTGGGGAAAAACGCATTAGTAATTTTTTGTTATGGCAAATGTCTTATGCAGAGCTTTATTTTACTGATGTTTTATGGCCGGAATTTTCTAATGAGCATTTGTTAACGGCAATTCAGGACTTTTCGTCACGGCAACGACGCTTTGGTAAAACTGGCGATCAAGTTGTAAAAGAAAAAACTACTAACTAAGAACAACAACAAAGAGAACATCTTTAATGTTAAAACAAAGAGTCATTTCGGCAGTACTAGCTATTCTTGCTCTAGCGATTGCGGTTTACTATCTCCCAAGTGCGGAGTTACGTTGGATAGTCTTATCGGTTTGGACTCTGGGTGCTTGGGAATGGGCGGGGTTTATTAAAAATGTCTCCCCAGTAAAACGACTTATGTTTACCGTTGTGGCTTTTATTGTAATGTTAATTGCATGCCTGGGTTATTTGAGTACAGCTGTGGTGCAAAGCGTTTTATTTGTGGCTGTGATTTTTTGGGTTATCGCAGCTGTACAGATTGTTCAGTTTCCTAAAGAGTTTTCTACAATTTTTACTTTACTCTCTGGAGTTTTAGTCATTGTGCCAAGTTATATGGCTTTTGATTATTTGCTGCAAAATTTTAAGCTTTGGTATGTGTTAATTTTGTTGTTAATGATTTGGGCAGCAGATGTAGGTGCATATTTTAGTGGTAAGACCTTAGGTAAAAACAAACTTGCTCCAAATGTTAGCCCTGGAAAAACGCGCGAGGGAGCAATTGGCGGTCTAATCCTTTCGGTAATCGTTGGGCTTGTCGCCGCTAAATTTTTATTAGATATTTCTTGGATTAATTCAGTAAAACATTTTGCAGTGCTTAGTGTTTTAGTTGTGATTAGTTCAGTAGTAGGCGACCTAACTGTGAGCATGTTTAAACGCAATGCTGGTGTAAAAGATAGTGGTGTATTTTTACCTGGTCATGGCGGTGTAATGGATAGAGTAGATAGTTTGTGTGCCGGCGTGGTCTTTTTTACCCTTTGGTTAATGCTCTCGGGTTCTGGTAATAATATAAATTCCTTAAGTGCAATCGTTTAAATGAAAGAATCGGATGCACAGTCAATTAGCTTGTTGGGTGCCACTGGCAGTATTGGTGAATCTACGCTTGCGGTTTTAGAATTGCATCCTGAAAAATTTTCAATATTTGCTTTAGGTGCTAATACTAATGTAAAGGCTTTATTTGATTTGTGTCAAAAGCACCACCCGCGCTTTGCCGTTATGGCTGATGTAGATGCAGCAACTCAGTTACAAAATTTACTCAGTCATGCAAATTCTAAAACCGAAGTTCTTGCCGGTAGTGGTGCCTTAGATCAAGTGGCTAGTGATGCTGATGTGGATATTGTTGTAGCGGCTATTGTAGGAGCAGCAGGTTTATCTTCAACAATGGCTGCAGCGAAAGCTGGTAAGAAAATATTGTTAGCCAATAAAGAAGCTATTGTAATTGCGGGTAATTATTTACTCGAAGCAGTACATCAAAATAATGCAAAACTAATTCCATTGGATAGTGAGCATAATGCAATATTTCAGTGTCATCCTTTGGCTCAGTCTAAAGTAAATATTGGAGAGTCGCATAGTAGTGTTAAAAAAGTATTACTTACTGCCTCAGGTGGGCCGTTTTTAAGGCGTGAGTTAAACAGTTTTCAAAATATTTCAGTCAAAGAGGCCTGCGCACATCCGCGTTGGGAGATGGGTAGGAAAATTTCTGTTGATTCAGCCACCATGATGAATAAGGGCCTGGAATTTATTGAAGCCTGTTATTTATTTGATCTTAAGCCTGAACAGATACAGGTTGTGATCCATCCACAGAGTATTGTGCATTCAATGGTTGAATATATTGATGGAAGCATTCTCGCTCAATTGGGCTCGACTGATATGAGGATTCCAATTGCTCATGCATTAGGGTTCCCTGAGCGCATAGATAGTGGAGCACAAGCCTTAGATATATTTGATATTGCAAAATTTGATTTTATAAAGCCATGCACCAAGAGATTTCCTGCCTTACGTTTAGCACAACAAGCAGCGTCTGAAAAACATGTTTTACCAACTATTTTAAATGCGGCTAATGAAGTATGTGTCAATGCCTTTTTAAATGAACGTTTGAGCTTTACTCAAATTAGTTCTACTGTTGAAAAGGTAATGCATGATTTGCAAGGTGAAAATGTAAATTCATTAGCGGACATCATGGAACTTGATGCACAAACACGTGTCGCAACTACTGCCTATCTCACGTAATTTTATATTATGTTAAGTCAAATTTTTATAGCCATTCCTGCCTTTCTTTTGGCCATTACATTATTAGTAGCGGTGCATGAATTTGGACATTTCTGGGTGGCAAGAAAATTAGGCGTAAAAGTCCTTAGTTTTTCAATTGGTTTCGGTAAACCAATTTGGAGAAAAAAACCTAAAGGTTCTGAGACTGAGTATCTTATCTCGGCTTTGCCTATTGGTGGTTATGTCAAGATGTTGGATGAGCGAGTAGAGGAGTCAATTGATCCTGTTGACCTACCGCGTGCATATAACCGTCAGCCTGTTTGGAAACGGATTTTAATTTTATTAGCAGGTCCACTAGCAAATTTCATTTTTGCTATTGCTGCTTTTTATTGTTTATATCTTTATGGCGTCCAAGATTTTAAAACATTTGTTGAGCCAACCAGCCAAGAGAGTATTGCCTTTAAAGCTGGTTTAGAGTCCGGAGACGAGGTTGTTGCAATTAATGGAGCACAAGTAACATCGTTTGAAGAAATGGTCATCAGCTTGATTGACGCAGTAATTTCAACTAAGGAAGTTGATGTCATTGTGTTACGAAATGGGACTCGTTATACCGTACAACTCCAAGTTAGCTCCGAACTAGCGAAATTAAAAGAGCCTAATTCATTGCTTAGCGGTCTAGGTTTAAAACCTTGGCGACCAGATTATTCTCCACAAGTTGCCCGACTAACTGCTGGTGCGGCTGCAGAGCAAGCAGGCCTTAAAAATGGAGATATTATCCTTAAGGTTGATTCGAAAGTATTACGCAATAGCGAAGAGTTAATTAAGTATATTCAGCAAAGACCGAAGGAAACTGTTGAATTGCTAATCAGTCGAGATAATAATGAGCTAAGAAAGCCTGTTAATGTCGGTGAAAAGTTAATAAATGAGCAGAAGATAGGTATAATTGGCAGTTCTTTGAGACCTCCGCAGGAAATGATTGATAGTCTACAGGTTAGACGTCGGTTTGGTTTTGTTGATAGCTTTAAAGAGGCTTGTGCAAGTACTTATGCAATGAGTGCCTTAAGTCTCAAAATGTTTAAAGAAATGCTCAAAGGAAATGTTTCCGTTAAAAATTTAAGCGGCCCTCTAAGTATTGCTGAGCAAGCAAGTTATTCAGCTCAGTCGGGTGCTGACCAGTTTATAAAATTTTTAGCCTTGATTAGTATCGCTTTAGGTATTGTAAATTTATTACCTGTACCAATGCTTGATGGCGGTCAAATCGTGTTCAATGTAATTGAACTTGTTAAAGGGTCTCCAGTCTCAGAGCGAAGTGAGTTGGTGTTTCAGCAATTAGGGGTTTTGTGTATTTTCCTAATTATGGGTTTAGCCATTTTTAACGATATAGAACGTTTGCTGTTTTAAAGCAGCAAAAAAAAATTTAGATAATAAAAATATCGATCTTAGGAAAA
>CAJQOG010000148.1 GCA_905479875.1 uncultured Gammaproteobacteria bacterium
ATCACCACTTCACCAGCAGGTTCACGCATATTATAACTCGAAGACATCACTTGACCATATGCACCCGCATTGGCGATTAATATCACATCACCCTCAACGGTATCTGGCATCGGCACATCTCTACCCATAACATCAGCAGACTCACAAATTGGCCCAACAACGGTAGCACTTCGAGTAATTGCTGCATCTTTCTTTGAGAGATTAACAATGCGATGATAAGCCCCATATAAGGCAGGACGAATTAAAGAATTCATTCCTGTATTAAGACCAATAAAATGTTGATCGGCCTTGGTTTTAACTTGTGTCACTCTAGTTAATAAAGCCCCCGCCTCGGCCACCAAATAACGCCCCGGCTCTAACCAAATGGCCACATCGTCAAATTCTTTTTTAAACTCCTCTAAACTCTTTTGTACAGCTGCAAAGTCTAAAGGTACTTGGTGGAACTTATCTTGAATACCAAAACCACCGCCTAAATCAAGAATCTTAACATCCCTAAACCATTCTCTACAGCGATTCAGTAATTCAGCATGTTCACGCCAATGGCCTGTTTGTAAAATACCACTGCCCGCATGAGCATGTAAGCCAACCACTTTAATTTTATGTTTTCTACAATGAATTGAAAGTGCTTCTAACTCTTCGATTGGGATACCAAACTTAGACCGTTTACCTGCCGTTCTTACATAGGCATGATGGCCTTTACCCGTTTTAGGGTCAATTCTTAAGATAATTTCTTTACCAGCAAACATCTCAGGCCAATGCATTAAAGGATAAGAACTATCTACACCAAAATTAACACCGGTTTTTAAACCTGCTGCATATTCTTTACGTGAAGCAAAGTTTGGAGTGAATAGAATTCTTGAAGGTTCGATTTCTGGAAAGAGTTTTAGTACGTATTGCACTTCTACTTCAGAAACAGTTTCAAAACCTAAACCATTTTTATAAAAATTTTGCAAAACTTCAGGATTATGATTGGCTTTAATTGCATAAAAAATTTGGTCAGCCGCCGTAATACTTTTTAATGTATTAGCATTTTTGCTTAATGTCTCCTGATCATAAACGTAAACCGCTTCGTCATTAGGACATAAGTCAATTAACTCTTTAGCTTTGTGTTCCCACCACGTTGAAGCTACTTCTACTTTGGTTTCTAAACCTTCATACAAACGCTTCATCTCAGTTGCCGTTGCACCGAATTGATCAGTATTGCCTTTTGAACCAATTAAATACTCATGCAAACTATTGGCAATTTTATTGGCTTGATCTCTATCAACCACTAAAGTGATATTTAAATCATTTGCTGCCTGACTCATTAAATAAACGGTATTCGTTTCAAAAGCCTGCAAACTCGGAGCAATCTGACTCAGAATACCGCTAACCTTTTGACCAATAATTGAAACAGCTGCACAAGAATTAATAACTTTAACTTTACAAATCTTAGACAGTTTATTACTAAGCTTGTCCATAACTTCATCACTAAGATCATTTTGCGCATGATCTAATGACACCGTTACCATTGCTTCTGAGGTTGAAACCAAATCAATAGACACATCGAGCTGGCTAAAGACGGCAAAAATTTTACCTAAGAAACCTGATTGGCCCCACATATCTAAAGTTTCCATAGTTACAAGAGTTACAGGGTCACGTGTTGTAACGGCACAAACACCTTGTAGATCGGATGGATATTTTTCGATTAATGTTCCTGGTTGATCGGGTTGCAAAGTACTTTTCACACGTAAAGGTATATTCGCCTTACGAACTGGGCTCATAGTACGAGGATGCAATACTTTAGCGCCCATAGCTGCAATTTCTTGTGCCTCAACATAAGACAAACGCTGAATTAAGCGGGCATTTGGCGTTACATTTGGATTGGCGGTAAACATGCCAGGAACGTCCGTCCATATTTGGCATTCAATAGCCGCTACCTTACTTGCAAAATAAGCCGCTGAGACATCCGAACCACCGCGACCTATCAGTACCGTTTCTTCTTTTTTATTACTGGCAATAAAACCTTGAGTAATAATGATGTCATCAGCTGCAATCGCGCCAGTCAATTCTTCATCGAACTCAGCCTCACAATCTACATTTAAATAATCTTTGTGAATATTTGAACCGCGACTGGCGAGCAACCATTCGCGTGCATCTAACCAACGCACACTTTCTGACATCGTTTTTTCTAAATATGCAGCGCCAATAATGGTTGAGGCCAGTTCGCCTTTAGCCAGAATCTCGGCCTTACTACGATCAGTTAATTCATTGAGCAATGAAACACCTTGCAATACTTTTTCCAAATCATTGTAGATTTCTTCTAACAAATTTTCATCCAAGCCCATATCAGCAATTAAGTTTTGATGCTGCTGCTTAAATTTTGTGACGCCGGCATGGTGTTGGTCTGTTAGTGCCTCTTCAGCAACTTGAGTAAGTAGATTGGAAATTTGTGATAAAGCTGAATGAACAATAAAAACTTTTCGTTTCTGTTTCAAATGGCCTTTGATAATTTCTTGAATATTTTGCCAGTTCTGGAGAGTAGAAACACTGGTTCCACCAAACTTTAGAACGACGCAATCTTGCGTGGATTGATGGTTTGAAAAATTAATTTTGCTCATTTGTAGTTCCAATTGTTACTTTTTTTAAATTATTTTGACGTATTTTTGAACACTTTAAATTCTACAGACATAAAAAAACCCGCTTCAGGAGCAGGCTTTTTTATACACACAAGACCGTCTCCTAGCAATTAAGTGGCTGAGGTTTTTTTGTCTTATGTTTAATAATATTTATCATACAAACTCTATCTGTTCGAAAGTTCAAGTCTACCTTTAGGTGTGCGAACTTTATCACTCTTCTTCGTCATCATCAACCGATGTTTCTGAGCTTTGCATAAACCGCCTAAATAAGCCTTGTAAGTCAGCCTTAGCCAACATGCCCGTTGGTCCCCATTGCTTTAATAGGTTTACAGGTTCAAAACCTTCCGCACCAGATTTCATTTTCTTCATCACGGTTTTTATGGCTTCTTTTTGTAAACCAGCTACATCTGGGAATCCAAAGAATTCTCTTAGTTCTGTTGGTTCAATATCAATTTCCATTTTAATCTTCATATTTGTACCTTTTTTAAACGATGTCTTACTCTGAATTGGTAGGACAATCCGATTATAATACCGCTCGTTGAGACACCCAAATTGTATGCAGCAGCATACCCAATAATTCTTACCTTACGCTAAAATTGAGAAAACTACCATGTCTAATACTAGTAATACAGCCCTTGAGCAGTGGATTAAAGAAGTTGCCGAATTAACCAAGCCTGATCGCATTGTTTGGTGCAACGGCTCTCAGGACGAATACCAAGGTCTTGTAGATGAAATGCTTGCCAATGGCACGCTTTCAAAACTAAACCAAGATGATTACCCAAACTGTTATCTACATCGCTCTGATCCACGCGATGTAGCTCGTGTTGAAGGTGCAACCATGATTTGCACAAAAACTGAAATTGACGCAGGTCCAAATAATATTTGGATGGAACCAACAGCTGCACATGAAAAAATTGATGCTATGTTTGATGGTTGCATGCAAGGTCGCACAATGTATGTAGTACCTTACTGCATGGGCCCAATAGCTTCACCTTTATCTCGTTGTGGCGTTGAAGTAACCGATAGTCCTTACGTTGTTGCTAATATGAAGATAATGACTCGTATGGGTCAATCAGCTTTAAACCGTATTGAAAAAGAAGGTAATTTTGTTAAAGGCTTGCACTCTACTGGTGAACTTGATCCAGACCGTCGTTTCATTATGCATTTCCCTGAAGAGCTTTCGATTAAATCTTATGGCTCTGGTTACGGTGGTAATGCACTATTAGGCAAGAAGTGTCATGCACTTCGTATTGCCAGTTACCAAGCTCGCTCTGAAGGTTGGTTAGCTGAGCATATGTTAATTCTAGGCTTAACTAATCCTGAAGGTGTAACCCGTTATGTAGCTGCGGCTTTCCCGTCAGCCTGTGGTAAAACTAACCTTGCAATGCTGGTACCGCCTGAGTCTCATAAAGGTTGGAAAGTTTCTACTATTGGTGATGATATTGCATGGTTGCAACCTGGTAAAGATGGCAAACTTTATGCAATTAATCCAGAAGCTGGCTTTTTTGGTGTAGTGCCAGGTACAAGCCCAAAAACAAATTACAACGCTTACAAATCTATTGAGCAAGACACAATATTTACTAATGTTGGCGTTACGGCTGATAATAACCCTTACTGGGAAGGTAAAGAATCTGGTGAGACTCCAGTTATCAACTGGAAAGGCGAGCCAATGACATCTGAGACCGATAATGGTCCAGCTGCTCACCCTAACTCACGTTTTACAGCGCACGCTACTTACAACCCTGTGTATTCGCCTGAAAGCGAAAACCCAGGCGGTGTTCCTATCGATGCGATAATTTTTGGTGGTCGTCGTAGAGAACTCGCCCCATTAATTTATGAAGCCAAAGATTGGGCGCATGGTGTTTTAGTGGGTGCAGGCATGGCATCAGAAACCACTGCTGCTGCAACCGGCCAAGTTGGTGTTGTTCGTAGAGATCCAATGGCAATGAAACCTTTCTGTGGTTATAACTTTGCAGATTACTTTGGTCATTGGTTGAGCATGTCTGAAAAAAGTGACAATCTTCCAGGCGTATTCCATGTGAACTGGTTCCGCAGAGATGAAGATGGTCGTTTCTTATGGCCTGGTTTTGGTGAAAATTTACGTGTCTTGCGTTGGGCATTAGATCGTGTAGATGGCAAAGCAGATGCTGTGGAAACAGCAATTGGTTACCTACCAACAGCTGAATCTTTAGATACTAATGATTTAGACATTGCAGCGGATGACTTAGAAGCCATCCTAAGCATTGATAAGAATCAATGGGCTGCAGAGATGCAGGCAGTAGGCGAATACTTAGAAAGCTATGGTGAACGCTTACCAGCAGCTTTACGAGACGAGTACAAGAAAGTACAAGCCGCTTTAGCCGCTTAATTCTTTAACAAGCTAAAACAAAAGGCAGTCTAGAGAAATCTGGACTGCCTTTTTATTTGACTAAAGATGAACTAAAATCTCAAAATCAAGACTTTGTCTCAATCATCCCACTCAAAAATTTATAGGGTTGGTGAAAAGCTTTAACTAATAATTCTTTATTAGCTTTATCCGCATTAGAAAAACGCGTCAACAAATCAGACTCATGAATAACATTCTCTGGGGCTTCATTGCCAAATTTAACCGCGTCAGGAAATACCACAACACCCAGCACAGGAACATCTTTAACTAAAGCACGCACTGAATTTAAACGGTTTCGCATAATCGTAAAAGGATTTTGAATACTAAAGCGTTGATGTCCATCTAAAACAGTCCATAAATCAAAATTTGAACCTGGAAAAATAGTGCCCTCGATATCACGATAATCCAACACTACTAAGCCATGCGGCGTTAACAGTAAATAATCGAGTTCAATGTAGCCATCTAAACCATCAGGAATAACAATATGCCGTTGGTATTCAGCACTAATGTATTTAAGTTTTCTTTTTAATGATGAAGAACGTGAGCGCAGCCAATAAAAGCCCACAGCTAGCAAAAGTATAAACACTAAGAATAAAAGTGTAGTTTCTAGTGAAGTCATGATAATTAATCCATTAATTAAATTTGAATTTCATTGTAGCAAAGAAAACACAATCAAATTGATAGACTATTGTACAGAATTTTTTATATACACAAAGTACACATCAATTTATATTTCAAATGAAGTGATGTCTCTAAATCATTGATTTATATAGTACAAAAAACAAGCTTATATAGTTTAAGTTTAATGTCTTTTTATTTTTGGTGATATTTATCGCAAAAATTTCAACGCACTCTTTCAGGGTCGACGTCGCTTACGTTTGATATATAGGTAATACGAATGCCATGTAATTCAGGACGTACTAGAATGACCCACCACTCTCTCTCAGTAATTGCGACCTCCATGGATAGTGGAAGTGCATTGAAGCAATGATGTACAAGAAAGGCTTCGAGTCAAACTTGAAGCTACTCGTTGCCATCCCTACAACTCTCCCTGAAGGGCCAGTGTCATCAATGACACTGTTGCTAAAGTTCCATACCTTAGCGTCTCATCATATACGCCCAACAAAAAACGCCGCTCTAAAAGAGCGGCGTTATATGTTTGGTGGGGCGTATAAGATTATTTGCTACGCTCACCCCTTTGGGGCCGGCGTCGCCAAGGCTCCACCGTTCTCTCACACTAAAGTGTTCGAGTCGAACTTGAAGTTCTCATCATATCCGCCCAACAAAAAACGCCGCTCTAAAAGAGCGGCGTTATATGTTTGGTGGGGCGTATAAGATTCGAACTTATAACCAATTGGTTAAAAGCCAACTGCTCTACCAACTGAGCTAACGCCCCCGAAGTTGATAAATTGCTTTAGAAGCACAATAGACGCGGCATGATACCCGATTTTGTATGAATGACAAGTGCAAATGTCTAAATAAATGCTATTTTTTTAGACTTTATGTATAACGAGTTATATCTTTCACTCCCGCATCTACAAAACCCTGCTTACGAAGGCGACAAGCGTCACATTCGCCACAGGCGCCGCCTTTTGTATTGGCTTGATAACAACTAATCGTCTCGGCATAGTTCACGCCATTATCCAGCCCTAAATTGATTATTTCCGCTTTAGTTAAGTCAATTAAGGGCGTATGAATCTTCAATTTGTTGCCCTCTACAGCCGTTTTGGTTGCAAGATTAGCCATAGACTCAAAAGCCTGTATGAATTCAGGCCTACAATCAGGATAACCAGAATAATCTACAGCGTTTACACCAATAAAAATATCATTTGCTTGTAAAACTTCGGCCCAAGCCAAAGCGTATGACAAAAAAACTGTATTGCGCGCAGGAACATAGGTTACTGGGATATCATCCGAGGCCTCAGTTGGAACATCGATTGAGTGATCGGTTAATGCCGACCCTCCCAAAGCTCCCATGTCTAGAGTGATTATTCGATGTTCTTGCGCCTTGAAATATTTTGCATTTCGCTTTGCTGCTGCAAGCTCTGAAGAATGCCGCTGCCCATACTCAAAACTTAATGCATACACAGAATAGCCCTGAGATTTAGCCAAGGCCAATACGGTTACGGAGTCCATTCCACCGGATAAAAGTACAACTGCTTTTTTTGAATCGTTGTTTTGCATAATTATTTAAAATTTTTACTTAAGAGTTAACGTCCAGGTTCATCGTTCCAGAGAACTTTATGTAACTGCATTTGGAAACGTACATTAAGTTGCTCTTCAAGAATCCAAGTGGCTAGCTCTGTTTCTTTTACTTGCTGATGGCTAGGTGAAAACAAAACCAAACACTTGTTAGTTAGTTTATATTTTTCTACAACCTCTTTAGCCCAATCAAAATCCGATTTAGAACAAATTACAAACTTAACTTGATCATGTGCAGTTAGATGTTCAATATTAGTCCAGAGGTTTTTATTTACTTCCGCAGAGCCTGGGGTTTTAATATCTAAAACACGGCTAACACGCGTATCAACTTTACTAATATCCATTGCCCCACTGGTCTCTAAAGAAACATCAAAGTTCTTTTCGCATAGTTCGGTCAATAAATTAACGCAATTAGGCTGTGCCAGCGGCTCACCACCAGTTACACAAATATTCTTTGTGTTATATGTGTCGAGAATTGCAAAAACATCATCAAAACCAAGCCACTTGCCACCATAAAATGCGTATTCAGTGTCACAGTACACACAGCGCAACGGACAGCCGGTCAGGCGGATAAAAATCGTGGGCTCACCTAGAGTTTTACTCTCGCCTTGCAGAGAGTAAAAGACTTCTGTTAAACGTAAGCGCCTACTCTCAGCTAGTTCATCTTTAACACGCACAGGAAAATTTGCACTAAAGGGCTTAGCTGCAAATTCAATTGCTATTTCGTCTTGCGAATCTGGTTTTGAATTATTAAACATAAGGCTATTTTACTAGAATAAAAATTTCATACTTCACTAAACTAAAAAAGCCACCAAAAAGGTGGCTATGAGCAAAAGGCAGATAAATTAACCTTCTTCTTTAGTAATACGATCTAGGCGCTGCTTTGCTAATAAGGCTGCTGAACTGTCTGGAAAGTTAGCTAAGGTTTTTTGCAAAGCATCTTTTGCTTTAGCTGTTTCTTTCATTTCGTAATATGTGTAACCAAGTTTTAACCAGGCATCTGCAATTTTTCGACTTTCTGGGTATTGCTGTGTCACTGTTGCAAAAGAGCCTAAAGCCTTATCAAATTTACGCGTAATGTAATGTGACTCACCTAGCCAATAATGTGCATTATCTGCAAGCTGACCATCTGGGTATTGTTGAAGATAAGATTCAAAACCACCGGCTGCGTCAGCATATTTACCACCCTTTAACATATCAAATGCACTCTGATATACATCGCGCTCAGAACCTGTAGCGCCTTGCAGAGCCGGATTATTTTGAACGCCATCCGATGAACTACTTGTTGGCACTACATATTGACGCACTGGACGAGTTTCAATTGCTTGTAAGCGTTTGTCCACATCTAGGTATTGGTTCTTTTGACTATTAAGGATTGACTCTTGTTGGAAACTTAACTTATCAATTTGATTTCTTAGGTTTCGAATTTGAGAGGTTAAATTTTCATTATCATTTTGCAAATCCAAAAGACTTTGATTATTCAAAACACTTTCAACTCTGCCTAGACGAGAATCCAACTCATCAAGTTTAAGTAAAACTGGATCAGGCTCTGCTGGTCCAGTAGCACAAGCACTCAGCATTAAAACTGATAATCCCATAGAAGTAAGTAAAGCTTTGTTCATAGTGTTTAGCTCTTTATGCGAGATATAAAAGCTAAGTCTAACGCAAAAAACACAGAATTTGTGTAACTAATTGTTAGACTTATATTTGCTTAACGATAAACCAATTCAACTCGACGATTTTCAGCCCAAGAAGACTCACTAGTTCCTTGAACACGTGGCTTTTCTTCGCCAAAGCTAATAGTTTTCAAATTAGCAGTTGATACACCATTCAAAAGTAAGGCACGTTTAACCGCTTGAGCACGACGTTCACCCAAACCAATATTGTATTCACGTGAACCTCGTTCATCAGCATGACCTTCTAAACGCAAGCTCAATCCTGGATTTGAGGCTAGGTAAGCTGCATGCGCAGCTAAAACATCGCGGTACTGATCTTTTATACCGCTCTGGTCAAAATCAAAATACAAAATCGTTTGTGACAATAAATCAGGGGCAGTCTGTACTACAGGCTCAACATAGTCTGGATTGCGTATAAAGGTCCCATCTCGCATCCAACCTGTAACATTACCAAATTCATCAAGAACAGGCACATCTACCACAGCAATAGTTTCAACTTCTGTTTCAACTTCTGTTTCAACTTCAACAGTCTCTTCTACAACAGTAGATTGACATGCACTCAAAGCCAATACAGCAGTGATTAAAGTCAAGTTAGATAAAAATTTTTTAATTGTTGATTGATTCATTTCAAACTCCGATTATTGCTTTAGATTTTAGATTTTTTATAAAATTATGAATTTATTCAGGACCATCTAAGTAAGTGTAACATTTTTTTACATTTTTAAGAGTAGCAAAACTTTAATTTGTTCCATCAGAATTGATTATAAAGCATACTATCTGAATGGAGACCATGCCGGCTCACGTACATCACCAACCGCCGGCAAATATGTAGGTTTAGAACGACCATCAGCAGCCACGGTTGCTAAAACCCCTTTACCGTCTCTAGTGGTTGCATAAATAACAATACGCCCATTAGGTGAAACACTAGGCGCCTCATCCAATGAGCCATCAGTAAGACTTAATATTTGGCCATTTTTATAATTAACCATTGCGATTTGATAGGCGCCTTCATCAACATGCACCACCGCCAAATTTTTGCCGTCAACAGAAACACGAGGTCTAGCATTATATTTACCCACAAAACTAACACGTTTTGCTGTGCCTCCATTTTTTGATACTTTATAGATCTGCGGCTGCCCGGCTCTATCTGAGGTAAAGAAAATACTCTGACCATCTTCACTCCAATTTGCTTCCGTATCAATAGCTCGTGAATCGGTAATACGCTTAACTCGTCCACTGGCTAAATCCATCACATACACATCTAAGTTGCCAGTACCCCGGGACAAAGTAACTGCTAAGGATTTTCCATCAGGAGAAAATGCTGGAGAAGAATTAACCCCGTCTTTATTCGATACCGAACGACGTGAACCGGTAGATAAGTCTTGGACAAAAATTTCGGAGTTATCACTCTCGAATGAAACATAAGCTAACTGTCTGCCATCAGGCGACCATGCTGGTGACATTAATGGTGCACGTGATCTTGCAACAACTGCTTGATTTTCACCGTCAACATCCGAAACGATAAGCTCGTAAGTTTTATTATTAAAACCACCAACTACATTAATATAAACCACGCGGGTAGAGAAAATACCTTTTATACCAGTAAGCTTTTCATATATAACATCACTTAAGTGATGAGCAGATGCTCGTAAGTTTTGAGAATTAACCGGCAAGCTATAAGTAATAATTTTTTTAGTACGCACTGTATCAAAAACATCCATGACCAAATTGTATTGTCCAGAAGAGGTTTCAAAGTACTTTCCAGTAATCACAACATCGGCACCTAATAAACGCCAATCTCCATAATTAAAAATCGCTCCATCATTTGGCTTAACCACCATATCAGCACGCGACATTGGATCAAACTCACCTGAGCTTTGCAAATCAGCTTCAATCACTTCGGAAAAATCGTAAGGAGCTGAACTTGTGCCAACATACTCAAAGGGTAATACCGCAACAGGAGTTGCATCATCTACCGAACCACTAACGGGAATAATTAATTTTGCAGCGGATAAACTACTTACCAAGCTAAAGGCAAAGCTTAATAAGACAATTTTAAATACATTAGATTTTGTGGTTTTCATGAGTTGATCTCGAGTTTAACTTTCAGGTTCAAATATTACTTCTAAATCACGGGCAAATATACTAGGGTCTTCTGGCTCTGGTAAAGGTGAGGCTCTAAAAACAGCTTTCTCTATTGAGGCTTTAGTCACATCATCAGCATTACAAGCTCCAAAAGATAATTGTGACACATCTCCACCAGGAAGTTGTTTTACATTCAAAATACACTTTAAATTACTTGGTGCACTAGGCGGTTTTCGCCAATTACGCTCAATTGTCTGCGAAATAGCTAATACATAGCGATTCATTGCACCAGAATTGACCGCCTGATTAAAGCTTTCTTCACCTTCCATAGCAGCAGCAAGATCAGCTTGTAAAGCAGCAATACGAGCAGCCTCTTTTTCTTCAGCCAAACGCTTTGCCTCAGCTTCTTTTTCTTTTATAGCAGCTAACTCAGCTGCTTTTTTCTTGGCTTCTTCTTCAGCTTTCTTTTTAGCAGCAGCTGCAGCAACACGCTTGGATTCTTCTTCTGCCGCTTTCTTTTTAGTTGCCTCTTGTTCTTTCTTAATGTTTTCTAAACGTGTTTCTTCGACTTTGCGTTTTTTCTCAAGTTCAGCTAATTTCTTTTTCTCTGCATCAGATTTTTTTTGCGCATCCAATTTAGCTTGTTTTTCTTTTTCTGCAAGTTCTTGTTGGCGTTTTTCAGCATCTAGTTCTTGCTGTTTTCGTTCTACTTCTAAATCAGACAAACGTTTCTCTTCAATTTCTCTTTGTTTTTTTGCTTGCAGTACTTTGTCTTCTAGGTCTTTTTGACGCTTCATTTCGGCGTCTAATTTATTTTGCTCAAGTTTTTCTTGACGTTTAATCTCAGCATCAATAGCAGCACCATTAATTATTTTAGCTTGCACAGCAACCGGTGTAGCCGGCTTAACAACTTGTCTTTCAAAATTAATATTCACTGCAAACAAAGCCAATACAACAACGTGCACTAATGTGGTGAATATAATTGCTGACCAATTTTCTTTTATAAACTTCATAAAATCGCTTAGCCTTCTTCCGGAGGCTCTGTCATGATGCCAACTTTAGGTGCGCCTGCAGCTTGCAATATAACCATGGCATACACTAAGTCACCTGAGGGCACACTTTTATCCGCTCTAACAAAGACTGGTAATTTAGGGTTTCTACGTAATGCTGCAGCCGCTCTTAAACGAACAGTTTGCTCATCAATAGCTTCTTCAGAATCACCTAGACTCAAATAATATAAACCTGAAGCATCGATTGTGAGGGTTAACATGCCATCTTTAGTATCAAAGGAATCAGTATCAATTTGATCAGCATCAGCTTGCGGCAAGTCAACTTCAACTCCAGTAGTTAATAATGGCGTGGTAATCATAAAAATGATTAGCAAAACCAGCATTACGTCAATGTAAGGTACTACATTGATCTCACCCATCAAGCGCCGTTTCTTTTGACCTGTTTCCACGTCTTAGCTACCTTTTTTAAATGCGTGACGTTGCAAGATAGAGGCAAACTCTTCCATAAAGGTTTGATATCGAGTTTCTAAGCGATCCACTTTGTCGGCAAAACGGTTATAGGCAATAACGGCAGGAATTGCTGCAACCAAGCCCATTGCTGTAGCAATCAATGCCTCAGCAATACTCGGCGCTACATCAGCAAGGGTTGGATTCTTAACACTGGCTAACGCAATAAACGCACCCATAATGCCCCAAACCGTACCAAACAAACCAACATAAGGACTGGTTGAACCAACAGTGGCTAAGGTTGCAAGATTACTTTCTAAGCGATCAATCTCACGTAAACGTTCAACTTGCATAGAACGACGCGTAGCATCAATTAATTGCTCAGCTGAAACACCTTGCTTTGATAAACGTGAGAACTCATTAAAACCTGCATGAAATAAACCAACCATTCCAATTTTGGCATCATTCTTAGTAGTCTCTAGTATTTGAGTTAAATCACCACCAGCCCAAAATAATTTTTCAAACTTATCGGCACTTGCAACCGCCAATTTAATCGTACGATATTTTTTCCAAATAATTCCCAATGACATAACTGATGCTAATAAAAGCAGAAGCATCACAAGCTGTACCGTTGTGCTTGCTTCGAGAAAGAGTCGAATTGGACTTAGTTCATTATGCATGGCAAACCTTTTAAATTATTTTATAAAATGTAGTTGTTCTATTTATTAAGACTTTAGTTTTTCTTGTAAGGCTTTTGGCATAACCTTGGGTTTATAAGTCTGCGCATCAACGCTACCCGCTTTGACCTCAGCGGTGAATAACAATTCCTCGCCTCGTAAAACTTTCTGTGAAAAAGTCATGGATACCTTTCCAGCACTAGTAGTCGTAGTTTCAATAGATAATTCATCATCTAAGAACGCCGGCTTAAGGAATTTACAATTCATTTTGCCCACCACAAAAATCAAACTATCGTCTAAACGCAGAGCCGTTTGATTAGCTCCCATTTCACGCAGCATCTCACTGCGAGCACGCTCGGTAAAATTCAAATAATTTGAATGATAAACCACACCACCTGCATCGGTGTCTTCATAATAAACGCGAATTTTAAACTGATGGGTTTGTGTCATAGTGATTTTTATTCTTTTCTGCCATTTAAACTACATAGTCTTAGTGAGAAATTACTTTAAGCATTTAACACCAATTATTAATTAATATTATCAAAGACTTATGTGTACTTCTTGTGAGCATTTAAAGTACTTTAGGAGTCTTTAAATAAGTCCTGATTAGCTACATTTTTACTTAATAGACTCTTAGGTACATCCAGTCCAAAATGCAAATAGGCATGCCGAGTCGCTAAACGCCCTCTGGCTGTGCGCATAATGAAACCTTGCTGGATTAAGTAAGGCTCAATCACATCCTCAAGAGTGCCACGCTCTTCGCCAACAGCTGCAGCTAAGCTATCTATTCCTACTGGCCCACCATCAAACTTTTGCATAATGGCCAACAGCATTTTTCTATCCATCTGATCCAAACCATGTGGATCCACCTCCAACATATCCATCGCAGCAGAGGCAATACTATCGGTGATTATTCCATCACTTTTTACTTCAGCATAATCGCGAACGCGACGTAATAGTCTATTCGCAATACGCGGTGTACCTCGTGCACGAATGGCGATTTGTCTAGCACCCGATGCTTCAGTTTTGAGATTTAGGATATTGGCAGAGCGCTGAACAATATTAGTGAGGTCATCAACATTATAAAACTCCAGCCTTTGAACAATTCCAAAACGATCACGCAAGGGTGAAGTCAGCAAACCAGCTCGAGTGGTTGCGCCAACTAAAGTAAACGGCTTGAGGTCAAGTTTAATTGAACGTGCAGCGGGGCCCTCGCCAATCATGATGTCCAGTTGAAAATCTTCCATGGCTGGATAAAGCACTTCCTCAACCACTGGACTGAGCCTATGAATCTCATCTACAAACAAGACGTCATTTTCTTCTAGATTTGTGAGTAAAGCAGCCAAGTCACCAGCTCTTTCTAAAACTGGACCAGAGGTTTGCTTGAGACCAACGCCCATTTCATTAGCAATGATATGAGCCAAAGTTGTTTTACCTAAACCAGGAGGACCAAATATTAAAGTATGATCCAGCTCTTCACCACGTTGCTTGGCTGCTTGAATAAAGATTTCCATCTGCTCACGAACAGCTGGTTGACCTACATAATCAGCAAGCTTCTTAGGTCGAATCGCACGGTCAACCGCTTCGTCGCCTCTTAATGGCTCAGATGTTATTAGACGATTGTCATCAAGAAATTGGTCGCTCACTCATTAATCCTAATTATTGTTATAAAAGAGTTTATTTTTTAACTGACGATTGTAAAGCAAGTCGGATGATTTCTTCAGTACTTAATGCTTCATCCGTGCTAATTGTTTTTATCAAACGGGTAATTTCAGGCAGTTTGTATCCCAGAGCCAGTAAAGCATCAGTGGCTTCTTTTCTTGGGCTACTTGCTTGTGGTTCAACACTGATAGGCTCGCCCGTTTTACTCACCACATTTTCAATGCTGATTCGGTCACGCATCTCAATTATCAAACGCTCAGCCGTTTTTTTACCAATACCTGGTAATCGTACTAAAGTTGCCGTGTCCTCATTTTGCACACAATAAATAAAGTCTTGAACACTTATTCCAGACAGAATGGTTAAGGCTGAACGTGAACCAATTCCAGATACTTTGATTAATTGACGGAACATTTCTTTTTCTGCAGCACTAGAAAAACCGTACAGAGTTTGTGAAGTTTCTGAAACGGCTAAATGCGTGTAGAGCTGAGTTTCTTGACCAACTGCTGGTAAGCCGTAAAAAGTAGACATAGTGGCATCCACTTCATAACCCACTCCGTTTACATCAATCAATAAACGTGGTGGCTGTTTAAGTAAAATTTTGCCGCGTAAAAAACCGATCATCGGCGACGCTTCCTTATGGTTGATTTAGTTGTCGCAATATTTACATTCAGTATTTGCGAGGTATTGAGCAAGCTAGAGTGACAGATTGCAACTGCTAAAGCATCGGCAGCATCTTCTTGAATGGGGTCTTTAATATTTAGCAAAAAGCCAACCATATGCTGTACCTGTTGTTTAGCCGCAGCGCCTTTTCCAACAACCGCCTGTTTTATTAGCTTTGCAGAATATTCATGTACAGGGACGTGTGCATGAAAAGTAGCACTCATAGCGGCCGCTCTGGCCTGTCCTAATTTTAAGGCACTATCAGCATTTTTATGCATAAACACTTGCTCGATAGCGACTTGAGTAGGTTGATAGGTTTTAACAATGTCTTGAACAGTATTATAAATATTTCGTAAACGTTCTGGAAATGCATCTTTAGAATTACTGCGAACCGCTTGGTGATGCACATACTTAATACGATCACCTTGAGCATCAATAATGCCAATTCCAGTGATCAGCGAGCCTGGGTCAATCCCAAGAATTCGCTGCACTGGAGCATTAACTGACATATTTTTATTTAATCTTCTTCTTGTTGCAAAGTAGCCATAAACGCATCTGAGAATTCAGCGTTGGTATAAACTTCTTGAACATCATCCAACTCTTCAAGCTTATCTAACATTTTCATCATACTTTCTGATTTTTTATCATCTAAGTCTGCTTTATTGGATGGTCTATAAGTCACCTCAGAGTTTGTAGGTTCTAAGCCTTTTGCCTCAAGCGCTTCAACCACATCAGCAAAAGTACTGGATTCAGTAATTACCTCAATACTTTTATCATCTGTTGTAATAACATCTTCAGCCCCTGCCTCTAATGCAACTTCCATAATCGCATCTTCATCAGCACCAGGAGCGAAAGTAATTACACCTTCATGAGTGAACATGAAAGATACCGAGCCATCGGTTCCAAGCTGGCCATTATATTTAGTAAAAGCGTGACGCACATCGGCTACCGTACGGTTACGATTATCACTTAAACAATCAACCATCACAGCAGCGCCGCCAGGACCATAGCCCTCATAGCGAATTTCTTCGTAGTCGTCAGCCTCTAACTCTCCCGCACCACGTTTTACAGCACGTTCAATACTGTCTTTAGGCACACTAGCAGAGCGAGCTTTAGTCAGGGCTAAACGTAAGCGCGGATTAGCATCCGGATCACTACCACCCATTTTGGCGGCAACCACAACTTCACGAATAAAACGTGTAAATGCTTTTGCACGTTTCCTATCTTGAGCACCTTTACGATGCTGAATATTAGCCCACTTACTATGACCTGCCATAAAACCTAAACCTTATATATTTATATTTTTTATTAAATTAAAACGTACCACGAATACCAAAGTGCATTCCAGTATCAATTGTGGCTGTCGCAGAGCCAAAAAACTCATTGCCTTTAAATTTGCCTTTTACATTACGATAGCCAACAAACACATCTGCACTTCGTGTGATATTAAAACCAACATCGGCACCAATCTCTTGGTATTTTGTCATTTTATCAAATGACAAGACATCCGGTGCAAACCACAGGTATGCCCTTGCATTCATACGGTTATATGCAGCTGGAACGTATGTTACTTTTCCGCCAATTGGTAAAGCCACTCCGCCATCGTATTCTATCTCTGGACAAATCACAGTTATACAAACTAAAGAATCAGAAATATCTGGGTCAACTAAGGCTAATTTCACACCCACACCAGCATTCAAGCCTTCAGCGCCTGCATCACCAAACAATAAACCTGCAATACCCAAAACATTGCCACGATCTTGGTTGTGGAGAGCAGAAGCCTCAATAACTAAGCCGTTATTACCTAATTCAAAATCACCTTGTAGTTTGAATGTATTACTATTCAAACTAATTTCGGCGGAATTGGCGAAAATCGTTGAAACAAACAAACTAGAAAAAACTACAGCAAGAATACTTTTCGGTAAGGAAAATTGCATAAAACACACCCCATAAAGGTCAAATAACTATTCTAAAAAAAAAGGATTAAATTTAATTCATTAAAAACTACGCGTATGATACATATAAAATGCATCAAACTCACCTTTAGAGCCTTACAATTCAATGTGAGTTCACAATTTTATGCTTATTTTTTACCTAATAGAAAAACACCCAAATTGACAGCCAAAGATAACAACTTATTTTTAACCAAAGCCATTGAGCTAAGTCAGTCTCAAATTGAAATTGAAACTGACGAAAAAAACCGCTCACTTCTGCATGAAGGCTTAGCCGTTGCAGATATTTTGCACGCCTTAGAAATGCCAGAGACTATTCGCTGTAGCGCCATACTATCGTCTTTAGTGCATATACAAGCTATCAGCCCTGAACAAATCCAAAAACAGTTTTCAAGAGAAGTCCGAGAGCTTGTAAATGACTTAGGTAAACTAGACAGTTTCAGTCATTTTGATGACATCAATGAACAAGAGGGTTTGTCCCCGAAACAAGCTGAAGGCTTAAGAAAATTACTTCTCGCAATTGTTGATGACATACGCTTAGTGTTGGTACGCTTGGCTCAGCAATTACACAGATTACGCGAGAGCAAAAACTCAACAGAAAGCGAAAGACGCCGACTTGCGCAAGAGACTAGTGAAGTTTTCGCCCCACTCGCCAATCGTTTAGGTATTTGGCAACTAAAATGGGAATTGGAAGATTTAGCCTTTCGTTATTTAGAACCACAGCAATATAAAGATATTGCTAAGTGGTTAAGCTCAAAACGTTCGGAACGCGAAACCTATATAGAAAACTTTAAGCGAACGCTTAGAGACATGATGTTATCTGAAAATATTCAAGCCGATATTCAAGGTCGTCCAAAACATATTTACAGCATTTGGAAAAAAATGCAGCGTAAATCCAGCACTATCGAAAGCCTTTTTGATATTCGAGCGGTACGCATTATCACTCAAGACATCACAGGTTGTTATACCGCTCTTGGCATTGTGCATAACAAATGGAAATATGTTCCCAGTGAGTTTGATGATTATGTAGCAAACCCTAAAGCGAATAATTACCAATCCATTCATACCGCGGTTTTTGGACCGGATAACAAAGTTGTTGAGATTCAAATTAGAAGTCAAGAAATGCATGACAACTCCGAACTGGGCGTTGCTGCTCATTGGCGATATAAAGAAGGGGCTCAACAATCGGGACTGGATGAAAAAATTAATTGGCTTCGACATGTTTTAGAGAGCAAGCATGAAAATGAGTCTCAAGGAACACGTAAAGACGAAGATTTCATTCATCGTTTTCGAGAAACATTGTTTGAGGACAGAGTCTATGCGGTAAGCCCTAGAGGTGACGTAGTAGATATGAGCGCTGGTAGCACGCCTCTTGATTTTGCTTATCATATACATACCGAGGTCGGTCATCGCTGTAGAGGCGCTTTAGTGAACGGAAAAATAGTTCCTCTCACTTACAAAATACAAAATGGTGACCGCATAGAAATTCTAACCAGCAAAGAAAGCAAGCCAAGTAGAGATTGGCTAATTGATCGCATGGGCTATATTGCCTCATCACGCTCTAGAGAGAAAATTCGTTCATGGTTTCGCCTACAAGATCAAGATCAAAACCTGAAAGCGGGTAAACAACTTTTAGAAAGAGAGCTGACTCGTTTAGGCGTTGAAAACAAAGAACCCGATACACTCGCAAACAAACACGGTTTTCCTAGCTATCACGCTTTGTGCATTTCACTAGGTGCAGGCGCATTAACTATTGGTGATGTCACCAGTAGTTTTATAAAAGACTTAGAAAACGATGAAGAATCAGGTAATGATTTCATCTTAAGACGCAGAACCAAACATCACAGAAGCTCAGGTCAAATTGCAATTTCTGGTGTAGATGATCTTCTAACAAATTCTGCACAATGTTGTAAGCCAGTACCTCCTGAAGCGATTGTGGGTTACATAACCCAAGGTAAAGGCATTACTATTCATCGTGCGAATTGTAAAAACCTACAAAACTTAATTGATAAACGTCCAGAACGCGTTTTTGATGTGTCGTGGAATGATACAGATGATAAAAACAATTTTATTATTGATGTCGCGATTGAGGCTTACGACAGAAAAAATCTAATTCGTGATATAACCGGTTTACTCTCTGAAGAAAAAATAACAATTCTAGAAATGTCGTCTAAAGTAGATAAAAAGCAAATGACGGCCAGTGTAACTTTACAAATAGAAGTGGAAAATTTTGAGGCGATGAGTCGTATTATGAATAAACTGGAATCATTACCGACTATTTATTCGGTCACAAGGGTATAAAATGAAAAAAATATTAATCGCTTTACTTTCACTAACTTTTATTTATTTCCTTTTCACTTTAATCGCCCCTTCTTTTGTAGATAAAGAGCAAAACCCTGTTGCTCAAATGCCTCCATACCAAGCATCTGTTGAAGCACAGCGTATCTATAAGTCTTTAGACTTTATAAGCGACCTACATTCCGATTCATTATTGTGGAAACGCAACTTACTTAAAAAATCTGACTATGGTCATGTAGACATACCGCGCTTACGTGAAGCTAATATGGGTTTGCAAGCGTTTACAATAGTAACTAAGGCTCCGAAAGGCTTAAACATGCATCAGAATGATGCTGAAAGCCGCGACAATGTGACACTACTAAGCATTGGCCAAGGCCAACATCCAAAAACCTGGTTCAGTTTATTTGAAAGAGCAAAGTACCAAGCAAAAAAACTTCACAAATTTCAAGCAAAAGATGAAAACTTTAGAATTATTAAATCATCTGCTGATTTACAAAAATATTTAAGCGACAAACAATCTAATAAAATTTTAGTAGCAGGTTTCCTTGGCATTGAAGGTGCTCATGCATTAGAAGGAAAATTAGAAAACGTGGAAATACTGCATGCCGCGGGTATACGTATGATGGCAGCGACGCATTTTTTTGATAATGAATTAGGTGGCTCTGCTCATGGTTTAAGTGGTGAGGGTTTAACTGAGTTTGGCAAGCAAGTCATTAAAAAAATGGATGAACTTGGTATGATTCATGATCTTGCTCACATCTCTCCAAAAATGATCGACGATATTCTTAATCTTACCAAGCGTCCAGTTTTAGTCTCACACACTGGCGTTAAAGGCGTTATGGATTCACC
>CAJQOG010000149.1 GCA_905479875.1 uncultured Gammaproteobacteria bacterium
ATAATATCAATTGGAGTTTCAACCAATTCCTCGATACGTTTAAGATAATTCTTAGCCGCTTGTGGAAGTTTATCGTAATCAGTAATCCCTACTGTCGAATCACTCCAACCCGGCATATTTTCGTAAACAGGTTCACATTGACTAAAATTTTCGGCACCTGTTGGTGGATGAGCAACTTCTTTGCCATCAATTTTGTAACCAACGGCAATTGATAATGTGTCCAAACCATCAAGAACATCTAATTTGGTAACACATAGGCCAGTTACAGAGTTATTAATAATTGAGCGTTTAAGTGCAACTGCGTCAAACCAACCACAACGTCTAGCTCTACCTGTAGTCGCACCAAATTCGTGCCCAACTTCAGCTAGATGCTTTCCGTTCTCATCAAATAATTCGGTTGGAAAAGGTCCAGAACCTACACGAGTTGTATAAGCTTTAACAATACCAACCACATAATCAAAATAATGCGGCCCTAAACCAGTACCCGTAGCAGCTCCACCAGCGGTAGTATTGGATGAGGTTACAAACGGGTAGGTACCATGATCAACATCCAACAAAGCGCCTTGAGCGCCTTCAAACAGAATGCTATCGCCTTTGACTCTGTAAGCATTAAGCATTTCAGTGGTATCGGTAACCATAGACTTAATCTGTTCGGCATAATCCATACAGTCATCTAAAGTTTTTTGGAAATCGATGGCATCTGTTTTGAAATAATTTTGTAGTACAAAGTTATGGTAATCCAAAACTTGTCCTAGCTTAGTAGCAAAGAGTTCGCGTGAATACAAATCACCAATACGTAATGCACGCCTTGCAGCCTTATCTTCATAAGCTGGACCTATGCCGCGACCAGTTGTTCCGATCTTGTTTACGCCTCTTGCACGTTCTCTTGCTTGATCTAATGCAATATGCGAAGGGAGAATAATTGGGCAAGCATCACTAATGCTTAAACGTTCTTTAGCAGGAATACCGTTTTGCTCTAGTCCTGCAATTTCTTTCATTAAGTCGGGAAGTGAGATAACCACACCATTACCAATAATGCAGTGCACATCATCACGCAAGACACCTGATGGAATTAAATGTAGGACGGTTTTTTTGCCATCAATAACTAAAGTATGACCTGCATTATGACCACCTTGAAAGCGTGCAACCGCACTTGCTTTATCAGTTAGTAAATCAACGATTTTACCTTTACCTTCGTCGCCCCATTGGGTGCCGATAATAATGACGTTCTTGCCCATCTTAGCCTCAGTATGCTGAATTAATATTTAAGTAATTGGATATAAATCCAAGGATGCAATTATAGTGTTTTTTGTAAATAATTTTGGTCTATTGACGCACTAATATTAAGGTTAATAAGCCAATCGCCATCATCACTAACCCAAAGTTCCGAATTGAAGCTGATGGAAGCTCTTGCAAGGAAGCTGCATAACGTTTAAAGGACTCTGGACTTATAAAAGGAAGAATACCTTCAATTATCAATACCAAGCCCAGTGCTGTCCACAAATCACTACACTGCATAATATTACTCTTTGCTGTTAATTTAAACAAAACAACGAGCTGTAGTTATACTAGAGCTCGTTGAGGGTTACTCTATTTGCGTTTGATTAATCTTTTTCTGAATCACCAAGATACTCAAAAAACTCACTATCCGGACTTAAGACCATTATGTCATTGCCGTTACCAATCGAGTTTCTGTAGGCTTCTAAGCTTCGATAAAAATTATAGAACTCTCTGTTTTTCTCGAATGCTTTTGCATAGATATCCGTAGCTAATGCATCTGCTTCACCACGGATAATTTCCGCATCACGATAAGCACCAGATAAAATAACAGTACGCTCACGCTCCGCTTTAGCACGAATAATTTTAGCTTGTTCTTCACCTTCCGAACGCAACTCAGTGGCGACACGCTTACGTTCTTGACGCATACGCTCATAAGCATCACCAATTACATCATCGGGAAGATCTAAACGAACAATTCGTACATCAATTACTTCTACACCAAGCTCTTTGGCTGTGTCAGTGACACGTCCAAACATGGCTTGCATGATTTCGGTGCGGTCTGCAGAAACAGCTTCTTTAACGGTAAGTTTTACAAATTCTGACTTTAAACTATCTTTAATGATGTTTTCTAGTCTATCAGAACCATTTCTTTCAATACCTTGGGTAGCTCTATAAAACTTTGCCGCATCAAGAATTCGCCATTTAACAAAAAAGTCTACAACTAAGTTCTTTTTCTCAGCGGTCAAAAATAAATCTGCATCATTATTAATGGTTAAAATTCTATCGTCAAATTTTCTTACTGAATGCACAAAAGGTATTTTAAATCCAAGTCCTGGTTCAAAATCAGATTTTACGATTTCACCAAATTTTAATTTGACGGCTTTTTCAGTTTCATCAACAATAAAAAAACTTTGCGCTATAAGCATTAATAACAGAAAAATAGGAAAGAGGTAAGTTTGTAATTTAGTCATTATCGTTCTCCTCTAGTAATGGGTCTTTCTCTAGGTGCGGTCCTATTCACTGCAGGCTCTGTGGCTCGAATACTTTGTTTAGAGTTTTCTGGAGTCAGTTGAGTCCCATTATTATTTTTAATCATTTGGTCAACCGGTAAATAAATTAAATTACCACTGCCTTCAGAGTCCATAATTACTTTACCTGTACGGCTATACACTTCTTCAATTGTCTCTAAATAAAGACGTTTACGAGTTACTTCAGGGGCTTTTTCATAAGCCACCAAAAGCTGATCAAAACGTGAAGCCTCACCTTCTGCATTAGCAACTTCTTGCGCCATGTAGGCACTGGCATCTTCTAGTCGTTTGCCCGCTTCACCACGAGATTTTGGAACGATATCATTGGCGTAAGTTTGCGCTTCAAATATGGATGTTTCTTTATCTTCTCTAGCTCGGATAGCATCCTGTACAGCATCATTAACTTCTGCTGGGAAGTTAGCGTTAACTATATTCACTGCAGTGATTTCAATACCTACATCATAGTTGTCTAAAGTTTTTTGAATACGTTCTTCAGTTGCGGGACCAATATTTTCTCGATTAGTTGTTATGATGTAATCAAGATCATTCTTACCTACAATTTCACGAATCGCACTGCCACTTACTTCAATTAGAGTTTTTTCAGGATTACGTACATTAAACAAGAATTTTTCTGGAATGCTGGCTAAATACTGAATATTTATTTCAACATCTACGATATTCTCATCTCTAGTTAACATTTTTTTCGAAAATGTAGCTTTCCTAATATCAGTTACCTTTACTTTAGTAACTGTTTCAAAAGGCTTAGGAATGTGCCAATTTAAACCAGGAGAGGTAGTTCTTACGTGCTCTCCAAAGCGTTTTATCACGCCGCGTTCAGTATCATCAATTTGATAGACTCCACCTATTAAAGCCCAAGCAATTAGCAATAAAAGTAAAAAACCACCTATCTGTGGTAAACCAGCATTGGCGCCTTGACCTGTGCCATTACCGCTACCATTACTTTTGTTTTTACCACCGCCAAAAAAGCCTTTCAACTTATCTTGAAGCTCTTTTGCCATTTTTTCTAGATCGTCTTCAGGCTTTTTATCGCCGCGATTACCTTTGTTCCATGGATCTTTATCGTTATTGTTATTGTCTTGCCACGACATAATATATTCTCTTTATTTAATTTATTGCAACAAACTCAGTTCACCATTGTAGTGAGCCTTGTACGGTGTCACAAGTTCCGTCTGAGCAAAAAGCTATATTTATTTAACTTGTTACTCAAGTTTAGCCAAAAGCCTAACTTATACGTGTAGATATATGGGGGGATTCCACAAATTTCAATTGCTCGGGGTTAGTTTCATGCTTTTTACAAAATTGCTTAAATCCTATACGATTCATATGGATATTGACCAACCAATTGCCATGTTCATCGCTAGTATCACTAACGACTGCACCTTGTTTATATAATTCCGAGCGAAGTTTGCCATCCGCTACTTGTACAGTAATAGTACCAGCGATGTGATGATCCTTAAACTGATCTAAAAGTGCTTGATGTAAGTATTCTAATCCGATTTTATTTAGAGCAGACAACCAAACTATGGGACTTCTCGGATAATCAGGATTCAAGTCCCCTGCTTGATAACCTGGACTTATATCTGATTTATCAATTTTGTTATAAACCAATATTTGCGGCACTTCGTCTGCACCGATATCTGCAAGTACTGCGTTGACCTGATTGACTCTATCTAGATGATTAGGGTCACTTTGGTCAATCACATGTATCAGAACATCTGCATCACGCGTCTCTTGCAAGGTTGAACGAAATGCTGCAACTAATTCATGGGGTAAGTCGCGTACAAAACCCACTGTATCTGCCAAAACAATTTGAAAATTTGGCAATAACTGTAAGCGCCTAAGCGTAGGATCTAAAGTTGCAAATAATTGATCAGCAACATAAACCTCAGCTTGAGTTAGTACATTAAATAAAGTCGACTTACCAGCATTAGTATAACCAACCAATGCAACTGTAGGCACATCTGCCCTAGTACGAGTATTACGTCCCAATTCACGTTGCGATACCACTTTGGTTAAACGCTTATTAAGAGATTTAATACGTAAATTTAATAAACGTCGATCAGTTTCTAATTGAGTTTCACCTGGACCCCGTAAACCGATACCACCTTTTTGACGTTCTAAGTGAGTCCAGCCTCTTACAAGGCGAGTAGAGAGATGTTTCAATTGTGCAAGTTCTACCTGTAACTTACCTTCAAAACTTCGGGCACGCTGTGCAAAAATATCTAAAATCAAACCGGCTCGATCAAGCACGCGACAAGAGAAAACTTTTTCTAGGTTTCGTTCTTGAGAAGGTGACAACATCGCATTGACTAATACTAAATCAATAGCGTTAGCTTTTACTTCATCCGCAATCTCTTCAACTTTTCCAGAGCCAATAAAGTACTTGGCATTCGGAATACGTAAATTAACCTCAAGTTCGGTACTAATATCTCCACCAGCAGACTTTGCCAATAGTTGAAATTCTTCACGCTCATCGGCATTAATTTTTTGTGAATACGACACGTGTACAAGCAAAACAGATTCGCCATCTGCATTACTAATACCAGGTCTATCTATGAAGGATTCAATCAAATGGAATAGTCTTTCTAGTAGGATTCATCTAGACAATAATTATTTTTATGGGAAGCAAATAGCTATACTACTGCTGAATGGCAATAAATGACAGTAGCAAATATAAAACGGCCACTACTAGCTTAGTAAAGGCCCTATATTATAATAAATCAAATATTTTTAGTTATAGATCCGGAGGACTTTGCGTAGTATCTTCGTGTTCATCCAACTCTTCTTCATCAGGGTTTTGCGGATTAAAGCGTGGCAGTTGCACTGCACGCGACGGCACAATTGTTGAGATGGCATGCTTATATACCATTTGGCTTACATTATTTCGTAGCAACACCACAAATTGGTCAAAAGACTCAACTTGTCCTTGTAATTTAATTCCATTTATCAAATAAATAGAAACTGGAATACGGTCTTTGCGTAATATGTTTAAAAATGGATCTTGTAAATTATGTGAGCGTGACATGACGTGAGTTCCTTATAACATCTTTCTGTTCTTATTATTTTGACGCTTTTAATTCTTTCAATTAATCGTTTTACCAAAGCAAAAACAAGTTTTAGCAAATTTAATCCCAGCTTAATTCATTAAAAATAAATACTTGTTTTTGATTAAGCAAATTATAACAAGGCTTAGAATCTATGTGAGCCTTATAGTTAAATATTTACATTAATAAAATCATCTATAAGTTCGTTAAATTCACCAGAATATGGGTCAACTATCGTCATATGTGGCATCTTTCTTAGCCAGGTTAGCTGACGTTTTGCTAATTGCCTAGTTGCATAAATGGACTTATTAATCGCTTCCTCTAAAGATTCTTCAGCGAAGAGATAGGCCAATACTTGCCGGTACCCTACTGCTCGCATAGCCGCACAATCGCGCTCAAAATTTTGCCCCTGTTTCAAGCCGTCAACTTCAGCCACAAAGTTATTTTCAATCATTGATTTTAACCGTTTTTCAATGTTTGCATGCAATTGCGCGCGACTCTTTGGCACAAGTGCTAATTTGATAAAATTGTAATGATTAGGACTATTTTTTTGCTCTAGATAAAATTGAGTTAAAGTTTTTTTACTCTGGTGATAAACTTCTAAAGCACGCTGAATTCGTTGCTTGTCATTTGGTTTAATTCGCTTAGCTGACTCAGGATCAACTACGGCAAGCTCTTGGTGCAATTTAGGCCATCCAAGTTTATGTGCTCTTTTTTCTAAATCTTCACGATAAACGTCATCCGCTGGTGGTAAGTCCGCTAATCCATCAAATAGCGCCTTAAAATACAGCATAGTACCACCTACCAATACAGGCAAATTACCTCGGGAATGTATCTCACTAATCAACTTTAATGCGTCATTATGAAAATCAGCCGCTGAATAAGTTTGATATGGCTCGCGTATATCAAATAAATGATGCGGAACAATTGAACGGGTTTGTAAATCAGCTTTTGCAGTACCAATATCCATGCCACGATAAACTTGGGCTGAATCGACATTAACTATTTCACCAGCATGGCTTTGTGCAATCTTCAATGCCAAATCTGTTTTACCACTGGCTGTTGGACCCATGATACATAAAACTTTTTTCAACTCTTTCATAATAGATTACGTTTTATTGCCCACGTAAAAATATCTTATCTAAGGTATTTAGTGGCAACTCTGTCCACGTTGGTCTACCATGATTGCATTGATCAGCTCGCTCAGTATTCTCCATTTGTCTAAGCAAGGCATTCATCTCTTGAATTGTTAGTTGTCTATTTGCTCGCACTGAAGCATGACATGCCATAGTTGCCAAGATATGATCAAAACTAGTTTCGATTCGTTCAGATTTTTCAAACTCAGAGTTTTCTGAAATCAAATCTCTTAATAAAGTTTCTGCATCAAAGTTTCTTTGTAACATTGCAGGGAATGCTCTAATTAAGAGATTTTCTGGTCCCGTTAAATCAAACTCTATTCCCATTGTCAGTAGATCATCACGACTCTCTTCAAAGCGTCTTGCTTCTTCTCCGGTTATTCTCATAGTAACTGGAACTAGCAATGGCTGTGAAACAAGTTTTTCTGACTCAAAGCGTTTTTTCATTTGCTCATACAAAACTCGCTCATGTGCCGCGTGCATATCAACCATAACAAGGCCCTTTTCATTCTCAGCCAAAATGTAGATACCATGTAATTGGGCTAAGGCATGACCTAAGACACCTACTTGCACCCCACTGCTTTGTAATGAACCTGACGGAGGCTGGAAATTGGTATTGGCGTTTGCATTCCCTTGAAACTGATGTGGACTCAGCATCTGAGATTCATTACCATGGTACAAACTCATTGCGTCCTGAATACTCAATTGACTACTGTTACGTGGATGAGAATGCTCATGTTGAGAATATGATTCACCACTCAATACCGAAGCATCGGTTGGCATGAAACGCGTCTCTTGTTGACCAGGAGTCGTTTGTGCAAGGGCGTTTTCTATAGAATGACGCAAAAAATCATGTACTCGGCGTGAATCACGAAAGCGTACTTCATGTTTTGCTGGGTGCGCATTTACATCTACCGCATCAGGTGACATATCAAGATACAAAACATAAGCAGGATGACGTCCATGAAATAATACGTCACGATAACCGAGTTTTACCGCGTGTGAAAAAACCTTGTCATTTAAGGATCGACTATTAACAAAACTATATTGTAAATCACGTTGACTGCGTGAAAATGCCGGAAGCGCTATCCAACCAGAGAGCCTCAAACCTTCACTCTGATGCTCAATCCAAATTGCGTGCTCAATAAAGTTCTTACCTAAGAGTTTTTCTAAGCGCTTTTCTGAAGCTATTTGGTTTTCAGCTTTTGGTAAATTTAAAAGTATTTTACCATTGTGTTTTAAAGCCCAAGTCACCGAAAAATGAGCAAGCGCCAAACGCTTAACCATACGTTCAATATGTAAAAATTCTGTGCTTTCTTTACGTAAAAACTTCCTACGAGCAGGGACATTAAAAAACAAATCCCTCACTTCAATCGTTGTACCTTGCGTATGCACACAAGGTTTTGGGCCAATGCATTCGCCCTGATTATTTACAGTTACTTGATAAGCATTTTCATTATTTATATGTTTTGAACTTATTGTTAAGGCTGAAACTGAGGCAATGCTTGGTAAAGCTTCGCCACGAAACCCCATGCTCAAAACCTTGGTTAATTCTTCTAAGTTACGAATTTTGCTGGTTGCATGTCGAGCTAAAGCAATAGAAAGTTCGTTCTCTGGAATACCAATCCCATTGTCTGAGACTGAAATTAATTTTGTACCACCTGCTTCAATTGAAATAGTAATTTCAGTTGCACCGGCATCAAGGCTATTTTCAATTAATTCTTTAACAACAGATGATGGGCGCTCCACGACTTCACCGGCTGCAATCTGGTTGACCAAATGTTCTGGTAACTCTTGAATCGAGCGATAGATAGAAGTTGCTTGTTTGGGTTCTTCTGGCATGTTGATATAGCTTTTAAATACCTTAAAAACCATAGGATAACCACTGAGAATCTCAGTGGCTACACATTTACTAAGCTTTAATGAAATTGATTAAAAAGCCTGCGAATAATCAGCTTTTAATAACGGGAACTTTAAGTACCTGTCCGACCCATACCGTGTCTCTTTTGAGATTATTTATGCTTTTTAGTGCTCTTAACTTAACGTTATACCGGATTGAGACTCCCGATAAAGTTTCGCCACGTTTAATGACATGGTTAATTACCTGAATGCTTTTTTGCGCACTAGTAACTGTATTTGCGCTAGCCATTACTACCGGTTTTTTTGACGGTACAGGCGCCGGTGGTTTAATAACACTTGGCTCAGGTTTTGCAACAAGCACTTGCGGTTTGATATTTTCGCTCAACAATTTAGGTGCTTTGTTTTCACGCTGTTGTGCAAACAAAGAGTTTGGCGGGGGATTATTTTTGAAATATGCTTTCACACCTTTGTACAAAGCTATAGCTATCTTCTCTTGATGCTTAGGATCCTTTAGTTTTTTCTCTTCACTTGGATTAGAGATATAAGCAGTCTCAACTAAAATTGATGGGATGTCAGGAGATTTTAAAACCGCAAAATTAGCATATTGAACGTTTGATTTGCGCACACGTCCAATCGCTGATAACTCGCCTAAGACACTTTTTCCTAAGGTTGTGCTGGCTGCAATGGTTGCATTTTGAGAAAGATCAAATAAGACCGAAGCCAACATGTCATCTTTATCATTCAAACTAACACCGCCAACCAAATCAGCGCTATTAACTTTGTCTGCCAACCAGCGCGCTGCAGTACTGCTTGCACCTCGTTGTGACAAAACATATACCGATGAACCCGTTACTGTTGGATCTGAAAAAGAATCAGCATGAATCGAAATAAATAAATCTGCATCTTTTTTACGTGCACGAGTCATACGCTCGCGATATTGAATCTTCTGGTCATTATCACGTACTAAAAACGCAGTCATACCTTCAGAACTATTAATGGTATTTGCTAGACGCTTTGCAATTTGCATCACAACTAATTTTTCTTTTGTACCGTGCTTACCAATTGAACCAGGGTCTTTACCACCATGTCCAGCATCAATGGCAATCACTAAATCGCGTGCAGAATTTGCATAGGTTTTCACGGGTAGGATTTCGTGTGTTTCACTTGACTGATGATACAAGTCAATCACTAAGCGATCTTTTTTTCGCCCTTCTGCTGGGATTAAAAAACTTTTCACTGTAACGTTTGATTTTAAATCTGCAACTAAACGTAAACGCTTCTCTTGTACACCAGAACGAACTCGCGCTATAACTCCAGAACCTTTAGGTAATTTAAAACCTTTTGGTAGTGCCGCATCTTGTAAATCAATAACCAGCCTCTCTGGTGCACCAAGAGTCATTATTTGATGTTTAACTGGGGAATCAAGCTCAATAACTAAACGTGTGTGCTCGCTATCTGGTGCAACTCGAAAGCCTTGCACTTCTACCGCAAAAATCGGGGTAAACCCAATTACTACCAAAGCCAGCATTCCCAATTGCAAAACAATCCGAAGCCAATCTAATACTGACTGCTTTTTGCTCATTTTTTTTGATGTAGTAAGCTTGGACATATTCTTAGGATACACGCAAATTTTTAATTATTATTGAACTATTCTCAATAAATTTAAGGGTTTATGCAATGTTTCTAGAATATAAGGATTAGACTAAATATAAGATTAATAGCTAAGTATCTGTTTTATCTTGAATTTAGTTCATCTAAATGTAAATTCAACTCAGTTTCAAAATACAAACCTCTTCCTGTATCCTCATGATTTAATTGGATATTTATATCCGCTTGGGGCATATAGCCAACAGCTTTATCTGGCCACTCCACAAAGATTAGCTGGTAATTATCTTTCAGGTCGCGTCCGCCAATGTAGTCTAGCTCTTCAGGCTCTAGTAAACGGTACAAATCTAAATGCGCAATTTTTAGACCATATTCACTATCTTGAGAAGGCTTATGTTGTTGCAAAATGACCTCATAAGGCTCAAGCAATGTATAAGTTGGACTTTTGATTGCCCCTGCTACACCAAGCGCTCGTAAACACGCACGAACCAAACTAGTTTTACCGGCTCCAAGCTCACCCTGTAAAAAAATCAAACAAGATTTAACATCAGAATTTACGAAAGACTCTCTTAAACTTTGAGCAAGTTTGTTTCCAAATTCATTGGTTTCAGCTGCGTCTTTAAGAATTTTATGAATCTGCATATAATTATTCTACGTGCTTTAAATTACAAACAACAACGATACCTAAAACGAACTGGGGTTAACTAAGTGACGCAGTTCAGGTAGTAAATCACTAGCAATCATTCCACGTTCACCATTAATTGCCGCCATATCGCCTGCCGATGCATGTAACCATACACCTAACTTTGTTGCCTCAAGCTGTGGGATGCCTTGTGCAATTAAACTGGCAATTACACCTGTGAGCACATCTCCCATACCTGCAGTAGCCATTCCAGGATTACCTTCAGCACACACTGTTGGCACATCATCGACCGTAGTAATTAAACTATTAGCACCTTTCAAAACCACCACTCCACCAAATTTATCCTGTATTGCACGTGCATTATGAAGCCGAGCCTGCTGAATATTTTTAGTAGACTTGTGTAGCATTCTTGCTGCCTCACCAGGATGGGGAGTAAGAACCCAGTTATCAGATTTTTGAGGGTCTTTAGCAAGTAAATTTAATGCATCTGCATCGACTACCAAGGGTTTATCAGACTTCAAAACAGCTTCAAGTAGAGACTGAGCCCAAGAATCTTGACCCAGCCCTGGACCAATAATAATCACTGCGGCCCGTTCAAATAAAGGCTCAATTTCTGCCGTGGAATGTATTGGGTGAACCATCAACTCAGCTTGAGCACTGCGTATTGCAGTAACCGAATCTGGATGAGCTGCAATACTAACCAAGCCAGCGCCAGTGCGTAATGCCGCAAGCCCTGCTAAAACAGTTGCACCTGAAAATCCACTATTACCACCAACTACTAAAACGTAACCCGCATCACCTTTATGAAATGTGCGTTTACGTGAATTGAGATAATGAATTTGATCTTCGCCATTTTCTTGACGCATAACTGGTGCTGCTATATTTTCGTAAATTTCTGAAGGTATCCCTAAATCATCACAACTCAAACGCCCTACGCAATTTGGACCATCATTTAGAAAAAATCCCGTTTTATTTGCAATAAATGAAATTGTAAATTCAGCTTGTACTGCAAAAGATAATATTTCACCCGTGTCTGGATGCAGACCAGTCGGTGTATCTAGTGACAGTATAGTAATACCAGACTGATTAATGTATTCAATCCAAGCAGCCATAGTGCCCTTAATTTCTCGTGTTACACCGGTACCTAAAATTGCATCAACAATTAAATCGTAATAAGACAGGTCAACATCACACGGAAGAAAATTTAATACTTCTCCGCCACTTTTTACCAAATCCTTGTAAGCCTGTTCAGCTGCACCTTCCCAAATATTTTCCTTGTTTAAAGATATAACCGTTACGGAACGCCCAGCCTCTAACCAACGACGTGCGAATACTAAGCCGTCACCACCGTTATTGCCACCACCAACTAAAACCAAACAATTGGTTTTATCATTTTGACGCTGAGCCATAAGATAAAAAGCAGCATTAGCGGCGCGTTGCATTAACTCATAAGCGCTTACACCCATGTCTTGCATAGCCGCTTGTTCCAAAGCCATTAACTGCTCACGAAAATAAATTGGGGGATGTGTCTGTTGCATACAAGTATTATACTGAGCGTACTTATCAAGTCACGTATTTAAAAGCATTTTACAATCAAATCTATGTCTTTAACATTCACTAATCAAGAAATTGCCGATCTTACTAAGCAGATTAAGTCCTGGGGCCTCGAGCTTGGCTTCCAACAAGTTGGTATAAGTGACACTGACTTAAGCCATATTGAAGAATCATATGCGAAATGGATAGAAGAAGAAAAATATGGCGACATGGACTATATGCATAAACATGGTACTAAGCGTTTACGTCCTCAAGAGCTTATTGAAGGAACTATTCGGGTTATATCAGTACGTATGGATCACCTTCCACATGATTCACAATCAGCTATCGATAAATTAGACGATGGAGAAACCGCCTATATTTCTCGATATGCATTAGGCCGAGATTATCATAAGGTATTACGCCTCCGTCTTAAAAAACTCGCTCAAAAAATTGAGACTGCAATAAACGAGTTTTCTTATCGGGTTTTTGTTGATAGCGCTCCAGTGATGGAAAAACCTATCGCACAAAAGGCAGGTTTAGGATGGCAAGGTAAACATACCAATCTAATTAATAAAAATGCTGGCTCATGGTTTTTCCTAGGTGAGTTATATACCAACCTGCCCTTGGAATTGGACGTGGCCGCTGAGGACCATTGTGGTAGTTGCACAGCCTGTATTGATGTCTGCCCTACCAAAGCAATCACAGGCCCTTATCAATTAGATGCACGCAAATGCATTTCGTATTTAACGATTGAACACAAAGGCTCTATTCCAATCGAGTTTCGCAAGGCTATTGGAAACCGTATTTACGGTTGTGATGACTGTCAATTATTTTGCCCCTGGAATAAATTTGCCGACATCACTGAGGAAAAAGACTTTATGCCTAGGCATGAATTAGATGATTCTAAATTAGTAGAATTATTTAATTGGACGGAAGAAGAATTTTTACAAAAAACTGAAGGTTCAGCTATCCGTAGAATAGGCTACGAAAGGTGGTTGAGGAATTTGGCAATTGGTTTAGGCAATGCTGAAAAATCTGATGTCATCATTAGCAGTCTCATAGCAAAGCAATTACATACATCTGAAGTAGTAAATGAAAGTATTGAATGGGCACTACAGAATCTAAGCTAGGTAGTAGCAATTAGGTAATATTTCATAAGCATTCAAGATATGGCACAGACTTACACACACTAGAAATAAATTTACTTTATTATTACGCCATGAATTCAAAAAAATTACTATTCAATATCGGCCATCGCGGAGCAGCTGGCCACCTCCCAGAAAACACCTTGGCTTCAATTCGAAAAGCTGTAGAACTGAATGTCGACATGGTCGAAATCGATGTGTATTACATCGATAACAAACTTGTTCTAATTCATGACGATCGTGTAGATAGAACGACAGATGCTGAAGGTTATGTCTGGAATTTCTCTTTCGACCAGTTGAGAAAGCTAGATGCTGGAAATGGCGAAAAAATTCCCACCTTACAAGAAGTTGTTGAAATTATCCCTCCCCACATAGACATCAATATAGAAATCAAGGGCCGCACAGCAACTCGCCCTGTGATTGAATTCATCAATCAATACGCTAAAACATCACAAGATAAAAATCGTTTTTTAGTTTCATCTTTTATTCATCAAGAACTCAAACTGGTTAAAAAGCTGGATAAAAACATTCACATTGGTGCTTTATGCTGTGCAGAGCCTCTAAAACTCTCTAAATTTGCTGAAAAACTAAAAGCTTATTCAGTCAATCCATCTATAGAGTTTGTTACTTCTGAATTTGTAAAAGATGCTCACATGCGTGGTCTCAAGGTTTATGCTTACACAGTTAATCATCCAGACGATATCCAACGCATGCATGAAATGGGAGTTGATGGTGTATTCTCAAACTACCCTGATCGAGTAATTCAATATAATGAGAGCATTTCAACTTGGCTTTAGTTTTGTGTGAATTTTTATGAAAAAAAGTTATATTGTCAAAATCTAAAGTAAAATTAATTCTAATCATCCCGCACACGTGAACCAGTTAAAAAAGGACTCATTATGTTAAAACTTCCTAAATCTGAATTTACCGTACCCTTTGATGGAAGCTTTAAACTTGCTGAAATGCCAAATAAACCCCAACAAGATCTTGGGAAAAAGCATTACAAAAATGAGCTTAGCAAAACCATTAAAGAAATGAGTGAATTACAACGCATCTTATATGCACACGACAAACATTCACTCCTATTGGTATTTCAGGCCATGGATGCCGCAGGAAAAGACAGCACAATTCGTGCCGTGATGTCAGGAATAGATCCAACAGGTTGCCAAGTATTTTCCTTTAAACGCCCTTCCAACCAAGAGTTAGACCATGACTTTCTTTGGCGTTCGGCAACTCGACTGCCTGAACGAGGTCGTATTGGTATTTTTAATCGAAGTTATTATGAAGAAGTATTAGTGGTGCGCGTGCATCCAAAAATTCTTGGTTATCAACGGATACCTGAACTACCTAAAGATTTAGATACTGTATTTGAGCAACGTTTTGAATCGATTGTTGATCACGAAAAACACCTTGCTCGAAATGGAACAGTGATTGTTAAATTTTTTCTAAATGTTTCACGGGAGGAACAACGCCAAAGGTTTTTAAGCCGCTTGGATACACCTGAGAAAAACTGGAAATTTGAATTAGGCGATATTAAAGAACGTAAGCACTGGGATACTTATATGCAATGCTATGAAGACGCTCTCAACAAAACCTCAAAAGTATACGCGCCTTGGCACTGTATACCCGCTGACAATAAATCATTCATGAGACTCAAAGTTGCTCAGACAGTAGTCGAAACTCTAAAAACCATGAAATTGGAGTATCCAGATGTAGATCCTGACGAACGTGCCGCTTTTGCAGAAACCAAGGCGCATTTACTCAAAGATATCTGATTAATATCAATGATTTATTAATATTTAAAAAATGAATTAAACGCCTTGATTAGGCGTTTTTTAAATCAGAAACATATACTACCACCAGATTTTTAAAAAAATCCCTCTTATTGCTCTATAAGCAAAAAACAAGCGTATTAGTTACTGAAATGTGTTGACTCCCCTTATATGAACACATTTGAATGTTGCTGGAAATTGACCAGTAATATTCATCTTATACGGCGTAATAACATTACGCCGTAATTTAAACTTATAACATGCTGTATCATGCTGAGGTATTAAACATAATGTCAAATGTAATTGCATTGCGCAAAACACCTATTATGAAAAAAACCAACGAAAGTGATATCACAGATTCGCTCAAAAACGTTACTGGTGACAAAATTCTTATTAACGACACAAGCAACAAATCTAACAAGCGTTGGATTGCTTGCATTCTTGATGTTGCACAAAACAAAAACCGCAAAGCGTACTTTTATCTATACGAACATTTTGCTCCCAAATTAAAGTCTTTTCTGGTCCAACGTGGCGTTAATCAAGCAATTGCTGAAGAAATTGTTCAGGATACATTTATCACAGTTTGGCAAAAAGCTAACTACTACACCGCTAATAAAGCTTACGTTAGCACTTGGATATTTACTATTGCCAGAAATAAAAAGTTAGATCGTGACAGGAAAAATGTTCGACATATGAACTACGTGAATACGTTGGATAAAGTCGATGAAGACTATACTCGCGATGACCCTTTTCAGTTCACAGCAAGCACTGAACTCATGAATACAGTCTCACAGTTACCAGACAATCAAACTGAGATAATTAAGTGCGTTTATTTTGAAGGTAAAAGCCACCAAGCTACGGCTGATGAGTTAAATATTACACTAGGCACCGTAAAAGGACAGATTAGAAGTGCTTTAAACCGCTTAAGAACATTAGTTCAAGCACCCTAATTAATTTTTAGATTTATAGAGAAAGATAATGACCATACGTTTTCACCCAAAACCTGAAATTTTGCTCAAATATGCTTCGGGGCATTTAAGCTCAGCCTACGCAATGGCTGTTGAATTGCACACTAAGTTTTGCACTGGTTGTGCAAACCAAGTTAATGAGCTTGAAAACATCGGCGGTTCACTTTTAGAAAGTCGACAGAACTCTAGTGTTACGAGCGACTTTAATGACTTAATGGCTAGAATAGACAATCTTGAACAAGAATCTGCAAAACCGCTAGAACTTGGAAACATACCTGCAGACATCAGTACCATTATGCAATTGGCAAAAACATCTGGTAGAAAAAGAAATTGGAAGCCAATTACTTCGAAAATCTCAAATCTATCAGTTGATGTAGGTAATAAAAATTTCGATGTTAATTTAATTAAAATTAAAGCTGGCTCAACCGTTCCTGCACACACGCACAAAGGTACTGAAGTTACTGTAGTAATGGACGGGGCATTTAAAGATGCCTACGGTTATTACAGTGCTGGAGATTTTTTAATCCGTGATTCTTCTGTTAACCATTCCCCAACTGCTGAGGTTGACTGCATTTGTTTTGCTGTAACCGATGCCCCTTTACACTACACAGGGTTCTTTGGACCATTTATCAATTGGTATGCTGGTCGACACAGCAATGCTTTCCAAAATTAGACCTTTTACTTTATTAAAAAAAGCCGAATCATTTGATTCGGCTTTTTTTATGTTTCATTCTTTTTGAAATCGTGAATATCTTTCCATGCTTGTATTCGTCCTAGGTATAAATCACCAACCTGTGGATTGCCAAATAAATCTAAAACTTCAGAAATTGGTACTGGTATGCGTTTATGCACAAATACCCCTCGCATCATAGCTTTGGCACACAATCCCTTTTTCCCATAAAAATCTTGTGACATATAAACATACTTATCATCCCAGCCAGCTAAACGAGTATGCACCGAAAATTTTTCAAATGGAGCAATGTCTTTTATATAAGTAATTTCTTGTGCTGTAGCCATTGGCATCCACCGCTTAGATACAAACATTTCTCTAAATACACCAGTGTGAAAATAACGCCAAAAACGAGCAAAATCCATATAAGCAAAATAACGTGAATTGGTCATATGCATATTAGGATCACAATCCCACGGCATCACTCTAAAGTGAGAAACACTTAATTCATCGCCACGAATACGATCTTTTGTATATAGACTACGAATCCAGAATAGCAGTATTCGAAACATTAGCTTTAGCCCCTGCTCTTCAGTGAAGTCATGGCTCTCACACTGGGAATTAAATTTATGAATTCGCCAAAGACGCTTTTAGCTAAACGCATCGAATTAAAAATATTCTTTTGAGTTTCTTCAATTTCTTCTTGTAAGTTTTCGTATTTTCCACACTCTTTTAAATCATCAATATGTGCATCTAAATGCAACCAACGATCAACAACTTGCTCAGTAACTTCTAAGTGAAATTGCATCCCATAGACTTTATCACCATAACGAAAAGCCTGATTAGGGCACAGAGCGCTGGATAACAAATTCACAGCATCCTTTGGTGTGTCAAATGTTCGCCCATGCCATTGGAAGAGCTTTTCAGTAGCTTTGAAATGGCTTATTAACTTATCGTTTTCAGCTTGATTATTTTTATTCAACTGATACCAACCCACTTCTAATCCAGCAGCTTTATAAACATTTGCTCCTAAAGCCTTAGCTATCAATTGAGAACCAAGGCAAATTCCCAGGATAGGAATATCCTTTGCAATCGCTTCTTGAATCACTTTAACTTCAGTTTGTAAATGCGGATACTTATCGATTTCATCCACATTCATAGGCCCACCAAGCACTATCAAGGCATGATAACCTTTTAAACTGGGTTTTGCTGTTGGGTGTCTGTAAAAGTTTACGTATTTAATACGGTGTTTCGCATTACGCAATAAAGGATCAAGAACACCTAATGGTTCATAAGCGACATGTTGGAATACTAGGACTTTAGCCATTAAATGAGTTCTAAACCTTAAACTTCAATCACTAAATTATCAATCAACCTCGCCTTCCCTAACCAAGAAGCAGTTATCACTACAAACTCTTTAGCATCTGATTGTGGTTTTTGTAAGTCTTCGGCTTGGCGAATTTCAAAATAACTTGGTCTAAAACCATTCTCTGACAAATCTGCTATACACTCATCTTCAATTGCAGAAAAATTTCTATCACCATCTTTCAGTTTATTTGCTGCTGCCCGCAGATTGGCATATAGCAAAGGTGCTGTTTGTCTTTCTTCTTGCGAAAGATATTGATTTCTCGAACTCATTGCAAGTCCGTCGTCTTCTCTATTCGTTTTTGCACCTAGAATTTCAACCGGCATACAAAGGTCTAAAACCATGCGACGGATAATCATTAATTGCTGGAAGTCTTTTTGACCAAAAATAGCGATATCAGGCTGCACACTATTAAGTAATTTACTTACTACTGTTGCCATGCCAGTAAAGTGACCTGGTCTATCTTGGCCACAGAGAATCTCGGAAATAACAGGCACATTAATTAAGGTAGCTTGCTCACGTCCCAAAGGATACATTTCTTCAACACTAGGTAGAAAAAGTAACTCACAACCATTATCACTTAACTTCTTTGAATCCGAATCTGGAGTACGCGGATACTGGTCGTAATCTTCAAAAGGACCAAATTGCAAAGGATTAACAAAAATAGATGCCACAACCTTATCCGCTAACTCATTAGCTTTTTTTAGCAAGGTCATATGTCCAGCATGTAAGTTACCCATGGTTGGTACAAAAGCCACTTTAAGACCGGCTTGTTTCCATGCATTAACCTGTTCTCGCACCGCTTTAATTGTATTTACTGTTTTCATTCTGAAATATTCTTTTCGTTGGTATTAAGTAAAGCAATGCTCGGCAGCTGGATAAGCACCACTTTTAACTTCATTCACATAAGATTGAATAGCCTCTAAACAATTACCCGAACCTTGCATATAGTTTTTTGCAAAACGAGGCTTTCTACCAATCGTTACATCTAAAATATCATAGAGCACTAATATTTGGCCATCACAGTCCGGGCCTGCTCCAATACCGATTGTGGGAACATCTAATGCCTCAGTAACCGCTTTACCAACACTAGAGGGAACACATTCTAATAAGACTATGTCAGCTCCGGCATCTTGCAAAAGTTTAGCTTCTTTAATCATTTGCTTTGCAGCCGCTTCTTCACGACCCTGCACTTTAAAACCACCCATCTTATGCACATACTGCGGCGTGAGACCAATATGTGCACAAACAGGAACACCACGCTCAGCTAAATATCCAACCGTAGGGACTTGTAACTCGCCACCTTCAAGCTTAACCATATGAGCCAAGCCTTCTTGCATTAAACGTGTCGCATTTTTCAAAGCCATATGTTTATCTGCATAACTCATAAACGGCATATCAACTAATAAAAATGCTCTTTGTAAGCCTGCCTTAACCGCTTGAGTGTGATAAATAATTTGATCAACTGTTACTGGTACAGTTGTTGAATGACCATTGATTACCATTCCTAATGAATCACCTACTAATACTAAATCGGCACCGCCCTCATCTACTATGGCGGCAAAGCTGGCATCATAGGCAGTAAGTGAGGCAATTTTCTCACCTTCTTTTTTCATTTTTTTCAAACTAGAAATAGTAACCGGTTTTTTATCATCGGACTTTCTTTGTAAATGCGTATAGGTAGTTAGATTATTCATATTGCTCTCAAACAATTAGTCAATGGAAGTTTTAGGGTAGTTTAACTAAGATTTAGTTCATTATGGGCGTTGGATTAAAATAATGTCGCCCATGCTTGGTATTGGTAATTTTTTCTAGCAACTCAGTATAATCTTGCTCGCTCTCAATCGGATTAATATTAGCCGTATTTACGACTAATAAAGGCGAACGATCATAGTGATGGAAAAAATTCATATATGCATTAGATAATTTTTCTAAATATTCTTTTTGCATTATTTGTTCATACTCGATGCCACGTTTTTGCACTCTACTCATCAGAACATCAACTGGAGCTTGTAAGTAAACTACTAAATCTGGCACAGGAGCATCTAACGAGAGCTGTTGATAAATTTGTTCATACAACCAGTATTCATCATCTTCTAAATTTAAACGAGCAAACAAGCGATCTTTATCTAATAGAAAGTCTGACACACGCACCGGACTAAACATGTCTGCTTGACGCATGAATTGAACTTGTTTAGCTCGTTGGAAAAGAAAGAATAACTGAGTAGGTAAAGCCGCACCACGAGGGTCTTTGTAAAAGCGTTCAAGAAAAGGGTTAGCTTCGGCTTTTTCCATTATGCTATCGGCTGAAAAACTATCGGCTAATTTGCGTGACAAACTAGACTTACCAACTCCAATTGGACCTTCAACTACTATATAACGAGGACTTGCTTGCATGAAATCTTTATTCTTTGTGTAGTTTAATTATATTTCGATGTGGAACTTGCGAAAGCAAAGTCTTTACCCGACCAAGTCCTACTATCATAAGCTCTGGAGCTATTTCTGCAAGCGGAAATAATACAAATTCACGTTTGGGAATTTCTGGGTGTGGCAAATTCAAAAACTCACTTTCTCGTTGCTCAGTAGAATAAGCCAACAAATCTAAATCAATACAGCGCGGGCCCCAATGTTGCGTACGTTTTCTGCCCTGTTTTTTCTCTATACTTAACATTTTCGTGAGCAGTTCTTCAGCGCTAATTGTAGTTACTAGCGCAGCTGCAGCATTAATAAAGTCGTCTTGTTCAACGTCACCATAGGGTTCTGATTGGTAGTACCCAGACACTGTCACAATTTTTACTTCAGACAAATCATTTAAAGTGCTGAGAGCTAAATCAATTTGCTTATGTGGCTGGTCTAAATTACTCCCCAACCCAATATATGCTGGATACCAATTACCGCTCATTAAACTTTCTTCGTTTTGCGTTTACGGGGAGAACGTTTACGCTTTTTCTTTACTGTGGTTGCTTCGGCAGCAGCTTTTTTCTTTGTTGTTTTTTTTCTCACCTTCTTTTTAGATGAGCTCTCTTTAGGTGAGTTTTTCTTCGCACTAGATTTTCTTGAGCCAAAAATCATAACTTCCTTTTCGTTCTCATCTAAAGTTTGTAGCTTAGTCCACCAATCGGCTGTTTCTACTTCCACTATTCCAAATTCTGAACGTAATAACATTAAATCATAAGCGGCTCTAAAGCGACTTTGCTCTAACATCCAAAGCACACGTCGCCCTTTGGGGTTTTCAAAACGTGGTTGCATAATTAATACATTTTGAGCCGGTACGCCAATACGTCGCGGAATACTAATTGTTGATTGCTGATCAGCAAACAATCTCAACGCAGCATGCGTCCAGGCATTCACTGGGGAATCACCTGATTTGATATACGTATTTGCCAAGTCCTCTATCGCTGGCCATAACATCACAGCGAAAAAGAATACAGGACTAACAGTTTTACCAATGGTAATTCTGCGATCTGTATTCTGCATTGCTTGTGCGATTAGTTTTTTAGCAGGAAGATTGTTCTTTTTAATTGCCTTATGAGTTTCAGGAAATAAATACTCCAGCAAGCCATATTGAATAACATCAGCAAAAACCGGCTCACCATAACCCTTAATAAACATCTTCAACACTTCATCAAATAAACGTGCAGCTGGCACTGTAGATAAAAGGTGAGGATGAGTTGAAACTGGCTTTTCAGTCTCAGAATCTAGTGTGAAACCTAATTTTGATTTAAAGCGAACAGCACGCAATAAGCGAACCGGATCTTCTTGATAACGAGTTAGTGGATCGCCCATTAAACGAATGGTCTTAGATTTAATGTCTTGCATACCACCGCAATAATCGATGACTTCTTCCTTAGTAGTATCGTAATACAAAGCATTTACAGTAAAGTCTCTACGCCAAACATCATCTTCAAGCTTGCCATAAACGTTATCTCGCAATAATCGCCCACTGGCATCAGCATGCTGTAAGTTACTCTGCCGTTTAGTTGCAGGTGCTCTAAACGTGGTAACTTCAATTAATTCATTGCGCATATACACATGTACAATACGAAAACGACGACCAATTATTCTAGATCGACGAAAAACTTTTTTAGTTTGCTCTGGGGTAGCACTAGTTGCCACATCAAAATCTTTTGGGCTCATGCCCAATAGAGAATCTCTAACGGCTCCTCCAACAATATAAGCCTCATATCCTGCCGCGACTAAATCTTGGCAAACCTTTACGGCATTCGCAGAAAACGCACTAGGCTTTAAACCTAGCTTAGAAATTGCATAGCATTTGGCTTTTGAGGAGTGTGCTTTGGGCTTGCTCATAAATTAGCCTGCCAAAAGAAGGGAGTTATCATCTGACTATTGTACCCACTTTAGTAAAAGAATGAACAATTAAGAAACTGATTTAATCTTCATTGTGATTTATCATAGCGCTTTGTATTCCCATAAAATCAAAGTATGACTACAGATTCCCCTTTGGCATTCTATAAACCTAACTTGTTTAGACGCTTAGCAGCAATATTTTACGACAGCGTTTTGTTATTAGCTTTGCTGATTCTATTTTCCATTCCATGGGTAATGCTAGCCAAAAATTTGGACTTTCAAGCTACATGGGGTTTACGCCTGATAGCAACATCATTAGTTGTTTCTTTTTATCTATACTTTTGGCGCGATAGACAACAAACATTAGGCATGACTACTTGGCGCTTGAAATTAGTGGATGCGAATGGAAATAAACCAAATACCGCTCAATGCATTACTCGCTTATGTGCTGCACTGTTTTCTATTGCTTGTCTTGGCTTAGGATATTTATGGATGTTAGTTGATAAAAATCAAATGACATGGCACGACAAACTAAGTAAAACTGAACTCATTTTATTACCTAAGAAGAAGAAATAAAATTAACGAGTTCTAGCAATCGCAAAAAAGGTACAAGCGGCCAACAGTAAAGTTGGCATCCAGGCACTTAAAAATGCATTTAAACCATATACCGTACCAGTGCCTATAAGCAATTTATTGGCACTCATATAACTAATCCCAATAATTACTCCAAAGAATAAACGCAGGCCATTACTACCTGTTCGCAAAGAACCAAACACAAAGGGTAAAGCCAAGAGACTCATTAACACAATAGATGCACTCGTAGCTAAACGCGACCAAAATGCAACTTCGTACCGCTGTGAATCAATGCCATTTTTTTTGAGAAATTTAGTGTAATCAAATAAATTTCGGCTTGTTAAATGATCGGGTTCAACCGAAAACATTTGTAATGTTTGTGGCTCAAGATTTACCTTCCACTGGCTATCTTCTTGATTCTCAGCGCTCACTTGCATATTAGAAAAATCGGTACTAACCAAATCATTAAGTTGCCAGGTTTCTTCTTTGGTATATGTGCCCTTTTCAGCTCGTTGAATACTTGTAAGCTTATTCTTTTCATCAAAGTAAAATTGATTCACCTGCCCTATAGCAGTTGGGTCACGCCATTCACTAATGTTAATAATACGATCGCCATCTTTAAACCAAACGCCCTGTTCACCAGCCATAACAATATCTTTATTCAGCAAGCGTGAACGTTCTTTTTTGGCATAGGCTTCAGCTTGAGGCGCAATCCATTCGGAAATAATTGCAGCACTGGCCATCAATAAAGTTCCAACAATAGCTACCGAAACAGCTAATCTACTTATGGAAACACCAGCAGCCCGCATTGCAACTAACTCACTGCGTGAAGCTAAGGAACCTAAACCCAACAAACTGCCAATTAGAGTTGCAGCAGGAAACATATCAATTGCTGTTTGAGGCATACTGAACATAATGTAAGCAAAAGCATCAGCCAAAGTATAATCACCTGTTCCAGCCTTATCAGCTTCACCCAAAAATCCGATGAATGCGGCCAATCCCATTAAAACAAATAGTACTAGTAGCACACTAACTAATTGCGTTTTTAAAACATAGCGATCAATGATTTTCATTTCACAAATACCTCATCGCTAGTTTGCTTGTGATTTTTTTCTAAACGGCGATGACCACCAAAAAACAAACCTTTGAGGCCGTATTGCTGAACTAGTAAAATGGCCGCAAGCAATAAAATAATGCCATGCACCCACCAAATTCCAAGTGCGGGGTCCACCTTTTCTTTTTCTATCCAGGCCTTTGCTAGAGCCATTAAATTGGCATAAACAATGTATAACAAAATTGCTATCGCAACTTTCCCAAAACGACCCTGACGTGGATTAGTTTTACTCAAAGGCAAAGCAAGCAAAGCCAACAAAAATGCAGAAATAGGAACAGACCAACGCCACTGGAGTTCAGCTAAATATTCCAAGCCAGATTTGCCCATTAACTCACTGGGAGTGAGCTCTTCTGGCCCAGGCGCCTTACCCTTATCAAGATTGAATAAAAAAGGAATCCCATGTTCAGCAAAACTCACTACTTCATAATCAGCTTGTCCTGGCACGCCTTGATAGCGAACACCATTTTTTAAAACAAAGATTTTTTGGCCTTCAGAATTAACATCGGCGTGATAGCCAATATCTGCAGTAACCAATTGTTGACTTGTTTTTTGAGAGCTTTTATCTGACTGCTGCAAAAACACATCCACCAACTGCCCTTGCGCGTTTTTATCGTTTGCGTAAAACACCATGCCACCTTGATCGGCGGTAAGAAATTTACCTGGCTCAAGATTAGTCAATTGAGCTTGAGCAAGTGCAGTGTTTCGCACTTCTAGTGTTTGCCGCGCTGCCCAAGGAGACGCTTGCATTGACAACCAATACAAAGCAACGCAAATTAGACCAGTAACCACAATAACGGGTTTATAAATTTGCCAAGGTCCAACACCACAGGCTTTAAGCGCAGACATTTCACTATCTTGGTACATTCTGCCTAAACTCAGCAAAATCGCTAAAAATAAACCAATAGGTATTAAAATGACCAAATAGCTGATTGAAGCGTATCCCATCAATGAGAATAATGAATCTTTAGGTATGCCGCCAGATGCAACATCTCCCAAAAATCGCGAGAATTTATTGCTCAACAAAATAAGCAGCAACACACCGGTTACTCCAATCCATGTTGCTACAATTTCACGCAACACATATCTGTCTAAAATGCCCAACAAAGTCTATTCCAAGTGCTAAAAGCTACAGTTTACGCTATAGTTGTGTCTTAGTGTACGAAGCGATAAATACATGCATTCAATCAACTTTGAAATGCTGTTTTTTTCGACCTTACAATTTATTTATAAATGCGAAAAAACTAATATGGAATATTCGCAATTTTTCTCAAAGCATAGATTTGGAGTTTGAATATGCAATACAAGATTTCTACTAAGAAAATTACTGATACCGATAGCGATTGCACAATACTTGCAGTATTTAATGATGCTGAAAGTGGTCTAGCAATGGCCGGCAAAGCGGCCAGCGCTTTTGACAAAGAATTAGGTGGCCAATTGGAAGAGCTCTTGATTCAAGGAGATTACACCGGCAAGCTTGGTGACACGCATCTTGTTCCTGTGTTCACTGATTCCGCTCCTCAACGTTTATTACTAGTGGGCTGTGGCGATAAAAAGTCATTCACAGAAGCTGGCTTACGCACAGCAACTGAAGCTGCGGTAAAAGCCTTGAAAAAAACCACTTCAGTAGAAGTGGTTAATTCATTAACTCTTGAAACCATCAAGGGTGGCAAAGCTTATAACATAGCACGCGCAGTCTCTGAAACAACTGAAGCCGCTTTGTATCACTATGTAAGTACTCTTTCTAAAAAATCTGCCGCTGAAACTAGTCTTGAGCAAATGACAATCCTAATAGCTAATGCAAAATCAGCTTTAGAGGCTAAAAAAGGCGCTAAACATGGCGAAGCTATTGGCGGAGGTGTGAATCTTTCACGTGAACTGGGTAATTTACCAGGCAACTATTGCACACCCACGTTTTTAGAAGAAACTGCTAAAAAAATGGCTAAAGATCATGCCAAACTTAGCGTAAAAGTTTTACAAGAAAAAGATATGGAAAAACTCGGTATGGGCGCCCTACTATCAGTATCTAAGGGTAGTCGCGAACCAGCTAAGATGATTATCTTCACATATTCTGGCGGTAATAAGTCTCAAAAACCTCATGTATTGGTTGGCAAAGGTCTAACTTTTGATGCTGGTGGCATTTCGATTAAACCATCCGCCAAAATGGATGAAATGAAATACGACATGTGCGGTGGTGCTAGTGTATTTGGCACTATCCAAGCTGCAGTTGAGATGAATCTCAAGTTAAATATCATTGGTATTGTTCCAGCATCTGAAAACTTACCCGATGGCGCAGCGAATAAACCAGGTGATGTTGTGACAAATATGGAAGGCATCACCATTGAAATACTCAATACTGATGCTGAAGGTCGATTAATTTTATGTGACGCCTTGAGTTATGCAAAGCGTTTTGAGCCTGAAACTATTCTAGATATGGCCACATTAACTGGCGCCTGTGTTGTTGCCTTAGGTGCTCACCACTCTGCGGTATTATCTAAAGACGACAGCTTAATTAAAGAGATCATGAAAGCTGGTGAAACTGCACACGATAAAGCTTGGCCTTTACCATTAACTCCCGAGTATCACAGCCAGTTAAGCACTAACTTTGCCGACGTAGCAAACGTAGGCGGACGTGCTGCAGGCACCATTACTGCTGCTAGCTTCTTGTCTATGTTTACAGAAGGCATGCGTTGGGCGCATTTAGATATTGCTGGTAGCGCATGGAAAGAAGGTGCAGCTAAAGGCTCTACTGGACGTCCAGTACCTTTATTGTGCCAATACCTACTAAACCTTAAGAAGTAATTTTAGCTATGAAGACGCGGGTCGACTTTTACATTATTTCCGATAGCAATCCGCAATCGGAAAATATAGTCGCCTGCCGTCTGACTGAAAAAGCACTTAAACAAGGTTATAAAATTCTTATTCTTGGCCAAGATACTAAGCAGCTACATGAGCTGGATGAGAAACTCTGGACCTTTAAAGATGACAGCTTCATCCCACATGAAATTGTAAACGCCGACTCTTTTGTACACCAACAATTGAATGTTGCCTTGGCTACAGATTCATCAGTCAATGAAAAAGCTAATCTTCTGATTAACCTATCTGGCCAAGTTCCAGCTAATTTAAATCGTTTTGAACGGATTGCAGAAATTGTTCCAGCCAAACAACAAGAACGGCATCAAAGTAGAGTACGGTTCAAAACCTATCGTGAAAAACAATGTGAGCTACAAACTCATAACCTCTAATTGAATCTAATCACCCACTAGAATAATTACCTAACATGAGCGAA
>CAJQOG010000150.1 GCA_905479875.1 uncultured Gammaproteobacteria bacterium
TATTTAATTCGTCGTTAAGTCTTATCATTTCAAAAGTTTTTTACTCGAATTTGCTATCTATCTATACATAACTCATTGTTTTAATTGATATTACCGATATATATTGCAAATCTGTGCGTTTCTCTCTAGAATAGATATCAAATTGATATCACTTTGATAATAGGTTCAAATGATGCTTTTGGAGAAAAACATGAATAAATCAGATTTTAATTTAACCAATGAATTTAAAAAGAATGCCACCAGTGGTTGGTTGGCCTTAGGAATTTTTGCAGTACTGGGAATTGTGATTGCTGCATATTTTATAAATGGTATTCGCTTAGGTGAGCCCAAATATATCTTCACAGGTATACCAATGATTGGTATTTTCTTTTTCTTAAGCAGTGGACTTTTCACACTGCAGCCGAATATGTCAGCTGTTATGACACTGTTTGGGGAATACAAAGGCACGGTTAAAGAAGCTGGCTTTCATTTTGTGAACCCTTTTTATAAAAAGAAAAAACTTTCCTTAAGAGCAAATAACTTAAACGGCGAGATTATTAAGGTTAACGACAACCGTGGCAATCCAATTGAAATTGCAGCGGTTGTAGTTTGGAAAGTCATTGATACAGCACGTGCGGTATTTGATGTAGATGATTTCAATGCCTTTGTACGCGTACAATCAGAAGCGGCCTTACGTCAATTAGCCATGGATTATTCATACGATACTTTTGATAGTGAAGATGAGCAATCGTTGCGTAGTGATACAGAAGCAGTAACTATTGCTTTAACAAAAGTCTTACAAGAACGTGTTGATGATGCCGGCGTAAAGGTCATTGAAGCACGTATATCTCACTTAGCCTATGCCCAAGAAATTGCCAGTGCGATGTTACAACGCCAGCAAGCAGACGCAATTGTCGCAGCACGAATTCGCATTGTTGATGGAGCCGTCGGCATGGTTGAAACTGCAATAAAACGCTTAGAAGATAATGGCTTAGTCGAACTAGATGATGAACGCAAGGCCGCCATGGTTAGCAATCTATTAGTTGTACTTTGTGGGGATAAGGCCGCTCAACCGGTAGTAAACACAGGCAGCTTGTATAGCTAAAAACAAATACACTGAGCAGGTTTCAAACTCTGCTCAGTGTAAATTATTGAGGATAATGATGAGTAAACCTAAAGATTACAAATTTCAATATCAAAAACGTCGTTTTCGTTTACGTGTTTACCCTATACACATGTGCGTAAAAATTTTTATGGACGGTTTATTACGGGATATTACTGTGCAGAATGTAAGTTCGAAAAACATCCTAGAATATTACTTTTTGGATGAAAGAAAACAAGAGCATAAAGTAACTGTACAAAGAAAACATCATTGGTTTAAATACAATTACACGGTTTTGTATAATGGCCAAGCCATTTTTAAATCCGAAGATAATGAACCAGTATTAGCAGACTAATTTGTAATGGCCAAAAAAAAATCATTTTTATTACGTTTACCGCCTGAACTCATAGATGAGTTACAGCGCTGGTCAAATGATGAGTTACGCAGTCTAAATGGACAGATTGAATATGTCTTAAGAGATGTGTTGCGTAAACAAAGAGGCTATACCGGTAAACAAAAAAAAGGCTCTAATGAAGAGCCTTAATTCTTAATCCACTTTCGACAATTCATCGATCGGCTTAAAGAAACGCTCTTTACGCAGCAAATAATAATCATCGTAATCGTGTGACCAAACGACTCTGGTCGCTTTGCCAATTAAGGTTTTTGAATCAATCAAACCAATGTAACGTGAATCTTGTGATTCATCTCGGTTATCGCCCATTACAAAAATCATACCGTCTGGCACTGTGACTGGATCAAAATATCTATCTACATAATAGAGCTGAACAGCGTGTGCTTTACCGTCTACTGTTTCTTCAATTTTTAAAAAATCCTGTGTTTTACGTGACGTAACCGTACTAGCAGGAATGTTATCAAACGATTTGTACTCTTCATCGCTAAATTTTCTATAGCTTAAGGACTCTCCATTTAAAAATACTTTATTTTCTCTAATTTCTACACGATCACCTGGCACACCAATAACTCTTTTAATATAACGTTTTCCACTACGAGGCTCAGGAAATACAACAATCTCACCACGACTTGGCTCACCTAAATCTTTAACTCTAATATTTGTAAAAGGAATTCGTAAACCATATGACAGTTTATTAACCCAAATTCTATCGCCTTCATAAATGGTCGGTTTCATAGAACCTGTCGGAACAGCATTCCAATCAGCGATTACTGAACGAAAACAAAATAAGCAAAACAGCAAAACAATAAAGCCGCCCCACTCACTTTTAAAGTGCTGCCATTTAGTTTGAGTCGCTTGTTCTTCTGAGTTTTCAATAGATTGTGTATCAGTCATAAATTCTTCTTTATCTTATTTTGTAAAAGCGACCACATGATCAACTTCTAAACGAATCCCAATGGCTTCACCAATCGCATGATTATGGTGACTGGGCACTAGTGATAAAACTCTTGTCCCACTGTCCAGTGCAAGAGTATACAGAATGTCTGCTCCACGAAAGGCCTTGTGTATAACCTTGGCAGTAACTGGGCTATCATCATCATGAATAACATCATCTGGTCGTAATAAGACATCTACATTTTGCAGTGGTTCCAAGCTTTGCAAGATTTGCCCGTCTAACCCCCCCAGTTCGATTTGTACTTTGCCATCACTACCAACCTTGCCATCAAGAAAGGCCCCTTGACCAATGAAGTTAGCTACGAAACGGTTATCAGGCTTATGATACAAATTATACGCCGTATCCCACTGCTGTAATTCACCGTCTTTAATCACCCCAATAGAGTCTGCAAAAGCAAAAGCTTCATGTTGATCATGAGTGACCATCAAGGCCGTTATATCGTAATGTTTTAATATTTGCTTAATTTCTTGTCCTAAACGATTTCTCAATGATACATCTAAGTTTGAGAATGGTTCATCCATTAATATTAAGCGTGGATTAGGTGCAATGGCACGTGCCAAAGCTACGCGTTGTTGTTGTCCACCTGAAAGCTGATGAGGATATTGCTTAGATAGTTTTTCTAAACCAACTACCTCTAGTACTTCTTGTACTTTTTTAGTTTTTTCTGTGCGACTCAATTGATGCAAACCAAAGGCTACGTTTTTTTCTACACTGAGATGCGGCAATAAAGCGTAATCTTGAAAAATCATTCCAACGTTTCGTTTTGCAGGTGGAACATGAATTGTTTGCGAAGTTATAATTTCATTATCGCTAGAAATTACGCCCTGACTAGGTCTTTCAAAACCTGCCACACAACGTAGAATTGTTGTTTTACCGCTTCCACTAGGCCCAAGCAAACACGCTATTTCACCATCGGCGATCGTGAAACTAATATCTTTTAATACCTGTACATTGGCATAGGAATGTGACAGCTGGGAAACAGTTAATTGCATAGTTTATCTTTTACGACTTTAAAGTTTTTTCACGTTGATTATTCAGTAAGTAAACTGGGAGCAAGCCCACAAGTACAATAGCAATTGCAGGCACAGCCGCCATTGACCATTCACCCTCTGAAGTAAGTTCAAAAATCTGCACCGCAAGTGTATCCCATCCAAATGGTCTAGTCATAAGCGTCAGCGGCATTTCTTTCATAATATCTACAAACACTAGAGCCAGTGCCGTAAGAATTCCGGGGCGTAATAATGGCAAAATAACTTGCTGCCATTTTTTAATCCCAACCACACCTAAACTTTCACTCACTTCTTCAAAATGTGATGACAATCTTTGCATTTGGCTATCAACCGGTCTAAACGCTACCGCGAAGAATCGAATGGTATAACCCAGCAATAAGGCAAATAGACCACCGGCTAAAAGCAACTGTGAAACCCCAAACATAGTAACTAAGAATTTACTAAGCCATACCAAGGGAACAAATAAGCCAATCGCTAATACTGTTCCCGGTACTGCGTAACCCATAGTCATTAAACGGCTCAACAATTTACTCAAAAAAGAGATTTGTTTTTCTTTATTACGTGTTCTTAATGCATGCTGCAATGCTATTACGACTACGGCTAGTAGTGCTATTAATACAGAACCCAGAGACGCTAGCAATAATGTATTTGAGAAAAACTCCAAATAACGCGATGAGAAAGCCAACTCAATATGCTCAATAAACCAAATCAATAACTGCACAATGGGTATTAAAAATGCAAAGCCAAACAATATCCCACAAAAACCTGTGCACAAAAATGATTTCGGCTTACTTAAACTCTCACGCGAATTACTTAAGGCATCACCCATGCTGGTATAACGTTGTTGACGACCACGACTTTCAATAAGCAATACCACAATCACAAATAGCATTAACCAGGCGGCTAAACGCAAAGCCGATGGTAGAGAGCCCATACCAAACCAGGTGTGATAAATCGCCGTGGTGAAAGTATCAAAATTAAAAATAGCCACTGTGCCAAAATCAGCCAAAGTTTCCATCATGACTAATAACATGCCAGCCATAATCCAAGGTCGCGCCAAAGGTAAAGCCAAAGAAAAAATTGCCCGTCGAGGTGAGTGCCCTAAACTTTGAGCTACTTCTAAAGCACGTTTCCCCTGCTGAGCGAAGGCGCCACGGGTAATAAGGTATACATAAGGATATAAACATAATGACAAAGCCAGCACTGCTCCAAGACCCGAACGTATATTAGGAAACCATGCACTACTACCAAATACATTGCGTAAAAAATTTTGTACAGGTCCAGCAAAATCAAACACGCCTAACATGACAAAAGCCATGACATAACCCGGTATTGCCAAAGGTAATAGTAAAGCCCAAGAAAAAAAACGTCGCCCCGGAAACTCGTACATGGATACACACCATGCCGCTGCTAGTCCTAAGATTGTCGACAATAGAGTTACCGAAACCACCAGTACAATAGTATTAAATAAGACGCGTGGTAAAACATATTCATTCAAATGAGCATTTAAATCTGAGGGAGCCAAAAGAGCCTGTTGGAAAACCGTAAATACAGGTAGCAGCATAACTAAACACAGCAGTCCTAAAACCACTAGGCGCCAATTCAAAAAAGACCTAGATATTCTCGAAGTCTTTTTTGAAGACAGTGTCATTTGAGCTTGCATGTTTTAGTTATTATTAGCTTGATTCAAAATACAAAAAAGTATTAACGATATCCAGCTCGGTCCATAAGTTTTACTGCTTCAGCCTGTAATTCACCAGCCTTACTTAAACCCTGAGGATCAGCTTTAAAACCTCCCCACGATGCAACTAGTGGATCATTCTCAGTACTACCTACAACCGGATATTCCATATTACCTTTAGCAAGAATGGTTTGAGCTTCTAAACCAGCCATCCATTCCATAAAGTGATTTGCATTCTCGGGATTCTTAGCATGTTTGAGCACACCAGCACCAGAGACATTTACATGAACACCAGAAAGTTGGTCTGATTCAGGGTTTTGGTTAGGCCAGAATAATTTCAAGGCCAATTCAGGATCTTTCTTTTGCATACGCCCAAAGTAATAACTATTCACAATGGCAACATCACATTGACCTGCAAGAATGGCTTCCATTGTTTTAGTATCATTAGAAAATGGGTCAGTCGCTAAATTAGTCACCCATGATTTAACAATACCCTCAGTTTTCTCAACACCATGTTTAGCAATTAACATGGCAACCAACGATTGGTTGTAAACCTTTTTAGATGTACGTAGACATAATTTGTCTTTCCACTTAGCATCGCCTAAGTTTTCATATGTCAAAAGCTCAGTAGGCTTAACTCTCTCAGTCGAATACACAATGGTGCGAGCACGTTGTGAAAAACCAAACCATTCATTATTTGCAGCTCGAAAGTTTGCCGGTATAGCTTTTTCTAAAACAGGTGAATTGATTGCTTGAAAAAGACCCGCTTGACTGGCTCGCCATAAATT
>CAJQOG010000151.1 GCA_905479875.1 uncultured Gammaproteobacteria bacterium
GTATTCTAAATGCCGAATATAAAAAACCTTAAACGTATTGCTATTAGCAGCTTGCTCGCAAGTGTTTTAAGTGTCAGTACTTACGCAGAGTCACCAGTTATAAGTCAATCTCAAATCGAAACCGCTGAAAACTTGATGCAAGCCGCACTTGAAAGCAAGTTAGGATTTGAAATTGTGGAATCACTTACTACGGAAATTGGTCCAAGACTAGCGGGTTCCGAGGCTGAAAAAAGAGCGCGAGACTGGGGATTTAAATTAGGCAAAGAACTTGGATTTGATAAGGTAAGTATCGAAGAGTTTACTATGCCATTTTGGGATAGAGGTGAATTACATATTGCATTACAGTCACCTTATCAACAAGAACTCTATGGTACCGCTCTTGGTGGGGCTGCTCCGAGTAAGAGTTTGATTAAGGCACCTGTGGTTTATTTTCGTGACATAGAAGCATTAAAAGAAGTTGCATCAGGTGACTTAAAAAATAAAATCGCTTTTATTGATGGTGACATCATGGTTAAAAGCCAAACTGGTGCTGGTTATGGTCAAGCTAGCCAACGTCGCCGTGTGGGCTGGCAGCATGCTGAACGTGGTGGTGCAAAGGCTTTGATTGTTCGTTCAGCGGGTTCTAGTTCGCATCGTTTTCCACATACGGGGATGATGAGTAAGGATGCTGACAATGCTGATAAATGGTCTGATATTCCTGTCATCGCAATTTCTATTCCCGATGCTGATCATTTGCGCCGCTTACATAATTTAGGTAAACCTTTGTCTGTTTCATTGCATTCCGCATCAAAATGGAAGGGCGAAGTTAGTAGTGGTAATGTGATTATGGACTTAGTGGGCAGTGAGAAACCGGAAGAAATAGTTTTAATCGGTGGGCATTTAGATAGTTGGGATTTAGGTACAGGTGCGGTGGATGATGGTGCGGGTGTTGCTATTACGACAGCAGCTGCAGCCTTAATTGCGAAATTACCTAAGCGCCCTAAACGAACTATTAGAGTGGTGATGTTTGGTGCAGAAGAGGTTGGTTTATTAGGCGCAAGAGCGTATGCGAAAAAGCATGAGACTAATTTAAAAAATCATGTATTAGCGACCGAATCGGATTTTGGCGCACAAACTATTTGGCAATTAGTGTCGGATGTAAATGCAGAAGCTAATCCATTAATTGATGAGATTGCTCATGTTATAAGGCCCTTGGATATTGTTCGTGGAAGTTCACAAGCACCCGGTGGTGGCCCAGATATTATTCCTTTGGCTATGGCTGGTGTTCCAACAATTCGCTTAAAGCAAAACGGACGAGATTATTTTGATTTACATCACACCCCAGATGACACCTTAGACAAAATTGATCCTAAAGAATTAGCTCAAAATGTTGCGGCTTATGCAGCAGCGATTTATTTAGCTGCTGATTCGGATGTTGAGTTTAGAAAGCCAGTAGAAGATAAGGCCGCTAAATAATACTAGTCTAGCATCGGAATACGCGCTATACGCTATCCGGACCTGCTTACTGACTTTATAAAGTTAAGCCCACTACACTGTAATCGTAGTGGGCTTTTTTTACTTAAGCTTAAAATGCAATGCTATAAGATAAACCTACAGTATCAGCCGAATACTTAAACCCATCTTGATCTCGGTAATCGATATTGGTGAAGGTAACAGCAAATCCTTTATAAGCAATTTCATATTTTGGACCGGACGCATCTTCAAAATTGGTATCACCAAAGTCCCTGCTGTCTAATGTTGTATTTAGATGTTCTACATAGCCAACACCAAAGCGTAAATTACGGCTTGGATACCAGTTTGCAGATAGTTCTATAGGAAAGCTATAAATCGTTGCATCAACATCTGACTCGCGATTTGAAGAGAAACGAAACCCTGCTGTACCGCGAAGAGAAAAGTCTTTCGAAGCATTGGGACGTAGCTCGCCGCCAATATTTAAATTAAAGCCTTGACCCGTTCTGAGTGTATCAACTGAACCATCAAAATATTCAATCTCTAAAAGTTTGTCACCACCAAAATCATATCCGCCGCTTACTAAGAGGCTTAAAGGTTTTACTGGCTCATCTTCATAGTGTTCGTCATGGTCTGCATAAAGTGCAAAGCTAGATAATACGCTGCTTGTTAACAAGCCTATAAATAATGATAATTTCTTCATCATCGTGTCCTCTTTCTTTGAGATCTTCTTGTTGATTGAGGATGTATATTACGATTTCTTATCTGAACCATTGCTTAACTCAATGATTTAACATTTTGCCGTTAGCTTAGAGTTCGTTTGCCACTAAATTATTTTTATACCAAGTAATATCACGCCCGCTATCCAAAGTGTTTCGCACAGCATGATTGCTACGGGCTTGAGACCAACTTCTAATAGTTTGCTTAAATTACTTTTCATGCCAATAGCTGTCATCGCTAGGATTAGTGCAAAACGTGATAATTCATTTGTACCTTTAACCAAGGTTGATGGTAAATCAATAAAACTATTGATCAGCATTAATACAATGAATACGACTAAGAAGGCAGGTACAGGAGCTTTCTTTTTTCCCGTACTTTGCGTCGGATTTAGTGTGAATAGTAGAATCATAATCACAGGCACTAATAAACTGACTCTAACTAATTTAGTTAATGTGGCGATATCGCCAGTTTCTACAGAAACTGAATATCCGGCACCAACTACCTGTGCAACATCATGTATTGTGCCACCTAAGAAAATGCCGCCCTGTTTGGTATTCATGTCTAAGGCTGAAGTAATGCTGGGATACAAAACCATTGCGATGGTAGATAAAATGGTAACGCCTATAACCGTGAGAACTGTATCGCGATCTTTGTGCTCATGTTCGGGAAGAACTGAAGATATCGCTAGAGCGGCTGAAGCCCCACAGATACCTACAGCACCGCCTGTGAGAAAACCAAAGTGCTTCGGTAGTCCAGCAAGTCTTGCGAGTAGATGGCCTATGAGCATGGTGCTAATAATTGCACACACTAAAAGTAAGCCCGTTTTCCAGCCTAAGTCGACTAAGTCGGAAATCGCTAGACGTAGGCCAATTAAAGCAACTCCAGCTTTGAGAATTGTAGAGGCTGCAAAATCTATGCCGTCTTTACATTTCGTTTCTTCATATAAAAAGGCAATTGCAATTCCAAGTAGTAAGGCTAAGAGCATAACTGGCGAACCATAATGTTCACTTAGAAACAGAGCAGCTAGCCCTGTGATTACAGCTACACCAAGTCCAGGCAGTAAGCGTTGAAAGTTAGATAGCATGGTGTAAAGCTTAAGCCGCTAGAGCTACAAGAACTTGACGTTTACGCTCACCGCTATAAGGTCTACGACCGTGCATAGCCATCTTGTTATCCACTAGTACAACATCACCATCTTGCCACTTAACATCATAAGTAAAGTCTTTAGAGAGTTTAACCACAAGCTCTAAACCGCTCGCTGGTATTTTTGTATCATCACCAAAGGTGATTGCACTTGATGGATCTTCACGTACACCATCCCAGCCCATATAAGCTGCTATTAATTGGTTATAAAAAACTTGCACGCCATTGTCTAAAGTTTTGACTGCCGGTAATACAGGTGTTATCGCTTTAAGACTATTGTCCTTTGCCCATTCCCAGGTATAACCAAGTTCTTTTAATTTTTGTTCGGCTTCTTCCTTGCTTTCTACGCTCAATGTGCTGCCCCAACTACGACCTTGACCTGAATTTATATCATCTTCAGCAGGCATATTGGTCGTATATTTAAGGCCTTTATGTAAGAAGTCATCAGCCAATTGTGCATCAGCTTGTTTTAGAGCTGAATAGAGTTCATCTGACCGACACACAGGGGTAGCGCCACCAATGTCAGCCGAAGCTTTGCAAAAGAAGAATAATTTATCAGGTGAAATAGGGGTTTGCGCCATTTCATGATGTAGAAAAATCTCTACCTCTTTAGGCGCTTCGTTAGCTGTAAATACTCGTTCGGTAAAGTTGATGCGTACAGCATTAGACAGAGACTCTTTATAGGTGAAATTTGGATAATTGAAGGCAGCCGAAAAAGTATCGAAACTTTCGGCAGAATCAATGGGAAAACCTCTAAAGAGTAAGGCGCCAGATTTTTCTAGTTCAGCTTCTAATTCAGTTTTATGTGTCTCTATCCACTCTGCACACTTTTTTATATCAGTAAATTGTTGTGCATTAATTACAGCGCGTGGAAAAACACTGTCAGTGAATTCTAATTGATCAGGAAGTGTATGATAATTAACTGTATCGTTCATAAGTTGCACCATTAAAAATATAAAATATTAGTCGTAAATTGGATTGAAAGTATTGAAGGCAGCTTCACAGAAATGACCAGGGTCGTTAAAACGGCGATTGATGTTTAGTTCACTAATTGCCGACATCTCTGTATCACTTAGTTCAAAATCAAAAATACTGATATTCTCTTGCATGCGGATGGCCTTACTGGTTTTCGGAATAATAGCGGTGCCGCGCTGTACGCCCCAGCGCAGAACCACTTGAGCTGGAGTTTTATTTAAACGTTCTGCAGCATCAATAACCACTTGTTGTTGTAAAACGGATTCCTGTTGATTGGCCATATCAAGTTCTAAATAAGACAGTGCGCCTAAAGGTGAAAATGCGGTAACAGGAATATTCAATTGCGTAGCTAAGCGAATTAGCCTTTCTTGAGTTAGATATGGATGTGATTCGATTTGTAACATGCTTGGCATAACGCGAGCGTAATTGACTAAGTCTTGTAAAAGGCCGCTATTGTAATTACAAACGCCAATCTCTTTGCTTAATCCTTTATCAACCATGCTTTCCATGGCTTGCCATGTTTCAAATAAGGGAACCTTAGCGAGTTTCATGCCTGAGTTTTCAATAGTAGGATCAAACAACCATTCAGCTGGATAACGATCTTCAATCGCAACATAGACTTGTGCTATTGGAAAATGAATTAAATAAAGATCTAAATACTCCAATTGCAAATCATTTAAAGATTTTTGCAAAGCCAGTTCAACATGTTCGGCTGCATGATGGGTATTCCAAAGTTTTGATGTAATCCAAAGATCATCGCGTGTACATAATCCATCGTCAATAGCACGCTTTATGCCTTGACCAACCTGTATCTCGTTGCCATAATCGCAGGCACTATCAAAATGCCTATAACCTTCTTGTATGGCGGTATACACGATGTCTGCACATTGTTCTTGAGGTATTTTCCAAAGGCCAAAGCCAATTTTAGGCATACTTTTCTGTTCACTCATACAAGTCTCATCGTCTTTAGTGGTTATTTGTTGTAAAGTATTATATCTTATATAAGACATGAGTCATCATTTGCTTTTAATTTTCGCTATTTTTTATTCAATTAATCCTAAGAAAAGCCATACTATAGATTGACTGAGTAGATTGTTGCCCTAATAATAACATTACAATTTATTCATAAAAATCAACTATTAAGAAGAATTTATTATGTCATTATCACCGAATTTTCAACCTCTATACAAACAAGTCTATGATCTTATGACAGCAAAACTTGTGAATGGTGAATTGAAACCATCAGAGGCGCTACCTAGCGAACAAGCTCTTGCCGTTGAGCTTAATGTTAGCCAAGGCACGGTTCGTAAAGCATTAGATTTGATGGTGGCGGAAAACTTACTAGAAAGACGTCAAGGCAAAGGGACCTTTGTTTCAGAGTTTACCCAAGAGAGTTCTTTGTTTAGATTTTTTCATTTCAAAGAACCCAGTGGTTCGCATTTGATTCCCGAAAGTGAAGTTATCTCGGTCAAACGCAGAGCATGCACAAGTATTGAAGCTAAACATTTAGATTTAAAATCCAAAGAAAAAGTTGTGGAGCTTTATAGAGTAAGAACCTTAAAAAAGAAGCCAGTTATTGTAGAAAGAATTATCCAGCCATTAGCAATTTTTCCAGATATTGACAAAATTGTTGATTTACCAAATTCTTTGTACACCTTGTATCAGGATAAATTTTCAATCAGTATTGTTGAAGTTAGAGAGGAATTACGCGCAGTTAATTTACCAGAAAGGTATGCCAAGCATTTAGAAATGGATGCTAATGAACCTGTTCTTCTGGTTGAGAGAGCTAGTGTAAATATAGACGGACGAGTTGTAGAGTGGAGTGAAGCTTTTTGTAAAACTGAAGACTTTGTTTACTCGGTTAACTTGCGATAAATTTTTTATCAAACTACATAAACTAAAAAACTAAAAGATTAGAAATGAATGAGTAGAATAGAAAGGCAAACTGAATTTGATATAAATCCTCCAAATTGGAACCAAATACCAGCCTTAAAATTATTGGAAATACCACAACTTGCATCAAAATTTTCTATTCAATGTAGTACTCATGTAGGTGACTTGCACTTAAGTTTGAACGAGTTTGGATTAAGAATTACAAGTGCTCCTGTTCGTGGGAATCATTATGATTTATTGCTGAATCAACCCGTAGTTGATGAATTGCAGCTGAGTAATTTTACCAACTCTAGTGTTGTTGAAAGCTCGCGTTATCATTTAGAGATAATGCATAATCCATTATCTTTTCGTTTGAGTGATAGAACTGGAAATTTAATTCTGCAATCCTGTACTGATGCTCACTTTGAACGAGAGCAAAGAGTTCCAGCTTTTGCTAAAACATCTCAAGGTTGGTTAATAAGTATTGCGTTAAAGTCCTCCGAAGCTATTTATGGTTTAGGTGAAAAGTGGGGTGCTTTAAATAAAAGAGGACAAATAATTCGTTCTTATAATCACGATGCTCTGGGTGTGAACGCTGAAATATCTTATAAAAATACTCCGTTCTCGTGGAGCCCAGACGGTTGGGGTATATTCCTAAATACACCGGCTCCGGTAACACACGCTGTGGGTTATGCTCCTTGGTCGCAACGAAACTATTCGGTTTTACTTGAAGATGAATCT